>CAUZOL010000141.1:0-16000 GCA_963581435.1 Planctomycetota bacterium
CCTTCTTAGCATCACCCATCGGGTTCCCTGGTTCGCATGGCATGAATTGGCAGAATACCCTTGTTTTGCAGGGGCACTGCGCAAATCTTGTGCCAAAGCTAAGGAAGTCATCTGGGGAATGCGGGTCAAGTCAAATGGTAATTGGTGGAACGAAAGCCAAAGTCTGGGTACCATCGACTCAAACGACCGCCGGGGCGGTTGGCACAGATTCCATCTCGGAAATGTCGGTCATTCAGTTCGGAGCTTCAGAAATGGCGGACCAGTACTTCATCCAGCGCGGCAAAAAAGTCACCGGGCCGTTCGGTGTCGAGAAACTTCGAGCGTTGGTGACAGCCAAGAAGCTCAAGCCCGGTGATGACATTTCACAGTCTCCCGAAGGCCCTTGGGACCGACTCGGCAACGTCTACAAGAGCATCCTGAAGGAAGATAGCGATGACGAGTACGGAGACGATGACGAGTACGGAGACGTGGAAGCGGACGATTACGAAAACGAGCCGCCACGACGTCGCAAGCAATCAAAGACAAAAAAGAGTACAAGTTCTTCCAAGGGACGGAAGAACAAATCAGGGAAGAAAAAGAAGAAAAAGAAGAGTGGATTTGCAAAGTTCTACACTCATTATGCGATCCTGTTCAAATTAGGTGGAGCTGCAGCCCTTGTGCTTGTCGTGGGCGTCATTGTGGTGTCGGTGGTGCGGCAGTCCTCGTTGAAATCCCAGCTCGAACGGGAACAGAACCAGAAGTTGTTTATGGGAAAGACAACGGGGAAATGGCTCGAACTGAAAAGAGAAGGGAAAGCCAACCATAGTGAAGTTCTCTGGAAGGATAACCGCTGGATGCCCCTTAAACAGGTCTTAGGGCTGGATATGGCCGCTCTGCCGGACTTGTTCGTAGCACTCACTGACGAACGCACCAAGGAAATGGCCGAAACTGCGCTGGGAAAGTATCCCGCAAATAAACCCGGTGGGAACACACCTCTCCTCAAACATTTGGAGTTCGGTTTTAAACACGAGAATCCTCTGGTCCGCAAGTGGGCCGCTAAGATGGCAAGCTATCATACAGGCAAGAAAGAAGACGTGCTTCCGTTCCTCGAAGACATTGTCAGTTCCAGTGACACGGAATCGAGCGAAGTTGCGACCGCAACGATCGAGAGTCTAAAAGGGCCGTGACTTGAAATTGGACTTTTCGCGGGAAATGAAGAGGGGAATCAGCTCTTTCGGCTGACCGATTTCACAAGATTCAGGGTCAGCCGAGTAGACATTTGACGTTGCTCGTCAACGGCCGGTCTTGCACTTGTCATTTTCTAACCGATGATCTCGCTGATGACATTTCCGTGGACGTCGGTCAGTCGGCGGTCGATGCCGTCGTGACGCATTGTTAAGCGTTTGTGATCGATTCCCAGTTGATTGAGAATTGTCGCGTGGACGTCGTACACGGTTGTGGGGTGATCGCGATCGAGCGGTTTATACCCCCACTGATCGCTTTCGCCGTGCGTGGTTCCACCCTTAATTCCACCGCCGGCCAGCCAATTGCTAAAGACGAACGGATTGTGGTCGCGGCCTTTGGAACCTTGGGAGGAAGGCAATCGGCCGAACTCGGTTGTCCAGAGTACGATGGTGTCTTCAAGCAGGCCGCGCTGCTTCAAGTCTTTCAGCAGCGCCGAAGCGCCGACGGCCATTCCGCGGGCCAACGGGCCGTGGTCACGTTTGATATCTTCGTGCGAATCCCAGTTTCTCCGGGGAAAACCGTTATCATTCCCCGACCAGATTTGCACAAAGCGAACGCCGCGTTCCAACAACCGGCGGGCAGCCAGACATTTGCGACCGAAGTAATCGGCCTCTTCCACCGGGTTGATTTCGGCACCGAACGATGACTGGCCGTGATCCAAACCGTACATTTTCAGTGTATGTTTCGACTCTTTGGAAATGTCGAGCGCGTCGGGGGCGGCAAGTTGCATTCGTGCTGCCAATTCGTACGAACGAATTCGCGCTTCCAACCGGTCGTCGCCGGCATGATGTTCGAGATGCCGGCGATTCAATCGAGCCAATACGTTCTGGGAACGTTTATCACTCTTGTCCGTCACGTATTTCGCTTGCGGAAACAGATCGACGATGGGCGTTTTTGTTCCGGGTCGAATAATGGTCCCTTGATGCTGACCCGGTAGAAAAGCGGCGCCCCAGTTTTTTGGGCCGTTGGATGCAAAGCCGCGATGATCGGGCAGAACGACAAACGTGGGCAGGTTTTCGTCCATGCTGCCCAGCCCGTAACTCACCCACGCCCCCATTCCCGGAAAGCCGGGCCGCTGAAAACCGGTCGCCTGCAGATAAGTCGCCTGACTGTGGACGCCGGTCTTGCCGACCATGTTGTGAATGAAGGCCATGTCATCGACGCAGTCACTTAACGGCGCGACGACTTCGCTGAGTGGCTTGCCGCATTTGCCGTAGGGCTGAAACTTCCAGGGCGACTTCATCCACGGTCCCAGCCCGTTTTGAAATGCCTCAATCGGCTCGCCGAAATCGGACTTTTCTCCGTGCTGTTTTTCCAGCAGCGGCTTGTAGTCGAACAGATCAACATGGCTGGCCGCCCCCGCCATGAACAACTGCACGACCCGCTTGGCTTTCGCGGGAAAGTGAAGTGCCGTGGTGGTCTTTCCCGGCGTCTCTTCTGTTCCCGCCAGTAGGCCTTCATTGGCCAGCATGCCGGCCAGGGCAATTCCGCCCAGACCACCACCCGCTTCCCAGAGAAACTGGCGGCGATTGCTTTGAGAGCTTGGATTCATCGAGTGACACCAGTCAGTTACTGTGTAGTCGGAATTGATTTGAAGCGGCTAGCAAGCGTCTGCAAGGAAATAATCTACACAGCAATTGAAGCCTGAAGCGCAAGCGAAGGATGATTCCAGCGCGATGCCGGCAAGCTCCTTCGCTTGCGCTTCAGGCTTCAATGGGTCGATCATTCACAACATCTTCCTTATTCAATAAAGACGAATTCATTGAGATTAAAAAACACACGGCACACGTTGGCCATTCCGTGATCGGTAGCCAACGCGAGCAACTCTTGCTTTTCGAATTCCGTTGGCGCACGCCCAAGCGCGAGCCGACAGGCGAGATTGATTTGATCTGACAGCATTTTCTCTTTCTTCGCGAGGCGTGCCGCGAAGTGCTCGGCCATGCGGAGCATCAGCTTATTGTTCAACAGGGCGAGCGCCTGGAGCGACGTCTGTGTTTCGTTCCGCTTCGCCACACGCTGCGACGGGTCGGCACAGTCGAGCGTTTCCATAAAAGGCTGCTGCTGCGACCGCACCAAGAATCGATAAACCGACCGACGGTGTGTCAACGGATCATCGGGATTGTGTTTGTCGTAGCGAAAGTGTGGCGAGTGTTGTGGATGTTCGATAATGAAGTCGCGGAAGCCGGGGCCGTACATACTGTTGTTGAGCTTCCCGGCGAGAGTCAGCACGGTATCGCGGATCGACTCCGCATCGAGCTTGCGGCGATTCATCCGCCAGAGGAATTGGTTGTTGCGATCGATTTCGGTGCTGTGCGGATTGCCATTCGACGACTGCCGATAAACCGCGCTGGTGACGATGAGTCGATGCAGCGCTTTGAACGATTGCGGCGAATCGATCCACTTGCCGCCGTCGCGAAACTCGGCTGCCAACCAGTCGAGCAATTGCGGATGAGAGGGCAACTGACCCATGCGACCGAAGTCGTTGGGCGAATCGACAATTCCCCGTCCGAAATGATACAGCCAGATTCGATTGACAATCGAACGCCAAGTCAGCGGGTGTTCCGGCAGCGTCAACCAATTCGCCAACGCAATGCGGCGGTCGCCTTCGCTGTGAGTCTCGGAAAGTGGGAACTTCCACGCGGCCCCCGGAACAATCGGCAACGTCCCCGGCGAAACCTGTTGCGCCGGATTTCTAACGTCACCCCGTTTCAACAGGTGAATCGGTCGCGGGCCAAGTCCGCCGCGACCGCGAAAGTTTCCGCTACCGTGGTGAACTGTTCCGGCGTAGACGCGGCTGGGGCGCGGCAGTTTCGACAGTTCACGCGAAACTTCTATCTTCTTCTGCGCGATGCGCGTCGATTCGGTGCGGAGATCGACGGCGACCGACTTTTTCAACAACTCTTCTCGTGCTGCCTGAAGCGTCTTCAACATCGCCGGCGTGTCGTCGGTATTCGCGGCCTTGCCGAAGTAATAACCGTCAACGAGATTCTTTCGCTGCCAGCGAACCGGAGCTTGAATCGAATCGAGCGACGTCACTTTCCTGCCGCGAGCCACGTTCAGTCCAGCGGGAGTCAGCACCGTGATTTCTGCCAGTGCGAAGATGAAATCGTTTTGACGGGGCGCTAATTTCGTGGCGGTCACGCGAATAAAACGTCCACTCTTCCGGCCGACATCGAGTGAGATTGGTTTCACACCCGGATTGCCGACGTCGGCCGTCGTCTGGTCTGAAATCACGACGACGTCTTTGCTGAACTCAGGGTCGGCCGACATTTCAACCCGATAGCGAACGGGGAACCCGAAACCCGCGCCGATGTTGTTGAACGAATCGTGACAGCCGACAATGATTACCTTGTCGAGTTTCATCGCGCTGCCGAGATCAACCTGAACCCATTTGACTGCGTCCTGCTTCGCTTCGATACCGCTGTGATAACCGAACTCCGGACGAACTTTGGCCTGCTTGCTGCTTTTCGATATCTCTTCAATTCGGTGATCGAGTTTGGCCAGTTCAGGACCGGCCTGCTTGTGAATTGATCGATCGTTTTCCACTCCCCGAGCTGCCAGTCGCATCTGTTGCTGCTGCAGTTTGACTCGTTGGGCGGCGACACGCGGGTCGACATCGTACTCACGGTCGGCACGATCGATCGATGCGAACACGGCCTGCAGACTGTAGTAGTGTTCCTGGGTGACGGGATCGAACTTGTGGTTGTGGCAGCGGGCGCACTGCACGGTGAGGCTGTTAAAGACGTTGATGGTCGTGCTGACCATGTCGTCGCGATCGAGGTTGCGGGCGACCTTGCCGTCGGTCTTCGTCTCGGGGACTTCCGCATGTCCGATGAAATCCCACGGCCCGGACGCAATGAAACCGACGGCGACATTGCCGTCGCGCGTGCCGGGATACAACACGTCGCCGGCAACCTGCTCGCGGACAAAACGGGAATAGGGCTTGTCCTCGTTGAAGGCACGAATGACGTAGTCGCGATACGGCCAGGTGTTCTCGCGGAGCTTATCCTTGTCGTAGCCGTGCGTGTCGGCGTAATGAACGATATCGAGCCAGTGCCGCGCCCAGCGCTCACCATATCGCGGCGATGCCAACAGCTGATCGACCAGTTTCTCGTAGGCCTTGGGATCGGTACTGTTAACGAATCTCTCAACTTCCTGCGGCGTGGGTGGCAGGCCGATGAGATCGTAATAGATGCGGCGAACGAGCGTGCGACGATCGGCTTCGGGGGAATGTGTGAGTTTGTGTTTACGATGCTCGGCCGCGACAAAGGCGTCGATGGGAGTGCGCGCCCATTTCGATGTCGTCTCGTCGAGTTGGGGAACAGTCGGTTGTTTCAGCGGTTTGAGCGACCACCAATTGAGGTCGGCGGTCGCGGGCGGTTTCATTGAAAACTTCGTCGGCCATTCTGCGCCGGTGGCGATCCAATTGCGAATCGCAGCGATTTCATCCGCCGTGAGTGGATCGGCATCCTTTGGCATTTCCGCTTTGCCGTCGGAAGGGGTAATCAGATCGAGCAAGAAACTCTCATCTGGTTTGCCCGGGGTGATCGCCGCTCCGCTTTCACCGCCTTTCATCATCGTGTTTGCAGTCGCCAGCGAAAAACCGCCCTTGCGCTGAGCAGCATTATGGCAACTCAAACAACGTCGCTGCAAAACCGGCGCGACTTTGGAGAGGAATAACGACGATTCGTCGGCCGCAGATACGGCGGAAACCGGCATTGCGACCATCATCAGCACAAGAAAACGGCCCACGACACCACCCATCGGCTGGTCCCGACGGTATCGCATTCGAGGCACACCCGCCGTTTGTATCCAACAGCCGAGGTAGCCGCGTCGTCTTGACAGCGTCGTTGATTTCACTGCGTTCTTCCCTCGAACAGATCAATCATCCAGAGAACATCTTTCGTCCCTGATTATACCGAACGCATCCGGCAACCGCACTCGCTGTGACAAGTCGGTCCGCCAGATGTGGCTGTTGTTTGAACGGCCGTAGATCGAACGAAACCAGCAATTGCCGTCAGTCGCATAAAAAGTGCTTTATTCTTGATCATACGTTGGTCGATTGTGTAAAATAGACTGGGATTGAGCTTCACAGTTCCTGTTACACTCGGGCCTTACTGCTTCCCGCAGCGAAAGGCTCCCACCATAGCAAGGATCAGTGATTGTACCCGTGATTCTTCGACAACCGACCACACGTCGCTTCGCCTGCGCTTGGAGGATGGGGGTGGTTCTCTGCGCCCGCTTTTTCGTATTGAGTTGCCTCGTCGGCACGCTGTCGGCAGTCGATACTCCGGTCCTCGCCGCCATCCGTGTCAGCCCGGCGAAGGTGTCGCTGGATAGCCCCGAGTCGTCGCAACAGTTGCTGACATTTGGGCCGCGCGACGATGGTTCCGAGCGGGATGTCACCGGCGCGGTTTCGTATCAGGTTGTCGATCCTCGTATCGCAGTCGTCGATGAGGGCGGGATTGTGCGTCCGCTGAAGGAAGGCCGCACGGAAGTCGTAGTCTCTCTCCGCCAGGAACAAATGCGAGTGCCGGTTGTGGTGACGAGTCTCGCATCGCCGCGACCTGTCTCGTTTCAAAATGAAGTGATTCCCATCCTGACCAAGTCGCGTTGCAACTCGGGCGGTTGCCACGGAAAAGCGGAAGGCCAGAACGGTTTCCGATTGAGCATTTTCGGTTTCGATGCGGCTGCCGACCACTCTGCACTATTGAAGGAAAGCCGCGGCCGCCGCATCTCGCCCGCATTTCCCGAGCGCAGTCTGCTGCTGCGGAAAGGGACGTCGGAGATGCCGCACGGGGGCGGACGAAAATTCGTGAAAGGAAGCGCCCGCTACCAACGATTAGTGCGCTGGATTGCGGAAGGCTCACAATTCGATTCGCAAGATGCCGAATCAAGCCAGATCGTTTCAATTGAAGTGGAACCGAAGCGACAGATTCTATTCGGTGGCGAGTCGCAGCAATTGCGTGTGACCGCCATCGATTCTGCGGGCCATCGACATTGTGTGACCTTGGAAACCGAATACGAATCGAACGCCGGTTCCATCGCCGAAGTGGACGAGCGCGGGCTGATTCGCGCCAGTCACATTCCCGGCGAAGCGGCGATTTTGGTTAGGCACCTCAGTCACGTTGCCGTCTGTCGAATTACCCTGCCGCGACCGGGCGTGAATTTCACTCGACCGGCGGAAACGAATTTCATCGACAAGTTGGTGTGGGACAAGTTGCAGCGGCTGGGAATTGAGCCGAGTAATTTGGCCAGCGATGCAGAATTCATGCGGCGGACTTTTCTCGACACAACGGGAACGCTGCCGAATGCCGACGAGGTTCGTGCGTTCCTGAAAGATACGGCGACCGACAAGCGGAGCAAGTTGATCGACAACTTGCTGGAGCGAAACGAATACGCCGACTACTGGACCATGCACTGGCTGGACCTGCTGCGAGCCGATCAACTCAAAGTGACACCGCAGGGGACTGTCGCAATGCAGCGATGGTTGCGGAAGCAGTTTGCCGACAACGTTCCTTACGATCGTTTCGCCCGCCAGTTGTTAACACAACAGGGGAGTACGCTGGCGGAAGGACCGGGCGCATTTTATAAGGCCATTACCAAGCCGGACGAATTGAGCCGCTCGTTCAGCCAATTGCTGTTGGGTGTCCGCATTGAATGTGCACAGTGTCATCATCACCCATCGGAGCGCTGGAGCCAGGCCGATTACGTCGGTCTGGCCGGATTCTTCACCGGGGTGAAACTCAAGAAACTTCCCGATGGCAGTCAGGCCATCGTCTCCCAGGGTGGGAATGACCTGCCGCATCCACGGACGGGCGAAGTGGTGACGGCTCGCGCGTTAGGCGCACCTCCAGCAAATTTCGACGGTGTGACAGATCGTCGGCGATTGTTGGCCGATTGGATGACGGCCCGCGACAATCCGTTTTTTGCACGGTCGATTGCCAATCGACTCTGGGCGCACTATCTCGGGCGAGGAGTCGTCGAGCCAATTGACGACATGCGCAACACAAATCCCGCGACCAACGAACCATTGCTGAAGGCGTTGGCCGGTCATCTGCAAGACGTGAACTTCGATCTGAAAGCATTCACGCGAACGCTGCTGAACTCGCGGGTTTATCAGTTGAGTTCCCGTAGCAACGCATCCAATCGAGACGACAACCAGAATTTCTCTCATGCTGCCTACAAGGCATTGCCGGCCGAAGTGTTGCTCGATGCAATCAGCCATAGCACGGGCGTGCGGGAGAAATTCAACGGTTGGCCGCAAGGTTATCGAGCGGTGCAGGTGTGGGATAACCGCATGCCGTCGTATTTCTTTCGCATCTTCGGTCGGCCGGTCCGTGCTTCGGTGTGCGAATGCGAACGCAGTAACGAACCAAGCATTGCCCAGGCGCTGCACCTGTTGAACTCACCGGAAATCATGCAGAAAATCCAGCATCGTCGCGGACGCGCACGGCAACTGGCCGGCACACAACTGCCTCCGTCCTCGATCATCGACGAGTTGTATCTCGGCACTCTGGGCCGCTATCCCAAGGCTGAAGAGAAAACGTTGATGCTCGAAGCGTTCGCCGATGAAGACGTTGATCGCCGCGCCGCAACCGAAGATGTGTTATGGGCGCTGCTGAACTCTCGGGAATTCGTGTACAATCATTGATACGCCACCAACGGGCGTAATCACTCCGAATCGTTTGAGGATGAACGATGTTAAAAGTTCAGATCGGCCAACGACGCAGGCAGCGTTGCGATGGGGTTTCCCGCAGGCATGCGCTGCGTTTGGGAACAACCGGCCTGTTGGGTGGACTGGCATTACCGCAACTGCTGCAGTTGCAGGCAAAAGCGGCGACGAAGCAAAAGGCGAAGGCCAAGTCGTGCATTTTTCTGTTTCTGGAGGGTGGACCGCCGCACCAGGACATGTGGGACCCTAAACCTGCTGCGCCAGCGGAAATTCGCGGCCCGTTCTCTCCAATTGCCACCAACGTGCCAGGCACACAAATCACAAATCAGCTTCCGCTGTGCGCGAAGATGGCCGACAAGTACACCATTCTCCGCAGCCATTCCCACCGCGACAACGGACACACAACCGGATACCACTATGTGATGACCGGACGGCGAGCCAATTTTGCCGACGGCGACAACCCCGTGCCGAACAACGCGTTTTATCCGTCGGTTGGGTCGATCGTTTCGCGAGAACTTGGCACCAAAAGTGAGATTCCGCCCTACATCAATCTGCCGCACCCCATGGCGGGTGGCGGTCCCGGTTTCTACGGCGCCGAGCACGCGCCCTTTGTGATTGAAGCCGACCCAACACAGCCGGATTTTGAAGTCAAAGACCTGCAACCGATCGCCGGTTTGTCGCAGAAAAGGCTGAGTACACGGCAAAGACTCTTGGCGGGCATCGAAAAGCTCGAACGAAATGCCAGCCGTGGACGAGCCGACGTCATGTCAACATACTACGAAAAGGCGCACCGGTTGATCACGTCGCCTGCCGCAAAAAAGGCATTCGACATTCATGCAGAACCACGCGCTGTGCGGGAACGATACGGCTCGACTCAAATTGGGCAATGCGCCCTGCTGGCCCGCCGACTGGTCGAATCGGGCTGCCGATTCGTTGGCGTCGATGCGCCCGGCTGGGACGTGCACTTCAATTGCTTCCCCAGCCTGCAAACCGATCTCATTCCGTATGCCGACCGTGCCTTTAGTGCGTTGGTGACAGACCTGGAAGAACGCGGCCTGTTGGACGAAACGCTCGTCGTGATGATGGGTGAAATGGGGCGCACGCCGCGAATCAATGCCCAAGCAGGACGCGACCACTGGTCGATGGCGCAGACGGTCATCTTTGCCGGCGGCGGAACCAAACCGGGGCAGATTATTGGCGCGACCGATAAACAGGCGGCAGCACCGGCGACAGAACCGATCGGCGTGAACGACCTGTTGTTCACCATCCACACGCTGATGGGCATTGATCCCACGCGCACGCACTACGGCCCGCTGGGGCGTCCAGTTCCCATCACCGATGGTGGAAAGCTGATCGACGCGCTGGTGTGACGGCTGGCATGTTTCGTTTTCGGAGACTCGCGATGCGACCGTTGTTTCCTGTGTTGTTATTCGTGGGCATCGGGCTTGCGCCGGCAATCACATCTGCGCAGCAGGCACCGAGCATCGGTTACATGTATCCGCCCGGTGGCGCTGCGGGAAGCACGGTCGAAGTTGTTCTGGGTGGCTACGACTGGACGCCCGACATGCAGGTGTTCGCAGTCGACCCGCGGATCAAACTGGAAATCATCGCGCCACCTGGACCGGTCATTGTGCCGGAGCCGCCGTATTGGTTCGGCAAGAAGGCGCGGCGGGGTCCGTTCCTGCTGCCCCGTGAAACTCGCGACAAGCTGACATTGCCGGCCGCTTTTCCTCCCGGCATCGTCCATTGGCAGGCAGCCAACGCCAACGGTGCCACCGGGCGCGGGCGGTTCGTCGTCGGTGAAAACAACGAAGTTCTCGAAATCCAAACCCGCAAATCGCCGCAGGAATTGTCGGCACTTCCGGTAACAATATCCGGCCGGATTCAGAACATCGAAGATGTGGACCGTTACAGTTTCCGCGCGGCAAAAACAGGGCCAATCACCTGCCGAGTTGCTGCGCAAGCAATCGGCTCCCCGTTAAATGCCGTTGTTGAAGTCCGCGACAGCGACGGACGACTGATAGCCGATGCCGCCGACACTTCGGGCCGCGATGTGCTTTTGACATTTGCTGCGATTGAGAATTCCGAATACACCATAAGCGTGTTCGATGTCGATTTCCGTGGCAACCGCGCTTTCGTCTATCGACTGGAGTTGATTCCAGGACCAGGTGTGCTGGCGGCCATTCCATCGGCGGGAAACCCTGGTGAAACGAACGCCGTTGAGTTCATCGGCTACGGGGTGGCCACCGGCAGCGCGAAACTCGAATCGGTAACAACAAACGTCACGTTTCCCTCAAAACCCGCTGGCGAACGTTTCCGTTATTCGTTGCAAACCGCATGGGGGACGGCATCCCCGTTTTCTTTCCTGATCAGTAGTCTGCCCGAAAGTATTGAACCGGCCGATCTCGCGATAGCTGCTCGAAAGCTCTCGATTCCTGCAGCGGTGACCGGCGTAATTGAGGAACGAAACGGCATTGATCGTTACTCGGTTCGCGGGACGAAAGGCGACGTGTGGTCGATTGCCTGTGAGTCTGACCGCATCGGTTCTCCTTTGGATATGAGCGTGTCGATTCTTGACGCGAACGGCAAACAGTTAGCTACGATCGACGACGCCCCGGGAACCGTCGATGCACGCCTGGAGTTCAAAGTCCCCGTGGACGGCGATTATGAAATCCTCATCGGAGACAAATCGGGACGTAGCGGAAACCGCGCCGCCACTTATCGACTGGTCGTGAAGCCGACGGTTGTTTCGTTCGATCTCAGTGTGCCGGAACTGCTGACAATTCCCAGTCAGGGGAAATCGCTGTTGACGGTGACCGCCAAACGACACGGAAATTTCAAAGACGCGATTGCGATTGCAGTGACCGGTTTACCCGCCGGAGTTGAAGCAGCAAATGGCATCATGATTCCAGCCGGCAAGAATGCCATCAAGCTCGACCTGACATCGACGGCCGGAACTGCGGTTGCCGCCAGCATGGTGAATGTGAATGGCTCCGCGACCGTCGAGGGGAAACCGGTGACGCGTTCTGCCGGTCGGGTCCTCGTTGCCGTCACGCTCAAACCACCGTTTTCAATCGATGCAGAAGGTAAGAACGATGTCACGAAGTGGCCGCGCGGATCGACGTTTCCCGGCCCGGTTCTCATAGAACGCAGCGACGGATTCAACGGTGAGATTGTGCTGGAGATGTCGTCGAAACAGGGGCGGCATCGACAGGGAATTCGTGGTCCGGAATTGGTCGTTCCGCCAGGAGTCAAACGGATTTTGTATCCCGTGTTTCTTCCCGAATGGCTGGAAACAACGCGGACGTCGCGGATGGTCGTCAACGGAGTCGCGAAGGTTTCCGATGCCGAAGGAAATCTGCGGTATAGCGTCAGCCGATTGAAAACGCGGATTGGCTTCCTTCCGGTCGGCGCTCTGTTGAAGATTTCGATCCCCCTGAAGGAATTGGAATTGCTTCCGGAGCAGCCCTTCGACGTGCCAGTGACCATCAGCCGATCGCGCGAGTTGGCTGAATCGGCCAGACTGGAATTGAAACCGGGCAGCGAACTTGAAGGCACGTTTCAATTCGCCCCGGTGACCGTCAACGCCGACCAAACGGAAGTGGTCATCCGGGTAACTCCTCTGGGAGGCAAATTGCCGACGGGTGAGAAGACACTGACGGTGCGAGCGACTGTGCTGCAACAGGAAAAGTTCCCCGTCGTTTCTGAGGCGAGCTTACTGCTGGTGTTTCTCGGCAAGGACTGAGTGCCTTGCATGGAATCATCGCTCCGCGTGAAAAAACCTGAATCGCAAGTTTTGAACTTACGCTATTCGGCAACTCAAAGTGATCTCGCCTGAGAAACCCGTGCGCAATCGTAAGCCGAAGCGTTAGCGAGGGACTTCGCGAGAGAATCATAAATTGCTCCCTCGCTTACGCTTCGGATTACAATCATCCCTAAACTGCGCTTTAGGCTCTTTTGGGTGGTGCGATTCGATGTTACGACCGGGCATCAACAGTGCAGCGACGACCCGCAAGCGGGACGGCCAAATAAGGGGGGGGATGCTGATTTCACCCTGTTAGTTTTTGTTGTTTGCTGCTCTCAGGCTGCCGTTTTCAAATGCCTGGGCCATTGCCTGCGGCACTTCGGCTTCGGCGAGGACGACCTTGGCCTGATTCTCTTGCGTCTTGGCCAACATTTCCTGCTCGATGGCAATCGCCATTGCGCGTCGTTCTTCGGCCTGCGCTCGGGCGATTCGCATGTCTGCTTCGGCCTGATCGGCCTGGAGTCGGGCACCAATATTGTCGCCGACGTCAATGTCGGCGATGTCGATCGAGACGATCTCGTACGCCGTCTGCGCGTCGAGTCCTTTCGCCAGCACTTGCTTGGCAATCAGCAACGGACTTTCGAGAACGTCCTGGTGGGTGTCGCTCGAACCGATAGCAGAGACAATTCCCTCGCCGACGCGCGCGATGATCGTCTCTTCGGTCGCTCCGCCGATCAACTGTGAAAGGTTTGTGCGAACCGTAACGCGGGCGCGGGCTTTGAGTTGAATTCCGTCTCTGGCGACGCCGTCGAGCGAACTGCGACCATGCCGTTTGACGTCGGGGCAATCGATGACTTTGGGATGAACGCTCGTTTGCACCGCTTCCAGTACATTTCGACCGGCCAGATCAATGGCCGCCGCCGTATTCCAGTCGAGATCGATTTTTGCACGCTGGGCGGCAATCAGAGCACGCACAACCAGCCGCACGTTGCCACCGGCCAGAAGGTGGGCTTCCAGCCCTTCGGTCGAGATGCTCGTCAGTCCGGCTTGCACGGCGGGAATCTTCGCGTCCATGATGACGGTCGGATTGACCTTTCGCAGCGACATGAAAACCAGTGACAACGGGCCGATGCCGGCGCCGGAGGAAAACCCGCGCAACCAGAGTTTGAAATAGCGGCCGAAGAGGAAAATGAACACGATGCCGATCACCCCGAAGAGCGCAGCAACCGCGAAGAAAATGATCGTACCGATACCAACATCTTCAAGCATGGTGTTTACTTTCGTACAAAAATGGACGAGATGATTCCCGGATGAACTCGGATCGCTGTTTACATAAGTCGCCTCTCAGGAAGACAACTACGTCAGAGCATCCGCGTTCATTCTAGGGAAGTTCCTGCGTATTGCAATTTCATACCTGTTGGTCGATTGCAGTTTTTCTGTGTTTCTCACGGGCAGCCAATCGGCCCTCGGTCGATTCATTCGTCGTCGAGAGCTATAATCTCCTCTCCACATTTGTCTGCCGCCACATTAGACGCGCCCAGAGTTTCATTCCACGTTTCACCCCAACCGGAGCCACACACCATGAGCGCTGACGCCCGCATTGAAGAACTCAAACTGGAATTGCCCGAAGCTCCGAAACCGGGCGGAGTCTACAATCCACTCGTGCAGGTCGGCGACATGGTCTACGTCTCCGGACATGGCCCGCTACTGCCCGATGGTTCGATGATTACCGGAAAAGTAGGGGGCGATTTAGACGAAGCCGCAGGAAACAACGCTGCTCGGCAGGTCGGTCTGACGATGCTCGCCACGCTGAAAGCCCAACTCGGCAGCCTGGATCGCATCGAGCGAGTGGTCAAGGTACTGGGCATGGTGAATGCCGCATCCGATTTTGGGCGTCATCCGCAGGTCATCAACGGTTTCAGCGAATTGATGATCGAGGTGTTCGGCGAACCGGGCCGCGCCGCACGCAGCGCCGTCGGCATGGGATCGCTGCCCGGTAATATTGCTGTTGAAGTCGAGGCGATTGTGCAGCTAAAACAATGAATTCACCTTCCCCGATTCGGTACGAACGTATAAAAGACGGGGAGTGAGAACCTGAGTTGCAGTGAGTGATTATCGGTAAAATGGATTCCCGATTCTTTCGGTTGATAGCTTAACGAGGGAGCGACGGATTTGATGCAGGTTGATGCGCTGATTTTCGGTGGAGGCGCCGCCGGACTCTGGCTGTTGGACGAGTTGCTGCGGCGAGGCGATTCGGCAGTTCTGCTCGAAGCAGGGCAGTTCGGCCAGGGACAGACGATCGCTTCGCAAGGCATCATTCACGGCGGTTTGAAGTACACACTGCAAGGCTTGCTGACGCCATCGGCCACGGGAATTCGCGACATGCCCGGCGTGTGGCGCGACTGTTTGGCCGGGCAGCGACAGCCGGATTTGCAGGCGACGCGTTTGCGCAGCGATTGCTGTCATCTGTGGCGAACGGATTCGGTGCGGTCGCGGCTGGGAATGATCGGCGCGAGATTCGGGCTGCGTGTGGCACCGAATGAATTGCCGACCGAACAGCGACCGGAAGTTCTGCGTCGCTGCCCTGGAATGGTCGCAAGACTCGACGAGCAAGTGATCTCGCCGGCTGATTTTCTGGGCAATCTTTCCAGTCGCAACGGAGATTTCATCCTGCAAATCGATGCGAATGACGGCCTCTCGTTCGACTGCGATGCTCCCGGTCAGGTCCGGGCGGTCGCGCTCAATAATCCATCTGGCGACAACTGCCTGGAAATTCAGCCATCGCATTTGATTTTCACGGCCGGGGGAGGAAACGCCCAACTTCGTCGGCATGCGGGGTTACATACCGAGGTCATGCAAAAACGTCCGCTGCACATGGTGATGTTACGAGGTGAACTACCGGTGTTGAACGGGCATTGCGTCGACGGCGCCCGCACCCGGGTCACAGTGACTTCTGACGTCGATGCGGCGGGACGAACAATCTGGCAAGTGGGCGGACAAATCGCTGAAGACGGCGTTCTGATAGAACCCCAAGAACTGATCGCACGCGCCGCCGCGGAACTCCGCGCCGTGCTACCCGGTGTGGACCTGAATGATGTGGAGTTTGCCACTTATCGGGTCGATCGCGCTGAAGGATCGACACGGAACGGCGGACGACCGGATCAGGTGCAAATTCTCACCGACGGAAACACAATCACAGCGTGGCCCACCAAATTAGCGCTTGTTCCGCAGTTGGTCGATGCCGTTTCCTCACTGCTCGTCCCAGCGAATATCGCGAGGCCAACACTGCCGCCAGAATGGCCGCGTCCGAGTGTTGCCGCGCCACCGTGGGAGACGTGCAGCACCTGGCATCGATT
>CAUZOL010000142.1:0-15957 GCA_963581435.1 Planctomycetota bacterium
AGCCGAATCCGCGGTTACGTCTCGACGCTCCGCAAAAACGACCTGAAAATCCTGGACGGCATCCAATCCGCCTTCCACCAGTCCCCCAACCTGCCAGCGCACATCTTCGTCACTGGGTAGTTACAGGAGTTGGACGTTTTCATTGTGAAAAGTTCTGCCAACTGTCGAGTCGCAGCTTCAACTAATGAACTGGACGGTCGGGGCGGCCGAGTCCACGACGTATCAGCCAGTCGTTTGCCCGGTCGGGCCAGGTGCCGATGTTTGAATCCTTCCGCGCCCGCATGCCATATCCGTGACCGCCGTTTTCATAGATGTGCAATTCTGCGGAGACGTTGTGGCGTTTCAAACCGGCGTAGAACAGAACGCTGCCAATCGAGGACGAGCGGTCGTCGTGCGTGTGGACGATGAACGCGGGCGAGGATTTCTCGGTAAGCCGAATATTCGACAGCAGTTTCCCCGTTTTCCCATCGAGGATTTGCCACGGATAAATCAGCAGGGAAAAATCGGGTCGGTAGGATTCCTTGTCAATCGTATCAACTGCTTGATATGCGGCGTCGCCTACAGCGGTGTGCAGAATGGAACCGACTTGCCCGCCTGCGGAGAAGGCCAACACTCCAACGCGGTCCGGTTGAACCTTCCAATCATCGGCTTTCGAACGAATCAAACGCATCGCCCGTTGGGCATCCTGCAGCGGTCTCCGCCAGGATGCCTCGTCGGCAGATTTGATTTCGTTCGTACGGTAACTCAGAACAAAGACTGCGATTCCGAGCTGATTCAGAAACGGTGCGGCTTCGGAACCTTCCATATCGGGAACGACTTTCCCGAACCCACCGCCAGGTAGAACCAGGATTGCCGTGCCATTCGGCTTCTTTGGCAGGAAGACAGCCAACGTCGGACGTCGAATGTTGGTGACCCGCGTGATCGGCGGAATCTCTCCCTTTCGGTTTGGTTGTGTCGTTCCGATCTCGCGGGACGTTTCACCTGGCGCGAGATCGGGCCAGATCAACATCGGCTCGGCGGAAAAGGCGCTGCTCGTCCCACCTGCAATCAGCAAAAGAAATGCAACAGTTGCAACGATCGCCTTGTCAAATGATTTCGACAGTCGATTCACGTTGTTGTCGGTCTTCGTCATGAATTTGTACTCCCAGGTATTCGGTGTTATGTGATGATGCCGATGGTTCGTTTTGTTTGCGTTTTCGTGGTCCGGTCATTCAATCCAGCGGATCGAGTTTCGTCGATGGAATCTCTTCAAATCCCATTGGAACAGATTCACTCAGAACTTTCATGAAAAACCGATTGAGCGGCATGCTTTCGGGGTGGGGTGTTTCTTCGGACATCCGCCACCGGGCAGATTGTTTTGCGAGACGCTGGGACCGTCCATTGTCAGCGGGTAAACTGAAGATCGACGAAACCATGCAGTCGGGACGCCGTAAGAGCGTGCCGAGTGGATATCGGATTCTTCTGTCGGCCTGCAGTTTGTGATTGGAACATTTGAATTCCCGCGAGGTAAACAATGCGTAATTTGGTGCTTGTTTGTGCGTTCATTTTGGCGACGGTTTCGACTCTCGTTGCTCGAGAGCCGGCCAAGGAGACACTGGCCGATGTCTACGTACCTCTCGCCATCAAGTACACCGGCGGTGATTACAAAAATGAAACTTTCAATTACCGTCTCATGCGACCGCGAAACGCCCAAGCGGGGAAACGCTACCCGCTGGTCGTCTTTCTGCACGGAGCTGGCGAGCGGGGCACGGAGAACAAACGGCAGTTGTTTTATCTGCCCGAACAAATGGCGCAGCCCGAATTCCGCGAGAACTTTCCCTGCTTTTTGCTCGCGCCGCAATGCCGCAGCGACAAGCAGTGGGTCAACGTGCCGTGGGGCGACAAGAAGTCCACGCCCATGGCCAAGTCGGCATCGCATCAATTGCAGGCCGCAATCGCCATGATCGAGCGAACTCTCAAGAACGAGTCCATCGATCCCGATCGCGTGTATCTAACCGGCCTGTCTATGGGAGGGTACGGATCGTGGGAACTGGCTGCCCGACGCCCGGATTGGTTCGCGGCCGTTGCGCCAATTTGTGGAGGAGGCGATGAACTGCAGGCCACTCGGTTAGCGAAGCTACCGCTTTGGGCATTTCACGGCGACGCTGACGGTGTCGTGCCGGTTGGTCGTAGTCGCAGCATGATCTCTGCAATCAAGAAAGCCGGTGGAAAGCCCAAGTACACCGAGTTTCCCGGAGTTGGTCACAACGCGTGGACTACCGCTTACCAGCAAAGAAACGGGGTCGTTGCGTGGATGTTTCAGCAGACCCGCAAGAAGAACGTCGGCAATCGGACAACGCGATCAAAGTACGGACGTCGGGTGCCCTGGACCACATCACGACTTCAAGGCACACCAACTCCGCCGCCGCCGTACCGCATTCAAGCCGCGTTTCCCGGGGTGAAGTTCACACTGCCCACCAGCCTGCAAGAGTTGCCTGGCATGAATCGGTTGATGGTGACGGAGATCGGTGGAACGATCTACTCCTTTGCGAAGAACAAGAACGTCAAGCAAGCCGATCGGATGCTGGAACTCGATGACGAGGCTGCGATTTTTCACGCCACGGTGCATCCGTCGTTTGAGGAAAACCGGTTTGTGTTTGTGTGTTACAAACGGGGTGAGAACACGGTTGTGTCTCGCTTCAAACTGGCAAAGTCGCCCGCGCCCAAACTGAATCCGAAAAGCGAACACGTTGTCATGACGTGGCCGTCCGGCGGACATAACGGTGGCTGCATTCGCTTCGGCAAGGATGGCTATCTCTACATCTCGACCGGCGACGGATCGGGGCCGAATCCGCCTGATGGGCGTACCGCCGGGCAGGATGTGTCCAATTTGTTTGGTGCCGTGCTGCGGATTGATGTGGATCGGAAGTCCGGCAATCGCAACTATACCATCCCCGCAGACAATCCGTTTGTGGACCTCGCTGGCGCTCGCCCGGAGATCTGGGCGTATGGTTTGCGCAATCCCTGGAAGTTCGGCGTGGACTCGAAGACGGGCAACATTTTCGCTGCCGACAACGGCTGGGAATCGTGGGAGATGGTGCACCAAATCGTTCGCGGCGGCAACTGCGGTTGGCCAATCATGGAAGCCCGCGCCGTCTTGCGCAGCGAGGTGAAACGCGGTCCCACCCCCATTCGCCCACCAGTGATCGATCACCCACACAGCGAAGCCAATTCGGTGATTGGCGGCCCGGTGTATCGCGGCAACAAACTGCCGGAACTCGACAGCAGTTTCATCTACGGCGATTACATCACCGGCACAATCTGGGGGCTGAAATCAGAAGACGATGGCAGCTCATACTCGAGTTCAACCTTGGTGGACACCGACCAGCGGATCACCGCGTTTGCCGAGGGGAGTCGGGGTGAACTCTTCGTGTTGGACTATGACTACACCGGCCAGATTTACGAACTCCTGCCGTCCGGCTTGGAAGACACGTCGGCCGATTTTCCGCGTCGACTCAGCCAAACAGGACTATTTGTGCCGGGTGAGGACGGTCGATTCTCGCCACGTGGTGAACTCAAGCCCGCCGCCGGCGTGGTCGGATACGATGTGATCGCCAAGCGTTGGATGGATGGAGCCGAAGCCGATCGCTACGTAGCAATTCCCGGCGTTGGCAAGATTTCATTGCCGACCGACAATTCAAAACGTGCCAGCTATCCCGATGGCACGGTCTTCGTCAAGCATCTCAGTTTGCCGAGCAGTCACCGATCTTCGCGTCTGGAAACGCAGGTTCTGCATTTTGAACACGACCGGTGGAACGCGTACGCGTATCTTTGGAACGCAGCCGGTACCGATGCTGAGTTAGTCGCTCCCGACGGTGCCGATTTACCGCTGCAAATCAAGAATCAAAGCGGCGCAATAACTGAACACACCTGGCATACCAGCACCGTCAACGAGTGTCGGCTCTGCCACAATGCGGGATCTGGTTTCGTACTGGGATTTGTGCCGAATCAACTGCGAATGAATGCAGACGCCGGCATCATTACGGACACTCAGTTGATCGGTGCAGACGCTTCTTCCAAACTGATTGATCCACATGACGCCACACAGAATCTGAACGACCGGGCACGTTCTTATCTGCACGCAAATTGCAGCATGTGCCACCATCCGGGCGGCAATGCGATCGTCTCATTCTATCTGCGGCGAGAACTGCCGTTCGACGAACTGCGGACGAACAAGAGTACGGGAATTGGAACGTTCGGCATGCGGAGTGCAAAACTGATCGTGCCGGGCGATCCGTATCGCTCGGTCCTCATGTATCGCATGTCGAAGCTGGGTTACTCGCGGATGCCGTACATCGGCTCGCGCGTGATCGACAGCGCCGGGGTGAAGTTAATTCACGATTGGATTCGTGCGATGCCGCGAAAGGCGACATCTGAAGACTCGGCACCAATTCGCCCCAGCACCGCGGAAGCCGAGGCGTTGAGTCTGTTGGCCAACGCATCATCCACTCAGGAACAAAGGGATGCCGCGATTCAAAAGTTAACAGAATCGACCGAAGGTTCACTGGCGATGATCATGCCGATTCACGCCGCTCGCAAAGGCAATGGGCCACTAATCGGAGGCCCGCACCAATCAACGGCGAAACAGGGTTATCAGTCGAGCCGCACCGATATTCGCGGGCTGTTTGAAACATTCATCCTGGAATCGAAGCGAAGAGCCACGCTGGGACCGAACATCAAACCCGAAACGATCCTGTCGCTGACAGGAAAAGTGGACCGAGGCAAGCTGATATTCTTCAGCGACGGCGCTCGCTGTCGTATTTGCCACGACGTGAATGACGCAAACAAATCGACAGGCCCGACATTGGGTGAGATCGCGAAAAAGTATCCTCGTCGTTCAGAGTTGTTGCAGCATGTGCTGCAACCCTCATTGAAAGTTGAAGACAAATTTTCCACCTATGTGGTCGTCACCACCAAAGGTCGAGTTATCACCGGGCTGCTTGCAAAGCAGACTGAATCGGAAGTGACTCTGAGGATCCCCAACGACAAACGGCTGATCGGCATCAAGCGAACGAAAATTGATGAGATGTTCAAGGATAAAAAATCGCTGATGCCGGAACGAATCTTGATGGACCTCACCGCACAAGAAGCGGCAGACTTGCTGCAATACCTTCAGTCGGTACCGCCAGCGAAGTGATTGGCGGAATCGCCCGAATCGGCGAGCCAAACACAAGAAGGAAATCACAAATAACGACAGCAGCGCTCACGGACCCCGTCTTGTGAGAAGTTTGCGAAAGCCGGAACGACGACGTGAAATCCAGCAGCATTATAACGCGTTCGAGGTCGCGACTCACGGTTGCCGCCAGTTGGGCGTTGTCGGCCAAACCCTGGAATTCGTGTGCCATCGAAGAAATCTGAAACTCAGTCGGTCGAACGCATGAATCGAAATTGGGTGGTTTTTGGCGTGTCTCACACGCGACGGGTTGTTGGGACTAACCGTCGCCATTTGGCGGTCGGGTGAACCGGTTGCGGGGCAACCTGAGGGTTTGCAGCTGAGCTCTCTCTGGCGTAGAAGGAAACTTCCGGCTAATCTCGCGATTCCGAAAGTTCGAGGAGTCGTCGTAACGCTTTTGTATAAAACAACATACAACCGAAACGGTCGACAACAAGACCGCGGCGCGGCGAGTCGATTGCCCACTCAGGTGCGTATCTCTTTCGGCGAGTTTTTTGAGAAGATAGAATAACTTGGTCGCTTCAAACATCTATTCATCAACTCACTCTTTGACTACCGCTGAGTTTTCCGCTGTGCCAAGAGTTCGGAGGCAGACGATACCGAGTTGCAACGCGAATGCAATTTCACTCGCAACCGCAATTCAGTCCAACCCGATATCGCCGGATAATTCAGACAATCAGCCGTTACTTTCGCTCCCCTGAAGAGATAGAACCAGCGAGATAGAACATGATCAATCGCAGAAACATGCTCCAGGGAATGGCCGCTGGCGTTGGCGCTGCATTTGGCTCCACACTCATTCCCAACAGGGTCCGGGCGGCTGCCGTCAAAACGGGTACCCCCAAACGCGTCATCTTTTTCCTGCAAAATCAGGGTTTCGATCCGGCCACCTGTGTCCCCGAAGGACTCGACAGCAGTGCCTCACTGGCCGACATTACGCTACCCGAGCCGATTAGCGCGCTGGAACCTTACAAGGACAAAATCAACATCGTCACCGGCCTGCATGGTCGGCACACCAGTCCGTCGCACAGTGCTTTTTTCGGCGCCTTGGGTGGGTACCGTGGTGGCATTGGTGTCCCACCCGGTGCAGCGACGATTGACCATGAGATTAGTCAGTTGCTCCCACAAACCATCTTGCCCCATCTGCGTATCGGAATGGACGCACTTGAGAACATGGTGTCGCGCCCCACTCTGGCGACGTTGTCTGCGGCTGGCCCGGGCAAACCGTTGTTCATGCATTCCAACCCGAACAATCTTTACCAGATGCTTTTCGGCGGCATTGCCACCGGCGACGTCAAGCGGAGATTCGAGGCCAGGTCAAAGGTGTTCGAGCGGATCGAGCAACTTGCCGGTCAGGACGGCACATCGCTTCCTGCACGGGACCGCGAGCGCTATGGAAGTTTTGTCGATGGATTCCGGGAGATCAACGGTCTGCGCGAGAAACTCGCCGGCGTGTCCGATCACCTGAAGAAGTTTGCACCGGCATACGATGAGAAGTTTCTCAATCCGAAATTTGAAACCGATTGGCATGATGCGCTTCTCGACGTCGGCATCGCATCCCTGAAGTCCGGGCTGACGAACGTCCTCACCATCGGTTCCGGACGCGGGGAAATCTTCGGGTCATGGAAAGGCCTCGGAGTCGTTCCGGCCGGCCACAATCTCGGACACATGAAACAGCCAGACAACCCCATCTGGGTGAAGATCCGCCAGTACAATTGTCAAATGCTTGTCAAACTCATGCAGGAACTGGAGTCGATGCCCGAGGGTGACGGCACGATGATGGACAACACCCTCATCGTCTACACCAGCAATAACGCAGACAAGCAGCACAGCAGTGGAGAACAATGGCCGTTTATCCTGCTGGGAAATTGCGGTGGCCGCATCAAGACTGGCCAGTTCACGCAAGTTGATGGCAGACGTCCCGTCAACGCCCTCTATACAACTCTGCTGCACGCCATCGGTGCCCCGCGCGACCGGTTCAACATGGACAAGAGAATTGCCGGCATGCACGACACGAAGGTCGGCCCCATCGAAGAACTGATGGCGTAAAGAACTCTTGGCGTCACGTCGAAGATCGATCAACGAATTGCAGCGCCGCCTCGTTTCGGAATATGTGAAGCATGACCAGGACAACTGCGATACTCGGTTTCTGCGCGATCGTCATTGCCTCAACCTCGGCTGTTCATGCTGAGGGGCCGCCGACGTTTGCATCTTTGGCGAAACCATTCCTGCAGAAGCATTGCCTGGACTGTCATGGCGCAGATGCACAGGAAGGCGAGGTGGCTTTTCATGAACTCGCCGGCGTGGACGCTGACAACGCCGAGCTGTGGAAGCGTGTTTGGGAACAGGTCGCGCTGAAGGAAATGCCGCCCCGGGACGAGAGTGATCAGCCGGCTGCGATAGAACGTTTGCGGCTGTCAAACTGGATCACCGGTGAACTCGCGCGGGCGATGAAGGATAAGGGCGGATTCCAGGCCCACCTGCACCCGGCCAAGGGAAACCATCTCGATCACGATCTTTTGTTTGGGAAGATTCCCCGGGGACTGGAGCCGGCATCCACCCCGGCCCGCATCTGGCGGGTTCACCCGCAGGAACATCTCACCCGGTTGAACGAATTGATCAATCGTGAGCCAACCTATAATCCAAATCGACCGGGAGTGAGAACCCACGGCGATCACATTCCGCCAAACCCCGAGGGGGAAGTGAAAGTCTACTTCGGCCTCGATCGAGTCATTGGCTGGGTGGGCGGAACGGCAGCGTATGCGGCGGCCATCACCGGGTTCCCACGGGTTTTAGCCACCGATGATTACCACGGCCTGCAAAATTACGCGACCCTGTATTCGGTCAATGGTGCCGAAGCCACACAAATCGCCAACAACGCGGAAGACATCATCCGCTTCATGGCGAACGGCCCCGACGCGGAACCGTATCAATTCGCAGACAAAGTCGGTGAAATTGACAAAAAGTACAAACACGAAAGTCTTCGCGGCTTGACCCAAAGTCTCTTCTACAGCAAGTCGCCAAAGCGTCCGCTGACGCCCGTCTACGACCTGATGCATGAGCCTGGAATTTCAGACAAGAATCTCAAGGCGGCGGTCAACTACCTTTTCGAAGCACTGACGTGTCGCCCCCCCACCGAGCAGGAAACGGCCGAGTATGTCGGCCTGCTCAAGGAAGCAATCGACGACCTGGAAAAAGAAGAAGGCGTGATTCTGGGACTGACTCCTATCTTTCTCGATCGCGACGCATTGTTTCGCACGGAACTGGCGGAGTACGGCAAGCCCGATGTGCATGGCCGGGTGATGTTGCAGGATCAGGAGTTGGCGTTGGCGGTTAACGCAGCCTTCAGCTACATCCCCCCCGACAAGACTTTGAAGCAGGCAGCCCTTCAAGGGCAGATGAAAACGCGGGATGATGCGAAACGAGAAGTCGCCCGAATCCTGAATGACGACAACATCCGCAAGCCACGTGTTCTGCAGTTTTTCAGAGAGTATTTTGACTACCACCGCGCCCGCAGCATTTGTAAGGACACGAAGGCCTTGAGGAGCGCCGGAGGGGACCCGAAAGGGACCGCCCATTACCGGGCCATGTTGGGGATGACAGCGAACACGGATCGCCTCATCGAATTGATCCTCGACGAAGACAAACACGTTCTCTTCGAATTGCTGACGACCGACCGCGTCGTCCTGGATACGCGACAGGAGATTCGATATTACAGCGAGTTTGAAAAGCTGAAAAAGAATCCCCCCAAGGCGACTAAGGGGAAAAAGAAAAAACAGCCGACTGCTGCTGAGCTTGGCTATGTGACCCTGCCGAAAGGCGAGCCGGTCCACGTGCGAATTGCACAAGTGGTGAAGCGGGCCAGGACGCAACGAACGCTGACCACGCTGCCCGCCGAACAACGCATGGGCATTCTGACTCACCCCAGCTGGCTGGTTTCTCACTCCGACGCGATGGACAACCACGCGATCTTGCGGGGCCGATGGATTCGAGAACGCCTGCTCGGCGGTGCGGTTCCGGATGTGCCAATTACAGTTGATGCCATGTTACCGGACGAGCCGCAAGAAACCCTCCGCCACCGCATGCGCGTCACCCGAGAGGACTATTGCTGGAAATGTCACCAGAAGATGGACCCACTCGGCCTGCCATTTGAGATGTACAACCACATCGGCCTGTATCGCACGAAGGAACAGGGAAAAGACGTGGACACCACCGGAGCAATCATCAACAGTGGTGACCCGGCCTTGGACGGCCCGGTGGAGAACGCGTTGGAGATGATCGACAAGTTGGGCGGGAGTGAACGAGTGAAGCAGGTTTTCGTCCGCCATGCTTTCCGTTTCTGGATGGGCCGTAACGAAAACATCAACGACGCGCCCGTCCTTCAGGATGCCTATCGCGCATACACAGAGAACGACGGCAGCATGAAAGCGCTGATCACATCGCTGATCACTTCCGATGCCTTTCTTTATCGAAAAGTGCAATCTCGATAGAGATCGTTGAAGTTGACGACAGCGACAAACGCAAATCGCCGGGCTTTGTTGTCCCCTCGAAAAACCGTCCGTTGGATCGGTCGCGCGGGAACACATTCCTCCCACCCGCGTCTTCCCGACACGCCCAATTCCGCGAAAACGCAGTAAGCGTCCGGTCTGCACATGGTGGGGCGGGCTGGATTCTCCGCGCGTCGATATGTTGCTGACGTTATAATTGGGGGGAGTTGAGATTTGCTTATCGAAGGCCACGCCCATGTCCGACGTCACTCGCATTCTGCAATCGATTGAAGAGGGCGATTCCAAGGCGGCCGAGAAACTACTGCCGTTGGTTTACGAGGAATTGCGTAAACTCGCAGCGGCGAAGATGGCTCAAGAGCAACCGGGCCAAACGTTGCAGGCGACGGCGTTGGTGCATGATGCGTATCTGCGGCTCGTTGACGTCGAGCAGGTGCAGGACTGGAACAGCCGCGGACACTTCTTCGCCGCCGCCGCCGAAGCGATGCGGCGAATTCTGATCAATCGGGTCCGAGACAAGAATCGCTTGAAGCGCGGTGGAGGCAGAGAACGGATCGACTTCGATTCATTGCAGTTGGCCATCGATTGTCCAATTGATGACCTGTTAGCCGTCGATGAAGCGATGCAGAATCTTGCGGCCGAAGATTCTTCCAGTGCCGAACTGGTGAAGTTGCGATTCTTTGCCGGCCTCTCGCTTGGCGAAGCGGCCGAAGTTCTGGGCATCACCCACCGCGTGGCCGACCGTCTGTGGGCGTTTGCCCGCGCCTGGTTGTACAACGCCCTCAAAGACGCCGATCTGCTCGAAGACTCCCGAATTTCGTAAAAATTGCGATTTCGTTGGTGCATTTTTCATCCAGACGGGGCATTGAACGGTAGAGGGACTGCCACAAAGACACATCTCGGGCCGAGGAAATTGCGATGGCTTCTGTGAAATTGAATATCCGGGAGATTTTTTCCCAGGCGCTCGACGTCGAAACAGCCGACCAACGACTGGCTTTTCTCGACCAGGCGTGTCAGGGTGACGATGAGGTCCGGCGAAAAGTCGATGATCTTCTCACAGCTCATGCAGCGGCGGGGAAATTCATGAACGGAACCGGCATGCATGCGCCGACCGTCGATATGCCATCCATTGGCGAGGGGCCGGGAAGCTGCATTGGTCCCTATAAACTGCGCGAGCAAATCGGCGACGGCGGATTCGGCGTTGTCTACGTGGCCGAGCAGGAACAGCCGGTCGCCCGCAAGGTGGCGCTGGAAATCATCAAGCCGGGAATGGACACCGACGACGTCATCGCGCGATTTGAAGCCGAACGTCAGGCATTGGCGCTGATGGATCATCCGAATGTGGCGAAGGTGTTCGATGCCGGGGCAACCGAGACGGGCCGGCCGTATTTCGTGATGGAGCTCGTACACGGAATCGCAATCACCGAGTTCTGCGATGAGCAGAAGCTCTCGAATCGCCAGCGGCTCGAACTGTTTATCGATGTCTGCCGCGCGGTTCAGCACGCCCACCAGAAAGGGATCATCCATCGGGATCTGAAGCCATCGAACATCATGGTCACCATGCACGACGACAAGCCGGTACCCAAGGTGATCGACTTCGGTGTCGCCAAGGCGCTCAGCGGGAAGCTGACGGAAAAGACTGTCTACACACATTACGGCCAGATGGTCGGCACGCCGCTGTACATGAGCCCGGAACAGGCCCAGATGAGCGGGCTGGATGTCGATACGCGGAGCGATGTCTATTCGCTGGGCGTGTTGCTTTACGAATTGCTGACCGGAACAACGCCTTTTGATCGCGAAGCATTGCAGACTGCGGGATTCGATGAACTTCGGCGTATCATCCGCGAAGACGATCCCCCCCGTCCCAGCGCCCGCGTAAGTACGTTGAACGCCCACATACTGTCCACGGCATCGGATCATCGCCGGATCGATCACCGCAAACTGAGCCAGTCGCTCCGCGGTGAGTTGGACTGGATTGTGATGAAGTCGCTGGAAAAGGATCGCAGCCGCCGGTATGAATCGGCTAGCAGCCTTGCAGAAGATGTTCAGAATTACCTCGACGATCAACCGGTCGAGGCCTGTCCGCCATCGCTGGTTTATCGGTGTCAAAAGTTCGCCCGCCGCAACAGAATGGCGCTGACAAGTTCAGCGCTTGTGGCGGTCGCCTTGTTCCTCGGCACGATTGTGAGCACATGGCAGGCGGTGCAGGCGAACGATGCGAAGGCCGATGCCGACAAGCAACGCGGTGCCGCCGACCTGAATGCTCAGAGAGCCGAAGAGAGCGAGCGCGAGGCCCTTAAAAGCGAGGCGGTCGCGCGCGACGAGCGGGACAGTGCCGTCGCCGCTCGGGAGGAACTACGTCGGGTGCTGTATGCTTCCGAGATGAACCTGGCACAGGATGCATGGGATGACAACCTGTTCGGTCGGGTCTCGCAGTTACTGAAAAACACTACCCCCCGATCTGGCGAGATGGACATCAGAGGTTTCGAATGGCACTATTGGAATCGTCGGCTGAACGGGCCGCTCGAAACACATTCGGTCACCATGCCGCAGGTCGGCACGAGACGAATGCTGGAAGACACGTTGAGTCCGGATGGGACCAGACTGGCCGTCCAATACTTTGATCAGAATAAAGTCTCTGTTGCGATTTGGGACATCGCCACCCTCCGCGAAGTTTGCAACTTCGAAATGTCGCGTGGCACAATCCACTCGCAAAGAACTGCGATGGCCTTCAGCCCCGACGGAACGCGATTGGCGATCGCCACTGCTAAATCCGGCAATCTGCGAATCTGGGATACACGAACGGGTGAACAACTCTTCCAGTTTGAAGATGATAAAGAGAGAGTATTTTGGGGTTTCTTTAGCCGTGATGGAAACCGAGTCGTCTACATCTACGGAACCACGGAGAAAGAGAGGGATGAAAGATCTCCCTCCGACTACGGCTACAAGGTGTGGGATTTGACAACCAATAAGATGCTCTTTTCTCATCGGTACGAAGGAGAGGCCTACCCCAATCCTGTGTTTTTGAGTCCCGATGGGAAAAAACTGGGGGTCAAGATCGACAGCAAAGATAAAAAAGCCCTTCACTTGCAAATTTGGGATGTCGAGACCGCAAAGGTATTGCAAGACCGAGCCTTCGATGACCGTTATTGGTATCGTGCGGTTAGCCCCGATGGTTCCCGAATCGCGGTACAGGACCAGATGTTACGGAATCAATTCATGGTTCTGGACTCGAAAACTCTCAAAACCGTTTCCATACTTCATCGCGGTCCTGACCAAGTGACCTTGAAGGTAGTATTCAGTCCGGACGGTCGCCTGTTGGCCGCTCCGACTGACACACGCAAAGTTCTGATTTGGAGCCTGCCAACTGCTTCAAACAAGGATGCCGCGGAACCGGTACATATTCCGTCGCCTCTGTTCACACTCCCTGTCCCGCGATCGCATGTGGAATTGCGATTCAGTGCCGACAGCAGGCGACTGCATTCCTGCATTCACAGCCGCATCAAGTCGTGGGAAATACCGGTCCGATTGAGCGCCAATAAGAGGCATCTCTGGTCGAGTGGTGCTGTCAGGGGGGGAGTTTCAACAACGATGGCACCCGAGCCGTTCTGCGAGCAGAACCGAAGCAGTTCAATATGGTAACACGGCTTCTCTACTGGGATGTCGAAGCAGATCGGGAGATCTGGCATTACGAAGACCCGCGAGGCGATCGCGCGTTTGCCACTCCGGTTCTTGGTCCCAACGGACAATTCATCGTTGTTCCATCTCGCAAAGCACAAACTTCACGAAGAGAACGCCCAACCGTTTTCCACGATGAATTCCATGTCCTCAATGCGCGGACCGGCAAAGTCATACGGACTCACAAACCGGAAGGCGCCACGAATATCGATAGCATGGTATTCAACCCCGCAGGAACTCATGTGGCGGTCTTCGTCACCAGGCGGCGACCGTCTGGAGAAAGAATCAGCTGCCATGTTGTGCTGTGGAATCTCGCAACGGGCGAGGAATCACTTGCAATCGACATCAAGGAGATCAATCCGCAGCTCGTCGGTTTTTCCCATGACGGGAAGGAATTGATGGTTGGGCAACGAGCGGGTGGCGGTTTACTTCTCTTGGATGCAACCACAGGTGTGCGGCGACGAATCATTGCCCCCGAAGGAACCACCTTAAATCGATTCGGAAAGTGGAGCTTAAGTCCCGACGGAACGACACTGGCCGTCCTTGGCGTCAACGGCCGCTACAACGAAACCGCCGTTGAGTTTTACGATGCCTCAACAGGTGAACCGGGGCTGCGCATTCCCGTCCATACGGAATATCCTCCAACGGCGATGAGGTGGAGTCCCGATGGCAGCAGGCTCGCGCTGGTGTCATCGCTATGGACGAGCACGGGCGTCAGCATTTGGGATAGCAGAACCGGCCGACTGTTGGTGACTTTGAATCGCAAGGGACTCGCGGGACGCAACGCCCGCTCGCTGCGATTCAGTCCCGACAACAATCGTCTGCTGCACATTGCCAACGACAACCGCGTTGATCGCGGTGGGTTCGAGAATCCCTCGACGCATCCAATCCATACCTGGGACGCCACGCCGCTGGCCAAGAATGCAGAATGAAACGCGAACTCGGATGAGTCACCGCTTCGGGTTGCAATGAATGCCGATAACTGGCCAGCGCTGCAACGGACAATGTGTGACGGTGCCAACTAACATCGCTTCGACCGACTGCTATGCGTCGATTTCTACGGCACGAAGCCAATGTTTCCGAGTCGGGCCGAAGTCGAGAAAGGCAATAAGGACCGCGTGCTGTCCATGGCGCCGGAGTCCGCCCAGTCCCTGCAGGTGACGCAGGAGCAGGGCCGCCAAGAACAAGGTTAAGTATGCCATCGCTCACGACCTGCGTCGGGCATTTGGATGTCGCTGGGCGATGTGAGTCATACCGACCGTTCTCCAGCAGCTCATGCGCCACAAGTGTGAGTTGCCCGATACTCAGTCTTCGGTAACCCAGTTCTTTGTCGATGGCAGATTCGATTCTGATTGCGGGGGTGGTTTGGTGTCACTTTCTTCGTCGGCCAGTTGCATTTCGTCGATCCAGAGTCGAATTTCGTTTTCGTACTCGTCTGCTAAGTCACCCTTGACGAGTTCGCGGTGAAAGCTTGCCGCCCCTCCATCCGCCAGGTCAGCAGCCTCGGCAGAGGGGAAACGTTGGCTCGGGTCGGGGTGAACCAATCGTCGAATGAGGACCATCATCGACTCGGAGTAGGCAAATTCTTCGGGCGGCAGAAGGCCCGGCAACTCCTGCAGAATGTCGCGTTTCGCCTGGACCATGTCGCTGTAGTTCATCCCGGCAAACGGTTGCGATCCGCACACCATTTCGAGCAGAACGTAACCGAGACTTGCCAAATCGGACTGGGGCGAGCCAGTAACGCCTTGCAGGACTTCCGGGGCCGCGTACACCGGCGTACACGGCTGCCCCGGTGGTCGATTCTGCAATTCGAATGCCGATCCGATGTCAATGATTTTCACATTCCCGGTGCGTTTCAGCATGATATTCGACGGTTTGACGTCGCTGTGAATAATCCCATCCCGATGCAACGCAGCCAGCCCGGCCAGACACTCGCGAACGACTGCAATCGCCAAACCAGGTTTGAGCCGTGGTTGATCAACTCCCGCGGTAAACACAACGTTGTTAATCGTCTTCCATCGGCCATCGGTCACCTGGTCACGAACTTGATGGAGTGTGTCGGGGGTAAGCAGCCGCCGCATGTCGTAGCCGTCCACCCATTCCATTTCCATCAGGTGGATGCCGTCCTGTTTAATCACGTTCTGCACATCGATCAGGTTGTCGTGCTGAATCCGAGCGACACGCGATGCCACCTGCGCAATCCGACACATCTCTTGCTCGTAGGTCTCTGCGTCGTCGTAACACTTGGGTGAAAAAATCTTGAGCGCCACTGGAAGTGAAAAATTGTCCGCGCCTTGCCGGACACTCAGGTAAACGACACCTTGCCCGCCCACACCCAGCTGACGCATAAATGAACGAGTGGCGGTCCAGCCGATTTGCTGTTTGTCCAGAATGGACTGGTATTGGTTTAGTATCTCGTCGGTTTGGGAATCCGACGAGACGCGGTCAGTGGTCAAGTTGTTACTACTCACCGGCGATTGGTATGGACTGGATTTGGTGATTTCGGTAGGAGCGTCTGGTAAGGAGTTTACCAGATGGTCGAATGTTTGCCGAATGTCTCTGAAC
>CAUZOL010000143.1:0-15921 GCA_963581435.1 Planctomycetota bacterium
TTCCCGCCGGTGACCGCGTTAGGTCACTTCACGTCAGGCGTCCCGAGTTCCACCGGATCGCTTGGAAACGATATCAAGCGATGTTCGTTTTCGGCCACGACCGCAGTGGCGAACTGCGTGTCGCCAGCGCGAGGTGGTTCGAGCCACCGCCAGACGAAACCCCACCGACGATGTTCGCACGTTGCGAGACTGCGTTGCAAGTCTTATCAGCCTGCCTTCGGGTTATCTTGAAATGGTGTCGCGTGGAGATTCTCATTTTGCATATTGATCGGACGGCTGAAACCGTTCTAATGGAAACCGTGAGTTGCCGAAGAATCCATCGCGAGATTCGCCAAACAGGAGCGAGACAATGAGTGACAACGTCAAACCCATTCCAGACGGTTACCACACCGTGACCCCCTATCTCATTGTTAACGATGCGGTGGCGGCTATTGAGTTTTACACGCAGGCGTTCGGGGCAGAGGAAACGTTGCGGCTGCAAATGCCTGACGGGAAGATCGGCCATGCGGAAATCAAGATTGGCGACTCCGTTATCATGCTCGCCGACGCGTTCCCGGAAATGGGGTGCGCTACTCCGCAGTCGCTGGGAGGTTCTCCGGTCAGCATCATGCTCTACGTCGAAGATGTTGATGCGAGATTCGAGCAGGCCGTCGCAGCCAGCGGAATAATAAAAAGACCGCTGACCGACCAGTTTTATGGCGATCGATCCGGTACGCTCGAAGATCCCTTCGGCCACGGATGGACGATGGCAACGCATATCGAAGATGTCTCGCCCGAGGAAATCGATCGCCGGTTTGAAGAGATGATGAAACAGCCGAAACCCGAATGAGCGACGGACGGGTCGTCCCCCGATGCAATCTTTGTGTCTCTGCGACTGGCAATTCCCCGTAACACCTGAAATCATCAGCACTTACTTTGAATCAACAATCTCCAATAACTTGGACGACCCGGTTAGAAATCTGGTCCATCTGCGTCTATTTTGGAGATGGAACACCGATCAGGATCACAGAGCCGACGCAGACAGCTTGGTACTGCATTCGGTGAAATAACGGAGCTGCATGGCGAAACGACGATCTTCGGCGTGGTCGGCGGAGGTAGAGTCGCTTTACCGAAGCCAGGCACGCGAGCTATGGGCGCTGTTTTACGTGCAGTGCTGCGACAGGAAACGTGCGCACGATGCGGTGCAGGAGTCCTTCACCCGGCTGCACGCGCAGAATGGCAAGACGATACGAGACAAGCGAGCATGGTTACTGCAAGTGGGACGAAATTGGCTGCGGGACATTGCCCGTCGGCAGAAGGTGGCGGCGCGATCGGTCGAGTCGCTCGATCACCTGCCGGACACCGATGGAGAACCCTCTTCCCTGCTGGAACATGTGGAGCTACAGTCCCGCGTCCGCGAAGCATTGAGTCGGCTGCGGGCGGAAGACCGCGAAGTGCTGGTGCTGCGGTATGCGTTGGATTGGTCGTCGAAACAAATGAGTACAGCGTTGAATATTTCGTCAGCCGCGATCGACATGCGTCTTTCACGGGCCAGACGGCGGCTGGCAGAAATCCTCGGCAACACGGGAGTTGGTCATGAGTCAGACTGAACCTGGTTCAGACTCCTCGAGCGATCCAAATATGGATGCGCTCCTGAAGGAGTTCTTTGCGCGTGAAGTGCCGGCCGAATTACGGCAGACGGCCGACGTGCCACGACTCGTCTCGGTTCGCACTGCGGCGCACAAACACCACCAACGTCAATCGGGCTGGCTTGGTTTGTCGGTTGTCGCCGGCAGTTTGCTGACGATGACGATTTTGTTGTCGCAGCCGCCTTCTCCGCCTCAAGTTGATTCCGTCCCAGCGGAGTTGGTTGCGAATTCCGTAGAAGTGAAACCAGAAGCGGTCGACATCGTCGCCGCTGAGGGGGCGAATGTCGATGGGCAGGACACCTCCGACGTTGAGATTTTCGACAAGGCCAACGGACCGGTCGAACAGCGAATTAAGAATGTGTTGATTCTCGACCCCGACGCGGGAACGGGAGTCGATATGTTGCTGCCCGAATTGGATATTGAAATATTTCCCATCGATGATGACGACAAGAACAGTCCCGACCAATTCGACGGAGATGAAGCCACCTTTCGCTTTCAACTGCAGCCGAGAACTGAGGGAGCAGAGCAACATCTGTACTTGCAAGTGCAATGGCCGATCGCCGGGCAAGGAGCCATGCGAAACCTCGAACTCGATCTCGGCACCGATGTGGGAACCAAACGCGAAATCGAGCAGTTGCTTAGGAGCGAACGGTTTAAGAAAGAATTGCAGCAGCTGCCGCCGGACGTTCGCAAGCAACTGAAATCCGCGCTGCGAAAAACACGGTTGCCGTTGTCAAACGTTAAGAAGTAGCTGCGGTGCAATGCACCGCTGACTGCGAGCCATTGGCTCGCAGTTGCTGCAGTACGCGACCCGTTACGACGACGCTTCTTCTTTCGCCTTTGCCGCTGCAGCGACAATTTTCGCCTGCTCGTTCGGCGGGACGTTCTCGTAGTGACTGAGTTCCATTGTGAACGATCCCTGGCCACCGGTCAGGCTCGACAGTGAACGAGCATACGTCATCACTTCGGCCAGCGGTGCTTTCGCCTTGAGGACCTGGTATCCGCCCGGCGCACCATCCATGCCCTCCATGCGTCCGCGACGACTTGTCAGGTCGCTGCTGATATCGCCCAGCTTCTCTCCGGGAACCGTAATTTCCATGTTGACGATCGGCTCCAGCAGTGACGGTTTGGCGTCCTTGAACACCTCGCGAAAGCACATGCTGGCGGCCATTTTGAACGCGGTCTCGTTGCTATCGACCGGGTGGTCCTTGCCGAAGAACAACTCGCAGACAACATCCTGCACCTGATAGCCAGCAATCACGCCGCGCTCCATCCGCTCGCGAATTCCCTTTTCAATGGCGGGGATGAAGTTGTTCGGCACCGAGCCGCCGGTAATCCGATCAACGAAACAGGAGTTCAATTCCGGATCGTAGTGAAACGTCCGCATGCTGACGAAACGCTGCTTGGTGAAGTACTCATCCGGATCGATGTCGTGCGGCAGTGCGGAGATTTTGAAATGCACCTCTGCAAATTGACCGGAACCACCCGATTGTTTCTTATGGCGGTAGTGCCCTTCCGACTCTCCGCTCACGGTTTCGCGATAGGGAATCTTCGGTTGGTGCGTGTTCACATCAACTTTATCGCGGTTGTGTAAACGCTGCTGCACAATCTTCAAATGCAGCTCGCTCATTCCGTGCATGACCATTTCTTTGGTTTGCGGGTCGCGCGTCAGCCGGAATGTTGCGTCTTCGTCGACGATCTTCTGTAGTGCCCCGGAGATCTTCTGCTGATCGGCGGCCGACTTCGGTTCGACCGCCAATCCGACCATCGGCACAGGGAACGGAATGGGCGGCAACTGCAGCGCATCGGAGCCGCCGCTGATGGTATCGCCGGTCGCTAAGTCTTCTACCTTAATCACCGCGACAATGTCGCCGGGTCCCGCCTGATCGACCGGTTCCTGCTTTCCCCCTTGAATGACGAATAATTGCCCGATCTTCAGCGGTTTGTCTGTCCGCACGTTGTGCACCTGGGCATCTTTTTTGAGCGTCCCTGAGTAAACGCGCAGGTAACTCATCTTTGCCACAAAGGGGTCGATGCGGGTCTTGAAGACCTGCGCAACGGCCGGACCGCTTGCATCCGGTTCGAGTTCGATTTCCTCGCCCGCTGCGTTCTTTGCCGTCCGAATCACTTCGGTCGGTGAGAGCGCAAACGTTGCCAATGCATCGATGAACTCCGACACGCCGACATCATTTCTGGAACTGCAGCACAGAATGGGAATGAGGGTGCCGGCCGCGATGGCCTTGGAGACAGCTGCGGAGACTTCGTTGGGCGAAAGATCCTCACCTTCCAGAAACCGTTCCATCAATGCTTCGTCCGCTTCGACGATGGCGTCCATCAGCGTTGCGTTGAAATCCGCTGGATCGGCCTGCACACCATCGGGAACGCTGTCCGGCACACTCAGCGTACTGACGATACCGCTAAAACTTTCGCTGATACCAACAGGCACATTCAACGGAACACATGTTGCGCCGAACATCTCCTGGATATCATCGACCAATTGGCTGAAATCGACGTTGTCCGTGTCGCATTTATTGATCAGAATCATCCGACCGACGCCAGCATTCCCGGCCAGCCCGAACATTCGCCGTGTGTTGACCTCAATGCCCGCGTGCGCGTTGATGACGATTACCGCTGTCTCGACTGCCTGCAAGGCACCAATTGCCTGTCCGATGAAGTCGGGGTATCCAGGCGCGTCGATCAGAGTGATCCGTTTGCCTTGATGCTCGCAGTGAACCACCGCCGACGACAATGACGACTTTCGTTCTTTCTCGTCGTCGTCGATGTCGAGTAGGCTCGATCCGTCGTCTACCGAACCGGCGCGGCTGGCGATGCCGGTCTTGTGCAGAATCAGATCGGCCAGTGTTGTCTTGCCGGTTGCTCCATGTCCAACCAACGCAACATTCCTGTGGTTCTCGACGGCAAAGGTGGTCATTGGCACTCTCTAGAATTGACGGTGTCGATTCGACTGTGTGACGTCCTCGAAATGCGTGAAATGTGAGGAATTAATTCTACGGAATCCGATTGAAGTTCGCTACCGGTTGGTTCGGATTTTCGCACGCGAGCGGGGTTCACAATTCAGTCAGTTACCAGCCCGTCGCGCAAGCAAGGGTTTAAGCTGCGGTTGTGAAACTGATCCCCTTGCTTGCGCTGCGGGCTGGTTCTGAATGATCTCGCCCACAACAAAAAACGATCCCGAGGATTCTCCGTAATCCCCGGGATCGTTTAACGTAAAGAGAGCTGTCGGCGACTAACCCTTTGCAGCTGCCAGCGCGGCATCGTAATTGGGATGGTCGGCGATTTCCGCAACGTACTCGACGTGCTTGAGCGTTCCTTCGCCATCGACGACGAAGACCGCTCGCGTCAGACAACGATCGAGCGGGCCGCCCGAAATCAGAACGCCGTAGTCTTCGCCGAACTTCGTGCAGCGATGAGCGCTGAGCGTGGATACGCTTTCGACGCCTTCGGCTCCGCACCACCGCTTCTGTCCAAACGGCAAATCCATGCTGGCCACCAGCACTTCGGTATTCGTCAGGTTGGCAACTTCATCGTTGAATCGCTTGGTCTCTTCGTGACACGTGGGAGTGTCGAGCGAGGGGACGGTGGCGATGATCCGTGTCTTTCCGGCGCTGGTTGCCAGCGTGACGTCGCCCAGATCGGCCCCCTGCAACGTAAACTCCGGCGCCTTATCGCCCACTTTCAGTTCTGGGCCTGCCAAGTCCACCGGCCCACCTTTGAGAGTAACTGCTCCTGTTCGCACTTCCGCCATCGTGATTCTCCTGCTGTTGATCTGTGAACCGTTTTAGCCCATTTGTATGGCCGGGACACAGTCTGACTCGAATTTTGACACAAAACGAGTGTAAAGTATGGCAAATCGTGACAGACTTTCAAGCCAGCAAGATGACACGTAGAATTGGGGGTTTGGTGGACTGCGAACGACACCTTTTTCGGCGCGACCACTGGTCGCGGCTTTACAGCCATTTGAGATGTGATGTGTTGCAATGAGTGAATCGATTTACAATTTCGATGTTGTGGTGGTCGGGGCCGGTCATGCTGGTTGCGAAGCGGCGCTGGCAGCGGCGCGGATGGGGGCAAAGACGGCTCTGTTGACCATGAATTGCGACACGGTCGCCCAAATGAGTTGCAACCCCGCCATCGGCGGCGTTGCCAAAGGGCAAATTGTCCGCGAGATCGATGCGCTCGGCGGCGAAATGGGACGAGTCATCGATGAAACCGGCATCCAGTTCCGCCTGCTCAACCACACGAAAGGGGCGGCGATGCACAGCCCCCGAGCGCAGGCCGACAAAAAGGCCTATCAGTTCGCGATGAAGTACCGCATCGAATTGCAGGAAAACCTCACGTTGCGGCAGGAAATGGCGGAAGATGTCGAAGTGGAAAACGGCCGGGTGACCGGGCTGCGAGTGCGCGGCGACGCCGTCTATCGAGCGCCGGCCGTCATTCTCACCACGGGGACTTTCCTGCAAGCCGTTATGCACACCGGTGAAGCGAAAACAAAAGGCGGCCGGGCCGGCGAAGGAACAACCGGCACACTTTCCGATGCACTCGTGCGACTTGGCTTTCAACTGGAACGATTCAAGACCGGCACTCCCGCGCGAATCAACGGCCGCACGATTGACTTCTCCGCCGTCGAAATTCAACCGGGCGACGACGAACCGCAGCAGTTTTCGTTTCTAACCGACCGCATCACTCAGCCACAGATGCCGTGCTACTTAACGAAGACCAACGATGCGGTGCATGAAATCATTCGCCAAAACTTGCACCGGTCCCCAATGTACAGCGGGCAAATCGAATCGACCGGCCCCCGGTATTGCCCTTCCATTGAAGATAAAGTCGTGCGGTTCGCCGACAAGTCATCGCACCAGATTTTTCTGGAGCCGGAAGGTCGCAACACACTGGAGTACTACCTCAACGGCATCTCGACCAGTTTGCCCCGCGATGTGCAGGACGCGATGATCCATGCCATCGGCGGGCTGGAGCGGGCCGAGATTATGCGATACGGCTACGCCGTCGAATACGATTTCGCCCCACCCACCCAGCTTGGCGCATCGCTCGAAACCAGGACAGTTGCCGGCCTGTATTTCGCCGGTCAAATCAACGGGACAACCGGTTACGAGGAAGCGGCAGGTCAGGGACTGCTGGCTGGCGTGAATGCGGCACTCAAGATTGCCGATAAGGAGCCGTTGATCATCGATCGCAGCCAGGCCTATTTGGGCGTTTTAATTGACGATTTAGTGACGAAAGGCGTCGATGAACCGTACCGGATGTTTACATCGCGGGCCGAATACCGGTTGTTGCTGCGACACGACAACGCCGACCGACGGTTGACCCCGCTCGCACACAAAGTCGGTTTGATTGATGCTGATCGTTGGGCTGCATTCCAGCAGTATGAGGCACAGGTCCAGCAGGGGATGGAGATCATTCGCAGTGAACGACATCACGGTGCGACATTGGAAGAGGCGTTGCGTCGCCCCAACATCAACTGGCCTGAGCTTTGTGAATTCTCCCCCAAAGCGGCAGCACTTCCAATTTCACCCCGCGCACGATTTCAAATTGAAACCGAAACGAAATATGCCGGCTACATTCGACGGCAGACGGCGGAGATCGAACGGCAACAGAAAGTGAAGTCGGTCCGCATTCCCTCCACATTTGAATTCGATGCCGTCCCCCAATTGCGAAACGAGGCGAAAGAGAAACTCTCGCGAATACGCCCCGGCAATCTGGGACAAGCGGGACGAATCAGCGGAATCACACCGGCCGACATTGCGGTCCTGATGATTTACCTCAAAGAGCCGAAACGAATCGCCAGCTAATTGAACCACGTGGCTTGCAAAAAACCGCGTATAAAAGCACGAAGCGCATGCGAGCGAGTTCCAAACCACTCACTCGCTTGCGCTTTTTGAAATTGCGATTTTGGGATGATCGTAACCCGAAGCGTAAGCGAGGGAGCAATTTATGAGTTTCCTGCAATGTCCCTCGCTAACGCTTCGGGTTACGATTGAGCACGTGTTTCTCAGGTAAGATCACTTTGAGTTCACAAATATCGCAACTTCAAAACTTGCGATTCGTGCTTGTATTGCTTGAGAGAACGCCTGATGAATCATGCGGAACCAGCACGGGAAGGGGCAACAAGACATCCACGGGTACTGGTCAAACTGGTGAAGAAAATGGCTGTTGACCAATTCCGGAGAATAGATACAATCGGGACTCAAGATAAAGCTGGTAAGACAGTTCACGGAGGAGAACCTCCCATGATGGGGGGACTCCTGGTAGGTTCATGTGGTTTGCCTGTCCAATATATGTTGGGCGGGGCGATTCAAGGAATGGATGCACGACATGAAAACGGTATTCACCACCGGCGAAGCGGCCAAAATTTGCAAGGTCAGCCAGCAAACAATCATTCGCTGTTTCGATTCGGGCCAGCTGAAGGGGTTTCGTGTTCCGGGATCGCGTTTTCGGCGAATTCCCCGCGATATCCTCTTCAAGTTCATGAAGGATAACGGAATCCCGACCGACTCGCTCGAAAGCGGCAAGCGCAAAGCGCTCATTGTCGATGACGACGAGGAACTGGTCGAGTTGATTCGCGACGTTCTCGAGGCCGACGGCCGATTCGACGTCCGTGCGGCAAATAACGGCTTCGACGCCGGAATGATGGTCAAAGAGTATCATCCCGACATTATCGTGCTTGACGTGATGCTGCCGGACATCAACGGCAAGGAAGTCTGCCAACGCGTTCGCACCGACCCAACGCTGGATGACGTGAAAATCATCTGTATCAGCGGAATGGTCGAGCAGGACAAGATTGCCGATCTTTTAGCCGCTGGAGCCGACGACTTCAAACAGAAGCCGTTTGAAATCGAAGATTTGATCGAACGTGTCTGCCAGTTGCTCGACATGGAATCAGCCACCGCGTCGCGCTAGCGCAGGGTCAAATTTTGATCGATGGGGTGCCACTGGCGTGTCGCCAGTGGAGGCTGGTAGTGGCCGCATTCATGCGGTCCGAGCGAGTTCGCCGCGTCCGCTCTTGTTCGATTGATGAGACTCAGATTGAGAATGCCACAGGTGTCGCTGCTCGGTCCCTCGGGCCGCAGCCCGAGGGCTTTGAATCGTGACATTAACAATCTGAGTTGACGATGATAGCGCCCGACGACGAACGACTCGAGGCGCTCGCCGAATTTGCTGCCGGCGCGGGACACGAAATCAATAATCCCGTCGCCACGATCAAGGCGCGGGTCGATTTGTTACTGCGATCGGAAACCGATCCGCAGCGACGGCATTGGCTATCGATTATTGGCGGCCAGGCGGAGCGAATTCGCGATATGATTGGCGACGCGATGCTCTTCGGACGCCCGCCACAGCCGAAAATGGAGTTGCTCGATCTGTCACCCATTGCCGCAAGTGCGTTGGAGGAATTGGCCGAACACGCACATCAATCGGGCTGCACGTTCGACTTGACGGCGGATGACACCGTGCCGATTTGGGCCGACCCCGTGCAGATTCACGTGGTTGTGGGCGAACTGCTCGCTAATAGCATTGATGCGCTGGGAGACGGCGGCACTGTTTTTGTCGAGGTTCGGTCGATCGTTGAGGCGGAAAACGAAAGTACGGCACTGCTGAAAGTGACCGATCACGGCCCAGGTCTCAGCGAAATCGATCGGCGTCACCTGTTCGATCCGTTCTATTCAGGGCGTCAAGCCGGCCGCGGACTTGGCTTTGGCCTTCCCAAGTGTTGGCGAATCGTTTCCAATCACCGGGGGCGAATGGAAGTTGAGTCTGCTCCTGGCGGCCCGACGACATTTTCCATCTATTGGCCGTCGAAGCCGATCGAGGCGGACGGGACCAATTGATCATTGCACAACCGGTAGCGCGGCAGGATGCCGCAAAATGGCGCGATGGCTTGCCTTCATAACGCGATGCTTATTCCCTACCTTGCGATTCTGGCCGCTGGCGGATCGGCCGTCGAGCCGGACGCCATTCAGCGTCCGCCGGCCTTTAAAGTCGAGGTCCCCGATATCGTACTGACCGATGTGCCGGTCAGTTTCGTACGGATCACCAAACTGAAACCCGATGGCACCGTTGACGTCAGCTTCAGCGGACAGGTATTCATCAGCGGCATTCGTCTGTCGGTGCCGCAGGACGTTGATAAGGCCAACCGCATTATCACGGCCGATGTCCGCGAAGACGCCGAGCTCCCACCATTCCGGAGCGGAGTGCTGGAGTTAAGAACCAATCTGAGCAAGCGGCAAAAGGTGTATATTGTTGGGCCGGCAATCGTTGTCGACCCGAAGAGTCGGCAGCCAACAGTGAAACCAGTTCTGCGCACGCAACGCTGGTTCAGCATCATACCGCCGTTATTGGCCATCATCCTTGCTGTCTGGCTCCGCAACGTCGTCGTCGCGCTATTCGCCGGCGTTTATTCCGGGGCCGCCATTCTCGCACATGGCGACTTCTTTCACGCGCTGGTTCGGACGCTCGACACCTATGTGCTGGGTGAATTTGCGCCCGTCGATGCGAAAGGCAATGTCGAGTTGCAGCACCTCATGATCATCTTCTTCACAATGTTCCTGGGTGCAATGGTCGGCGTGATGTGGCAAGGCGGTGGGACCACGGCTTTGGTTGGTTCGATGGGCCGATTTACGAAGAAACGCGAACACGGCCAGCTGATGACCTGGGCTATGGGGTTGGTCATATTCTTCGACGACTACGCCAATACGCTGCTGGTGGGCAGTACCATGCGGCCGATCACCGATCGGCTGAAGATTTCTCGTGAAAAGCTGGCGTTCCTGGTCGATTCGACCGCAGCGCCGGTCGCTGGTTTGGCGTTGGTCTCCACTTGGGTGGGAATTGAAATCCAGTACATCGGCGACACCTATGCCGACCTGGGCCTGAAAGCCAATGTTTTCGACGTGTTTCTCGCCACCATTCCGTACCGATTTTACCCGCTGCATTTGTTGGCATTCGTTTGCCTCATCGCCTACATCGGACACGACTACGGTCCCATGTTGCGGGCCGAAGCACGTGCTTTGGCCGGTCGTAAGGCAAAGGACACAAGCGCGATTGGAGATGAACCGGCCGATTCGGACCACGAGATCATTGGTCGGCGAAGTGTCGCCCGCAACGCATACATCCCGCTCATGGTGCTGCTGTCAGCGATCATCGTCGGGTTATGGTGGACCGGCAGCGAGCAACTGGAAATCGACAACGCGATCGCTGCCGCGCAGGGAGCGGCGCAAAAGGATGATTCGTTCTGGAACATCATTGGCAGCGCGAGTTCCGAACGAGTTCTCTTCTTGTCGGCATTCATCGCGTCGATTGTCGCCGTTGCTTCCGTCGCCGTCACTCGATCGATGACACTCAGTGAAGCAATCGACGCCTGGGTCCGCGGTGCGAAAGGAATGTTCTATCCGCTGCTGATTCTGGTTCTGGCATGGTCGATTGGGACGATTTGTAATCCCCAACATCTTAACACGGCCGGTTTTCTCGTCGAGATATTTGACGGCAAAATCTCGGTGGCTTGGATGCCTGCCATTTCCTTTCTGTTGGCAGCGACTGTCGCGTTTGCGACCGGCAGTTCGTGGTCGACCATGGGATTGCTGATGCCGTTACTCATTTCGGTGACCTATTACCTGTTGATCGACCAGAACGATGCCGACCCCACGCATCACCTCATGCTGGGTACCATCGGCGCCATTCTCTCTGGATCGATCTTCGGCGATCATTGTTCCCCCATTTCCGATACGACAATTCTTTCTTCGGCAGCCAGTCGCTGCAATCATCTTGCCCACGTTGGCACACAGCTTCCGTACGCAATGTCGGTGGCTGGCGTCGCGCTGCTGCTTGGATATCTCCCCGCTGGCTTTGGCTATTCCCCCATTATCCTCATGCCAATGGGGCTGCTGGTGCTGTATCTATTGGTACAATTCTTGGGGAGGTCGCCTGAAAAAATGGCCAGTCAGATGGCAGCCGCCGAAGAAGAATCTGGAATGGAATCGGGCATAGACTCTGGCGATGACTCCGTGCCGGATCTCTCGGATCTCGACGACATTGAGGCCGCCACCGGTGCCGAATGAAACATGCCGGTAGGTTCGTAGTGACCGCATTGATGCGATTCGAATGCTACCTGCCGCGGCAAAACCCGATGAATCGGGTCACGACCGGCTGCCTGAGCGTCAATCCTCGCGATTTCTCCTCCCCCGCACGCAATTGGTCGATAGTGCATGGTATGCTTGAGTTTCGTGTCGGATCCCACGGGCCACAGCCCGTGGGCTTTTAGCGATGCGATACGGTCTGAACAGTATCTATTAATGCGATAACAGAACACGAAACATGACCATGAACGACAACAAACTGCGGGGGATTTTTACTCCCAATCTTGTGCCGATGGATTCCCAGGGCCGGATCAACGAAGCCGAATTGCGGCGTTATGTCGATTGGCTGATCGAACGCGGCGTGAATGGTTTGTATCCGAATGGATCGACGGGCGAGTTCACGCGATTCACTCCCGAAGAGCGACGGCGCATTGTCGAGGTGATTGCCGACCAGACACGGGGCCGCGTGCCGATTCTTGCAGGAGCGGCCGAAGCCAACGTCAAAGAGACGCTGTCGGCGTGCGAGTTCTACGCCGATTTGGGAATCCGAGCCGTCGCCATCGTCGCACCGTTCTACTACAAACTCAGCCCGGCGTCGGTTTACGCCTATTTCAAGGAAATCGGCGACAACACGCCCATCGATGTCACGCTGTACAACATCCCCATGTTTGCCAGCCCCATCGATGTGCCGACGATTCAGCGGCTGTCGGAAGAATGCGAACGAATTGTCGCCATCAAGGATTCGACCGGCGACGTCGTGAACATGATTCGGATGATTCAAGCGGTGCGACCGAATCGGCCCGATTTTTCCTTCCTCACCGGGTGGGATGCGGCGCTGATGCCCATGTTACTCATTGGTGCCGATGGCGGGACCAATGCCAGTTCGGGAGTCGTTCCGGAAATTACCCGCAAGTTGTACGACTTAACCATTGCCGGCCGGCTCGACGAAGCCCGCGCAGTTCAGTACGACCTGGTGACGTTGTTCGACACGATGATTTACTCGGCCGAGTTTCCCGAAGGGTTCCGGTCGGCAGTCGAACTGCGCGGATTCCAAATGGGAACGGGTCGGCAACCGCTTTCCAGCGAGCAGAAAACCGATCTCAACGCGCTCAGCGATGTGCTGCAATGCATGTTGGCCGGTCACGGCTTCACCGACCAACCGGTCCGCGGCTGCCCGATTTCCTCAAACGATGTTGATGCCGGCGAAGTGACCGAAATCGTCAGCAACGTCGTCGCCGAGTTGAAACGCCGCGGGTTGATGTAATCCGTTCGATCCCACTGGCCGCAGCCCGTGGGCTTTGAGACGCGACATTCGCCGAACGGCCGCGATGCGAAGCGCTATGCTGCGCCGACCGCCACGAACATGATCACAAAAAAGCAATACAAGAGCAGTCCGGCGGCCGTCAGCGACAGACTGACGATCGAGATGATCTTGCCCGCCTTGGTGAGTCCTTCACCCTCAGGGTCCATCCGCCCGGCCTTCATCTCCTGCAGATCCCCGTTCGCCATCACCCACGCCACGATGGCGAAAATCGGGCAGACAACAAAGCCGAGAATCCCGAACGTCAATAGCATCGCGCCGCGGTGTGGCTGGCTGTAAGAAGTCGACCGACTCGAATACCGGTCAGCGAGATCCTCGCCACAAAATCGGCAGCGGCGTGCGGCGCGTCGAATTTGCTCGCCGCACATCGGACAGGCTTTCGTCGCCCCCGATTGCGTTGACGGAGCAGCCGCGTCATCGAACTCATCGAGTCCCGAGCCGCCCGATTCATCGCTGTCGTAGTCATCGGGGCCTACTTCTGCTTGCGGCACACTCAAACTTTCGCCGCAGCCAGGACACTTGGCTGTTTTCCCGGATTTCGCTTCCGAAGTGCGAAGCAGTTTCCCGCAAACGTGACAGTTAAATTCAATAGCCATTCTTGTGATTCACCTTCTCTATCCCAGCAATTCAACCCGGAAAGGCGTCCTTCACTTCGGAATCGTTCAGTACAATAAGAGCCCAGATTCCAATCGGAATCCCGACGAGGCAACATGGGTAGAAGCAGGGAATCATCGCGACGATTGATGCCGTCATCGCCATCCCGTAGGACTCGAGCCGCTTCATCTTCAACGCGCCAAATATGATGACGATTCCCAAAACGATCGCGAGAGCATTGATTGCCAGCCCGATTCCTCCCACCATTGCGCCTCCAATCGGCTGCGCTCCCCGTTGAGCCCCTCCCATTAATCCCAAGATGTTAAAGGCAATGCCTAGCAAATTCACGGCGATTCCAAGCCCGGCGGCGACCATCAGCCCGATAGCCGGAGGCCCCACTTTATCTCTGGCAATTCCAGATCGCCGACGGCTGGGGCGTCCGCCACCGCCGCCGACCTTCTCGCCACAGTACTCGCATCGGGTCGATTTCCGACTGATCGATTCGCCACACATGGGGCACTGCCGCTTCGCCCCTCCGGATGACGTCGAGGCAAATTCGTCCTCGTCCTCGTAGTCATCAGCATCGCCGTCGCCGAATTCGTCAGCGTCGAATTCATCGTCTGGCTCGGTTGCCGATCCCGGGACGGTCAGTTTCTCGCCGCAACCGGGACATTTGGCGGTCTTGCCAGCTTTTTCGTCGGCGGTGCGGAGCAGTTTCCCACAAACGTGGCAGTTGAATTCAATCGGCATGATGACAATCTACTCACTCGGCTCAAGCAAGTCAGCCCGGAATGACACCGGTCATTTCAGCAAAGTTCCATGTACGACACGGTCCCAGATTCTGCCCTTGGCTTGTTAGACAAGACGGCGAGTTGAGGGAGCCAATTAGACGAAATCCGTCGTCAGTGTTTTTTAACTCACACGCGCGCCGTCGCCCGCCCCGACATGCGACAGTAAGCAACCGCGAACATCAACATGGTCAATGGGGCCGTAAATATTACCCCGATGCACAAAGCACAGATTCCCAAAAAGTTGATTCCGGCGGCGGCAAGTGCGAGAACGAAGATTGCCCCCCAATTCCCTTCGGTGATCTCTTTGGCCCGGCTCAAACACTCCATTCCCGGTAGATCGCGGTCGAGAATCAGATAAGCAAAAGGCCAGAACATCAACGCCAAAATGATCCCCGGAACGATGCACGCCGCCGTTCCGAATGTAACCATCAGCAAGAAGAGAATCGAGTTGCCGAGATATCTGAGATAGAAACGTCCCGCGCCAAACAGGTCCCCAATTTCAGCATTCTTCCCGCGGGCTACGTTCAACAGCAAACGATTGAGACCAGCTTCGACATACAGCCGAATCGCTAGCTCGATAAAACCGGCAACGAGACCGACGCAGACAATCAGAACAAGAACTCCGGGATTGGGCTGCTGGTTTCCCATACCGGCCGCCCCTGCATTGATGAGGCCGGTGCACATTCCTCGGCCAAAGGCGACGACCATGACGATCACCATCATGATCAGATAGCCTCCAATGCACACTCCCATTTCCGACTTGTAAATTTCCCAGGCAGTTGAGATGACCTCGCCGACTTCGATCTGTGTCGGCCGCACTTCACCACGACGTGACCGGCGTCCGCCTCCGCTTCCACCGACCTTCTCGCCGCAATGCTCGCATCGGGTCGATTTCCGACTGATCGATTCGCCACACATGGGGCACTGCCGCTTTGCCCCGCCAGAGGATGTCGAGGCAAATTCGTCCTCGTCCCCATAGTCATCGGCATCGCCGTCCTCGTAGTCATCAGCATCTCCGTCGCCGAATTCGTCAGCTCCGAATTCATCGTCTGGCTCGGTTGCCGATCCTGGGACGGTCAACTTTTCGCCGCAGCCGGGACATTTGGCGGTCTTGCCGGCTTTTTCGTCGGCGGTGCGGAGCAGTTTCCCACAAACGTGGCAGTTGAACTCAATCGGCATGATGTCTGGTCCAGATGGTCGATGAATGCAAATCAGATAGGCGTCAATATATTACCAGAGTCCAAGCGGCGATGACAGCATTCGTCTGCGAACTTCGATCCGCAAAATAGAAAAGCCCGCGTGTCAATTCCTACAGAACCTATTTTGGAACAGAACGAGACACTTGGGCCACAAGAATGGGTAACTACCCAGTGACGAAGATGTGCGCTGGCAGGTTGGGGGACTGGTGGAAGGCGGATTGGATGCCGTCCAGGATTTTCAGGTCGTTTTTGCGGAGCGTCGAGACGTAACCGCGGATTCGGCTG
>CAUZOL010000144.1:0-15831 GCA_963581435.1 Planctomycetota bacterium
GAAGAAATGTTTGAAACGCAGCGGCGACCGACTCGTTGCCCTTCTTTTCGACCTTCTTCAAATCCTGCTCAAACTTGCGGCGGTCGAGATCGGAGAGACTCATGCGGCGGGAGAATTTCTCTGTGTGAATCACAATTCCCTCGACGCCACTCGTCACTTCGAGAGATTCGTTCTTCACGTCCTCACCAGCCCGCCCAAAAATGGCGTGCAGCAGTTTTTCTTCCGGTGTCAGCTCCGACTTCGCTTTGGGCGAAACTTTTCCGACCAAAATGGCACCGGGGGCGACCCGCGTTCCAATCCGAACGATGCCATCCTCATCGAGGTGGGCAAGGGCCTTTTCGCTGACATTGGGGATATCACGCGTGAACTCTTCCCGGCCGAGCTTGGTTTCCCGTACCTCAACATCGAATTCGTCGATGTGAATCGACGTGTAGACGTCTTCCTTTACGAGCCGCTCAGATAGAATGATCGCATCTTCGAAGTTGTAGCCCTTCCAGGACATGAAGGCGACCAGCACGTTGCGGCCGAGTGCCAATTGGCCCTTGTCGGTCGCAGCCGTGTCACACAGCAGATCGCCCTTTTTGACGCGCTGCCCCACTTCAACAACCGGCTTCTGGTTCAAACAGGTGCGCTCGTTCAAACCGGTGAATTTTCGCAGCGGATACCGCTTGCCTTCCACTTCGACAACGGTCGCATCCACGTAGGTGACCTTGCCCGAACGATCGGCCCGCAGCAACATTCCAGAGTTCTGAGCAACAACCTCTTCCATCCCGGTCCCAACGAGCGGGGCCTCGGTAATCAACAGCGGCACCGCCTGCCGCTGCATGTTCGAGCCCATCAATGCTCGGTTGGCATCGTCGTGTTCGAGAAACGGAATCAACGCGGCCGAGATGCCGACCATCTGGCTCGGGTCGATATCGATGTAGTCAACCTCATCGTCGCTGATCCAGATCACATCGTTGAGGTACCGGGCCAGAACCCGACCGTCGGTCAGCTTGCCATTGACCGACGGCGTATCCGCGGGAACCACATGCACGTGCGATTCTTCGTCGGCCCTCAGCCAGTCGATCTCATCGGTAATTTTGCCTTTGACTACTTTGCGATACGGCGTGATCAGGAATCCATAATCGTCCACCTTCGCAAAAATACTCAGGCTGGAAATGAGACCGATGTTCGTCCCTTCCGGCGTTTCAATCGGGCAGATACGGCCATAGTGGGAAATGTGAACGTCGCGAACTTCAAAACCTGCCCGCTTGCGGTTCAGGCCGCCCGGTCCCAGTGCACTCAGCCGCCGTTCGTGTGTCAACATCGACAGTGGATTCGTCTGATCGACAACTTGCGACAGCTCGCTGCGGCCGAAGAAATAGTCGATGGCCGCCGAAACGCTCTTGGGATTTATCAACGTCCGCGGCGTCATCTCTTCCATGTCTTTCAGGCTCATCCGCTCTTGCACCGTTCGCCGGAGCTTGAGGAACCCTTTACGGATTTCATCCGCCGCCAGTTCGTCAATCGTACGCAATCGACGGTTGCCGAGGTTGTCGATGTCATCGACGCGGGCCGTCGGATCGCTTCCCCGCAACCGCACCAGATAACGAATGGCGTTGACAAAATCTTCCGGCCGCAACGTCATTTCTGAATCGGGAATCGTCTGGGAAAACTTGCGATTGATTCGGAACCGACCCACGCGACCCAGTCGATAGCGGTTCACATCAAAAAACTTCTCGCGGAACAGGTCGCCCGCCTTCTCCAACGCCGGCGGGTTGCCGGGACGCAGCCGTTGGTAGATGCGAAGCAACGCTTCCTGATGAGTTGATGTATTGTCCTCAAGAACACTGTTCATCACCAACAGATCGTTCTTGGCATCGATGACCTGCAGACTCTTTATGCCCGAGGCGACGATTTCTTCAGCCAGAGCTTCGGTGATCGGCTCACCGCACTCGACAATGATCTCGCCAGACCGCTCGTGCTTGGGCTCATAAATGACATCGTCGGCTGCAATTTTGTCCTTGAATTTTTCGGCGCCGCCACGAGTGACCTTGATTGTTTTCACATCGTAGAAAAGTTCAATCAGCGAGGCATCGGTCGAGTACTCCGGGTCCATCGCCCGCAGCAGCGTCATCGCCGAAAATTTTCCGCTCTGATCGATACGGACCTGCAAAGTCTCCTTCTTGGCGACAACCAGCTCGATCCAGCTTCCCCGTTCGGGAATCACGCGGCACGAGTAACTCTTCCGCTCGCCTGGCTCTGAACTGAGAACAAAGTCAACGCCCGGCGAGCGATGCAACTGGCTGACAACAACCCGCTCAGCCCCGTTGATGATGAACTCACCGCCGCCAATCATGATCGGCATGTCACCCAGATACACTTCTTCCTCAATTGGCTGCTCTTTCACCAGACGCAGCCAAACCCGGAACGGCCGGCCGTACGTCAAACGCAGCTGGCGGCATTCAACGGCCGAATAGCGAGGCTTGCCCAACTCGTACTTGACGTACTCCATGCGGTGTTGGCCGCCGTAACTTTCGATCGGGAAGATCTCGCGAAGAATTCCCTCGAGCCCTTCATCCCTACGACTCTTGGAGTCGCGACCAACCTGCAGAAACTTAGCGAATGCGTCGGTCTGAATGCAGGTCAAATCATTCAGCTCAACCTCGTCCTGCGGCGCGCCATAATTGCGGACGGTGTCAACCTGAATGGTTCGAGTGGCTGGAATAGGCATGTATCAACTCCGTACGGGCAGATGCTAGCTAGAGAGCGTACAGTGAGATGGCCGGCTCAGCGGCGCAATTCCTGATCGTGAGAGACTGAGAGACTGAGAGACTGAGAGACTGAGAGACTGAGAGACTGAGAGACTGAGAGAGACTTCACATTTTTCGGTCTGGCTGACGAGCGGGACGCGAGACGGCAGCAAAACAGGCAGCCGTGGGACACTGGCGGACCCACGACGGATTCCTGGAGAACAAAACCGGCTGCAAAGGCAGTGTGAACTCGTCAAAACAATCGCCCGAATTGGCCAGAGTTTTCGTGCCAGATGAAGCAATCCAACGGCAGGAACAACATTAGTCCAACAACCAGAAGAGTGGATGCATTCGGCCAACAACACAACAGGAGCCGACCGACGCAGCGTCATCGCGAAACAACCGAAGGCAGGACTGCCAGCGACCGGCCACCAGAACTCGCCCAACCACAGGTTCACACCGGGAGATCTTGCCCATAGCAACATCCTCTTGTACCCGCAGATGAGCGCGCTCGAAAGCGACCGCCAACCAGCCTACAACCGACCGGCCCAAGCAGGCCAGCCGCCACCCCCCATTTGCAACTTGACAAAGAGTCGATAGACCCGATGTTTCGTTACTTAATTTCGACTGACCCACCCGCCGCTTCGACTTCTTTCTTGAGCTTCTCTGCATCCTCTTTCGAGATGCCTTCCTTGATCGGCTTGGGTGCACCTTCGACGAGGTCTTTCGCTTCCTTCAGACCCAACGCGGTGGCCCCACGAACGACCTTAATGACAGCAATCTTCTTGTCGCCGAATCCGGTCAATATGACATCGAACTCGGTTTGCTCCTCGACAGGCCCAGCGTCACCACCACCTCCAGGGCCAGCCACCATTACGGCGCCACCACTGGCCGGCTCGATGCCATGCTCCTGCTCCAGATAATCAACAAGCTTCTTCGCTTCCAGCAACGTCAGGCCGACAAGTTTGTCGCCCATTTCTTTGGTGGTGGAATCGAATTCCATCGTGGCCTCTGCAGTTGACATTTCGTTCTTCCCTTTCACGTCGAATTGGCCGGAAGACAAACCCGGCCCTATATGTTTTCTGTAATTACACTGAAATTTGATGTTTGAACTATGCTACACCGAAAGGCTCAACAGAGAAAACTCCTGCGCGACCAAGTCGCGACAATCACTCGCCCTCTTCCTCTGGCTCCGCTGCTTCGCCGGCCCCACCTTCGCCTTCTGATATCTTTTCAACCTGGCTGGCGAGCATCGCCCCAGGCCCTGAAAGTGCCGCCGCCAGCTTGGCCCCTGGACTCAACAACATACCAGCCAACTGGCTGAGCAACTCGTCTCGACTGAGACTCTTACTCAATGCCTCAACGCCGGCTGCATCGAGAGTTTCGCCTTCGCACGAACCCCCCTTAACCTCTAGCTCGCTGACTTCCTTGGCCCACTTGGCAATCTCCTTGGAGAGATCGACAATGTCCTGACCACCCCAAACCAGCGTCGATGGCCCTGCGAGAAGCGAATCGAGCGATGTCACGCCAGCGTCATTGAGCGCCCTGCGAGCCAAAGTATTCTGCACAGTGAGCATGCCAATACCCTTCTCACGCAATGCGAGGCGAAATCGATTCGCCGTGTTCGCATCGAGCTTAGACGAGTCGATCAGCAGCATGTCACGGCTTTCGCCGATCTGCTCCCGAATCGTATCGATTAACATTCCCTTAACACGCTTACTCATGATTTCCAACCAGTCACTTTTGCCCGACCAACCTGACTCCACCGGCCCCAAAGACCGAACCCCACCGCACGACACCACCCGTCAGACGGCAATCGAGATGCCGGGAGTCATCGTTCCTGAGAGGGCGATATTGCGAACATAAACGCCCTTGGCCGACGTCGGCCGGAGCGAATCCACAAACTTTAACAGGGCCTCTATGTTCTCTTGCAACTGCGACTCTTCAAACGACATCTTGCCTACGACACACTGCACGTTTCCGGCGGCGTCGCAACGAAATTCCACCTTACCAGCCCGATATTCCTGAACGGTCTTGGCCACTTCCTGAGTCACCGTGCCAGCACGAGGCGAAGGCATCAGGCCCCGCGGCCCAAGCACACGGCCCAGCGGTCCAACCACGCCCATCATGTCGGGTGTCGCAATCGCGACATCGAAATCGACCCACCCGTCCTTGATCTTGTCGGCCAACTCCTTGCCACCAACAAAATCTGCCCCGGCCTCCTCGGCAACGGCAACATTGTCACCCTGGGCGAAAACCAGCACGCGTTGTGTTTTTCCAATACCGTGCGGCAGCACAATTGAACCACGGACAATCTGATCGGCCTGCTTCGGGTCAACACCCAACCGAATCGACAGCTCGACTGACTGATCGAACTTGCAGGGCTTAACACCCTTCGGGAGAGACGACTCCAGCCCCTTGAGCGCGCCAACCGCAGTCGACAAATCGACCACGCCCAACTCGTCCACCTGTTTTTGATAGTGCGTGAATCGCTTTGATTGTTTCGCCATCGAATTAATTACGTCTACTTAATTTTGTTTGTTTGCGTGCCTGCCCGCTGAATCAACAGCAGTCGCTGACGTCCAGCCCAACCAAATCAGACTCAATCAACCACTTCCAGCCCCATGCTGCGTGCCGTCCCGGCAATGATCTTGGCCGCCTGATCGATGCAGGTGGTATTTAAATCTTCAAACTTGGTTTTTGCGATCGCCTTCAACTGGTCGGTGGTCACAACCCCAACTTTTTCCGCCTTCGGACTGCCCGAGCCTTTGGCTATTTGCGCCGCCTGCTTGAGCAACACCGCAGCCGGCGGGCTTTTCACGATAAAGTCGAACGAGCGGTCGTTATAGACCGTTATTACCACCGGCACGGTCGTGCCTGACAGTTCCTTCGTCCGATCGTTGAACTGCTGAACGAACTGTCCGATATTGACACCGTGCGGGCCGAGCGCGGTTCCTACCGGCGGCGCCGGAGTCGCCTGCCCGCCAGTCACCTGCACTTTAATCTGTGTAACTACTTGTTTCGCCATCCTACTGCTTCACTTCCCGATCTGAATGTCGCTGAATTCGCAAGAACCCAGTCAAAATAACCTGAATTCCCGTGAATTCAGCTACCCGCCAAATGGACACCGGCGTCAGGTTAAACCTTTTCAACTTCCCAGTACTCAAGCTCGACCGGAGTCGACCGACCAAATATCTCGATCAAAACGGAAATCTTGCCGTGCTCCTCGTCGATTGCCTCAATCGTTCCCTCGAAGCTCTCGAACGCCCCATCCTTGATCTTGACCGCCTCGCCTCGCGACAGGTCAATCTTCACCTTGGCCGGCTCCGCCTCGGCATCGTCCGTCTTCGCGTCGCCAAGCATCCGCTCAACCTCGGACGGCAACATGGCAATCGGCTTCCCGGCCGCACCGGTGAAATCGCCGACACCACTTGTATCACGAACGAGATACCAAGTCTCGTCATTGAGCTCCATGTGTACCATGATGTAGCCAGGGTACAACTTCCGGTTTGTGATCCGCTTCTTTCCACCCTTCGTCTCGGCGACCCGTTCCGTGGGGATGATCACCTCGACCTCACCATCGTCCGTCCGTCCGAAATGCTCTTCCAAACCCTCCCGCTTGATCCGACGAATGAGCGTTTCGCGAATCGACTTCTCGCGATTACTCTGCACCTTCAGCACGTACCAATCGAATGAATTCGCCGAGCCACCATCGCCCGACACCCCATCGTCCGATACTGGCGCACCGGCATCGCCGCCCACCGGGTTGGCAGGTTGTGGATCAGCGGACGCTGTCTGGTCATCCATTACAGGCCTTTACCTCTACCGTCCACAGCCGTTAAATCAGAGAAAAAGGAAGCAGGCTCTCGCGAACTTTCGCGACACGCTGCACCGTCGTTAGCCAGTTGGTGCCACAAACCAAACGGCACGACCACAAGCCGAATTTGAAAAACGTTACCCGCCCCACTCGGTAAGAATCCGGCTGAACCGCCCATCATGGGCATTTCGGTCAGATTTTTCAAGAAACGCAGCAATGGAATCTGTCGGATTTTGTCGAAGTTTGCAGATTCCGCACAATCCACGACGTGAAATCGCCAAAAAGACAGCGCCCAGCCAACCCAATCGGCACTCATCGACTAGCTGGCGATCCGCAAGAACCCAACCATCTCAAAGAAGAACTTCCAGAACACATCGTAAGCAAGCAGCATGAATCCAAGCAGAAACATCGTTGAAACAACAACCGCAGTTGACCGATAAAGCTCCGGCCTGCCGGGCCACGACACTTTGTCCATTTCGGCTTCGACGGAGATCAGGAAGTCAGCAAAGCGAGGGAAGTTCACCGCACGAAACACCAGCCACAATCCAATCACACAGAGCAGAATGGGAATTCCGATGGATACGCCAACTGCACGCCGACTCTGGCCGCGCGGCTGAGAGACTCGAACCTCCGCCCCGTACTCCGCTTCAATGTCGCTGGCAAACCCCGCGGCATTCACCTTCATTTTATCGACGAGACCCTGGTCTGTCGAAAAATTGCTACTGGTCTGGAAATGAAACTCCCGTTCCTGAAAACGGCGCCCATTTGTCACAACAGCCAACTCACCCTGGTGACCTTGTGCGAGCGACTGCAACTTGGTGTCCCGACCAGCGTCAGGATCGCCGCCCACGTAGCGAGCAGTCATTGTCAGGTACGAGTTGACATAACTCGACAACGGCCCCTTTGAAAGCGTGTATGTTCCAAAGAAGATCAAGACAGCCGCCGCGACCGCCGTCAGCTGGCGAACCAATCGCCCCTGATTGCGCTTATGAAGACTGAACTTAAACAGCCCGGCCCGAAACGATGAGTCGTTCTGTGACTTTGCCATAACGATCCGTCGAAATATACAGGAGAGAGGAGTGCGAGAGGAACGTTACGCCCGCAGCCATTTGATGACGCCCGCCGAAGGCAACAGGCAGCACATGAAAAAAGAAGTACCCACCAGCAGACAAACCTGATTTACTGAATCCAAACGGGAGCACGGGCGGAGGGACTTGAACCCCCAACCGCCGGATTTGGAATCCGGTGCTCTGCCAATTGAGCTACACCCGTCGGACACACAACTCAACACTGCCTCGCGGCACAAACTACAAACACCAATACAGAGCCGGAAGGGCTAACGTCCAGCAATCACTTCTTGCGAGACTCCTTGTGGACCGTGTGCTTTCGCAGCTTCGGGCAGTACTTACGCAACTCCAAACGCTCTGTCCCCCGAGTCTCTTTTTGCACGCGGTAATTGCGCAACCCGGTCTCTGTGCATTCGAGCCAAACGTATTCGCGAGCCATGCGGCACCTTCACTATAACTTTTGCAATTATTTTGCACCAACACAGCGCCCCGCTAACCGCGGAACGCAGGTCACACCGGCCGCGACTATTCAACCACTTTGGTCACAATGCCGGAGCCAACAGTTCGACCACCCTCGCGAATCGCGAAACGGCTTCCCTCAACAATTGCGACCGGCTTGCCAAGCTCAACCTCAAGCGCGACATTGTCGCCAGGCATGCACATCTCGGCACCGCCCATCAGGTTGGCAGAGCCCGTCACGTCGGTTGTGCGGAAGTAGAATTGGGGACGATAACCACTAAAGAACGGCGTGTGTCGCCCGCCCTCATCTTTACTGAGCACGTAAACTTCACATTCAAACTTTGTGTGAGGCGTAATCGAACCAGGCTTGGCCAGAACCTGCCCACGCTCGACCTCTTCCTTCTTGATGCCACGAAGCAGGATGCCGACATTGTCGCCAGCCATGCCCTCGTCGAGCAACTTATTGAACATCTCAACGCCGGTGCAAGTCGTCTCCTGAGTATCCCTCAGGCCGATAAGCTGCACCTTCTCACCAACCTTGACGATGCCTTGCTCAATCCGGCCAGTCACCACGGTGCCGCGACCTTCGATGGAGAACACGTCTTCGATCGCCATCAGGAACGGCTTGTCCGCTTCCCGCGCGGGCTCAGGGATGTACGAATCGAGTGCTTCCATCAACTCGCCAATACAGGCATTGAGCTTCTCGTCACTCGGATTGTCGAGCGCGGGCTTGGCAGCCCCACGGATCATCGGAATGTCGTCGCCGGGAAAATCATACTTGGTCAACAGCTCCCGAACTTCCATGTCAACAAGTTCGAGCAACTCTTCGTCATCAACGAGGTCGCACTTATTGAGGAATACAACCAACCTGGGCACGTTCACCTGACGTGCCAGCAGGATGTGTTCGCGAGTCTGAGGCATCGGGCCATCAGCTGCCGAGACGACCAGGATCGCACCATCCATCTGGGCGGCACCGGTGATCATGTTCTTGATATAGTCGGCGTGTCCCGGGCAATCGATATGGGCATAGTGCCGAATGTCCGACTCGTACTCAACGTGACTGACAGCAATGGTCACAGTCTTGGTGGCATCGCGAACCGTACCGCCCTTGGCGATATCGGCATAGCTCTTAAATTCAGCCAACCCCTTGGTCTGCTGCACGGCCAAAATCGAGGCAGTCAACGTGGTCTTGCCGTGATCGATGTGCCCAATTGTTCCAACATTGACGTGCGGCTTGGTCCGCTGAAAGACTTCCTTAGCCATTTCTCAAATCTCTCCCAATTGCTCGAGCTGCCGCGGCGCCTCGTGACTAAAAACCGCACGCCCCACGCGAGGCGAAAGCTGTCGGTTTTTAGCCGAAGCCACCAGACAGACACGACTCTGTTTCAATCTGTTCTAAATCGAAGATTCTAATTTACGCTCTCAAACCCAACGACTGCCGCCGAGGCCCAGCCAAAAGCTGCTGATGGGACTCGAACCCATGACCTCGTCCTTACCAAGGACGCGCTCTACCAACTGAGCTACAGTAGCAATCAAACCCATACCGACTGCCCAACGCTCGGCCAACCCACTTTTCTGCACACAAAGCGGGCGATGGGAATCGAACCCACACAACCAGCTTGGAAGGCTGGGGCTCTACCGTTGAGCTACGCCCGCAACTTGTTTCAGTCACCCTAACGCCCAGCTTCGCAACACCCTGCCACCAACACAAACCATAAATGGGGGAAGCAGGATTCGAACCTGCGAAGGCTGTGCCACCAGATTTACAGTCTGGCCCCTTTGACCGCTCAGGAATTCCCCCCAATGACGCTGACCACCGATCGACATTCGCTAATGCCTCCGTGGCGTGCCGCCGCTGGAGGATCGCCCACGCCGCCCGACTGCCGGCACGGACACATCCATTGAGCTAGCGGTGGGACTCGAACCCACAACCTCCGGTTTACAAAACCGGGGCTCTGCCAATTGAGCTACGCTAGCGAAACTGGTTGTTCCGCAATAGGCTGCTCAATATAACATCCAACACCTGCCTTGCAAGGGAGAAATGAAGACTGCTCGCAAGAAATCCACAACTTCAACACCAACGCAAGCACGCTGGCCGCAAGCGATTCCACACCGCGCCCGAAGTTGTCCATCCGTCCTTTGCAAACAGCAACCACCTACGTCTGGACACGAGGAAATCGGAATGGGTTCGCCTGATGAACCTTCCCAGAGAACGACCTGCAGCAAAGACGAGCAGCCCGGCACAAGTGTACCGGGCTGCTTCATGCTTGCTTCGTTCAATTCGGGCGATCCGCCGAGACAAACGCCAGGCCGTCAAACGCCGGGAATATCCAGCTTCTCCGCTTGCGCAATCTGGCGCAGCTTACGCAGAGCCCGCGCTTCCAGCTGGCGAATCCGCTCCTTCGTCACTCCGAATTGTTGCCCAACCTGTTCAAGCGTCTGGGGTTCCGCCCCTTCGCTGAGGCCGAAGCGATACAGAATGATGTCCTTTTCACGGTTGTCCAGCTGGTTCAAAATCCCCATCAGCGCCAACCGCTGTTTGCGGTTGACCAGTTCTTCCTGGAACTGGTTGCTGCGCGTATCGGTCGAAAGCTGAAACACTTCCTCTTTGCCCGTCCGAAAACGATCGAGCCGCGTGTGCTCGGCCGGAATCGAGCGGGCGAAATTCTTCATAATCGCCCATGTCGAGTAGGTCGAGAACTTGTTGCCCTTCAGGTAATCGAACTTTTCGATCGCCCGCAGCAACGACATATTCCCGTCACTGACCATCTCGAAAAAGTTGACATTCGGCTTGAGGTGACGCTTGGCGATCGAAACCACCAGCCGCAAGTTGCTGCGGATCAGGAAGTTTTTCACAGAAACGCTCTCGTCAAGCAGCCGCTCGATCTCGTCCATCTCCTTCGACTTGGGATGCGCACGATCGAGCGATTCGCGACATTTCGCTGCCCGATATTTCAGGTAATTCATCTTTCGGAAGTAGTAGCCTTCCTCTTCACGCGTCAGCAGCGCCATAGAATAAAGGCTTGCCAAGTAGGGCGGCAAACCGGGAGGAGTCTTCACCCGCGTCTTCTTCTTCTCGACTTCCGGTGGTGGGCCGAGAATCTCCTGTTCGGCGTTCGGCAGTCGAAATTCGGGACTATCCATGAAGTCAATCGGCTGCTCCAGCAACCGTTGGGCCCGCACTTCCGCAACAATACGGTAGATGCTGGATTTCGTGCGGCAATACTGCCGGGCCAACTCTTCGGCCGGCACACCGCGACGATGACTGCGAAAAATCTCCTTCTTCTGCTCGTCGGACAGAATAGCACCAGCCAGCGGGAAGACCGCCAGTTCCGGGTGCTTGCGATCGAAATTCTTAAGCGTATAACGAATCGTCTCGGGAGAACGCCCCAATTTGCGAGCCAGACGGCGACTGATGTCGGCCGGACACCCGCCATAGCGTGCCAACCGCCGAGCGCGACGCACAATCTCCTCACGCTCCAACTCCGACAACTGACTGAAGCGACTGCTCCGGTTCACTTCGTCGGCATGAAGCGAGACAAATCGATCAACCGTCGATTTCAGGAACCCAATCCGCATCCGGTTGCCGAACTTGAACCGCCGGCTGACCAGACCACGATTTCGCCAGCGATCGACTGTTTTTGTCGATACCTTATAGCGCCGACTCACGTCACGGACAGTCAAAACAGGCTCGTCAACATTTTCGACCGGAATTTCCGCGCTGGCCGAGAGATCCTCGACAAAACACCGCAAATCGTGAACCGCTTCCTCGCCCGAGAGAACGAGGTCAGGATACATTTCCGGCTTATATTCCGTAATGCTCTCACAAATGTCCCGATAGGGATATTTCCCACGGGGGTCAATCTCGGCAAGTAACGATTCGGCCTTTTCGATCTGCTTCAGCCGGGCATCGCGCGGCGCATACCGAACCTGCTGATCCGTCAGTTCTTTCATTACCGGGTTGCGATACTCTGACATGGTGCCTGCTCCTTCTCCCGCCTCGACTCAACGTCGGCCCTGCCGTTGTTTGTTCGGGAAGATAGTCCCTTTCGTCATGAACGGATGTTTTGGTACTGCTGGTTCTTTGTCATCTGGCTATTCGCCACAGCGGCGACTTCATTGGATCTGATCTGCCTGTTTTCTCAAACAGGCCACCCAGCTTTCGCCTTGGCGAGTTCGCCTACATGTTATTACGCATTTTTAAGACGTTTTGTGCCACGAAAAAGTTCGCGCACGAACGATTTTTCCAAAAAAGTCCCGCAGAATACATGACCATTTGAACATTTCCGTTTCGGGTGCACGACAAGGAGATCCCCATAAACGACGACATGAAAACACCTTATGGTCCAAGGTGGAGCTGTCTGGACACCTGCCTGTTGAGTTGCTGTATCGCTCGCGCACACGAAATGAACGACGACCGAGTCCAGGTGGCGGCGCCGATGAATGATCGTTCCCGACCGTACGCGCTGCCATCATGCAGACGCAGACAACGCGGCGCACCGTCTACGCAATTGGGAATCTTGCCCGGTCATTCCACAAATCGTGTGGGGCAAATCGGCCGAAGAACCGGCCAAAGAATCGGTGAGGAGCGTTAGATCGCCACCTTCAGATAGCCGGCAATCGCAATAATGATGGCGGCCAGCGTGAGATTCAGCCCCATCCAGAAGCCAGACTTCTTCCGCAGTCCCTCCAGGCCTTTGGCTCGGCCGGACAATGCCGAGGCGAGAAAGAAGACCACCATTGCCAGGATCATCTTCACGCCAATCAGCGGATGGTACAGCTTGGTATTGTCCAGCCGACCAGTGGTGTCCTTCAGGACGAAATAGTAATTGGCGAAGCCGCTGAGCAGCAGCAACAAAATGGTGATCCCGACAATCTTCCGCCAGTTGCCCATCACGCGTTCGCGGAGACTGTTGTGGACATCTTCGGGCAGTTCTTTGGCCGCCGGCATGAGCGCGAACCGCATAAACACGGTTCCCCCCACCAACACAACCGCCGCCCCAATATGTGCCCAACGAGACAAGATTGCCACAAAGTCCATGTTCCACTCGTTTCTTTGTCTGAATGCCGACGTGCGACAGAAATCAACGTCAACGGGATGATCGTTACCGCGGTGAGGAAATGCAAGTCAGCCTGCCCGGGATGAGCTATTGTCAATTGGTAACTACCCAGTGACGAAGATGTGCGCTGGCAGGTTCCCTCTGCCATCTGTTTCATAAGGGAAAGATGTACAACGGGTTTTCGCGGAACGAAGTGGACGACACTGGTGCGAATAAACTGAGCATCGACAACATCAAGACCGGCATTTTCACCCGAGGCATTCTGATCGACATCCCGGAACTGCGGGGCGTCAAATACCTCGAACCGGGAACGCCGATTTATCCGGAAGACCTCGACGCCTGGGAAAAACGGACCGGTTTGAAGGTGGCCGCCGGCGACGTCGTTTTCATTCGTACCGGTCGCTGGGCGCGACGCGATGAGGTCGGTGCGTGGGACGCGAACGAAGAAGGATTGGCGGGACTGCATGCGTCGTGCGGCAAATGGTTGAAAGATCGCGACATCGCCATGCTCGGCAGCGATGCCGCCAGCGACGTCATTCCATCGGGAATCGAGGGCGTGACACACCCGATTCATCTTCTGACATTGCACGCGATGGGAGTGCACATCTTCGACAACTGCGATCTTGAAGATTTGAGCAAAACGGCAATCCGGCTGAAGCGTTGGGAGTTCCTCATCACCGCCTCTCCCATTCGCGTCAAGGGCGGAACCGGTTCCCCGCTGAACCCCATCGCGTCGTATTAACCCATCGCCAACAAGTCCCCAGTTAGCTTGGACTATTTGCGTAGGCCGGAACAAGGTCGCGCGCCGTGTTGCCGGAACAGCGCAAACGAAATTGATCAGAATCGCAATCTGTAATCCAAATGACCACAGGAAAGCGACCGCAGTTCCGGCATGGTCAACGTTTGCTCGTTTCGGCCTACAGATTCATGATCGATCCGGGTTAGCCGCGACGCGCAGATTTTGCGGAGCGTTCTAAGGTGCCGTCGGCAGATATCGCCGTAATCGCCCGACGGTCTCCGGCTGCGCGTCGGCAACATTCTGCAAGCTGTCCGGGTTGTCGGACAAATCATACAGAGCCGTATGAGGCTCGCCCTTGCGGGACTTGCCGACGATGAGGCGATGTGTATCGGTGCGGACCGAGATCGCGTTGCCCCAGTAACTGATGGCCGCCTGACGGACCTGCGTCGCGTCGCCGGTGAGAATGGGCGTTAGCGACTTGCCTGTGAGCGGCCATTGAGTTTTCTTGAAAGTCGGCCGGCATAAATCCACGAGCGTTGGATAGAGATCGATGGTTTCGGCCAGCGCGGCAGTCTTCAGTCCCGGGCGAGACATTCCGGGGACGCGCATCATCAGCACACTGCGGTTGGCCCGCTCGAACGGCGAATGCTTCGCCCAGATTTGTTGTTCGCCCAAATGCCAACCATGATCGCCCCAGACGACGACGATGGTGTTCTTCGACAATTCCAAATCGTCCAATGCCTTCAGAACGCGTCCGACTTGTCGGTCGGAATACCGCACGCAGGCGTAATATGCGCGTCGCGCCGTGCGCTGTGCGTCGGGCGATAAGGGCCGCGTTTTCTTGTAGGGGGTGGTGTACTTGTAGAATTCGCCGCTGCCGTGCCAGTAGGGTGAATCGATCTTGCCGACCGGGGGCAACGGGATGTTCACATTCTCGAAAGCATCCCAATCTTGCTTCGGTGCAACGAACGGCAGGTGCGGCTTGAAGAATCCCAGTCCCATGAAGAATGGTGTGTTTGCGGTCTTGAGCGCACGCAAACGATCGATTGCTGTTGTGGCCAGTAGGCCATCAGGAAGATCGTTGTCCTGCTCGGCGGTGAAATCCATCAGGTCTTTGTGCCCGTCACCGTCTTCCCGGTGTTTCCCGCCGGCGTATGCGAAGAAGATTCCCCAACCGCGTTTCCAGGGGCCGAATGGCGTGGGCAGTTCATCCCAGGCGTGCGGTATTTCGTGACGACCGTCGCCCGCGCCGTTGTAGCGGAAGACGCGACCGTCGGGCGTGTGCGAAATCTTGCCAATGCAGACAGTGCGGTAGCCCGAGCGGCGGAACAGTTCCGGCATCGATTGGGCAGCCGGTTGCTTTGTGCGTTTCAGTGCCGACGCGCCTCGGTACGCCGCTTCGTTGCTGCGAGTGACACGCGAGTCTGACGGACTCCGCCCGGTCAGCAGCGCGTAGCGCGAGGCGCCGCATGTCGCCACCTGGACGTAATGCCGTTTGAAAAGAACAGCGCTTTGAGCGAGTCGATCGAGGTGCGGTGACTGCGCGGCGGTGACGCCGTAGCAGCCAAGTTCCGGGCGCAGGTCGTCGATGGCGATGAAGAGTACGTTGTAGCGGTTCGATTCACCGGTTGGCGCATTGTCTGCCGGAGCTGCAGCAGCAAGACCAACAAGGCAATGCAGAACGACAGAACAATTCAGAAGATGTCTCGCGAATCGCATCGCCCACCCTTCGTTATCGCAGCGGTCACAATGGTTAGCCGCGACGCGAAGGTTATGCGAAGCGGAGCGCTTCCTTCCACGTCCATCAGGCCCCGTCGGCCGATTCCCGTTTGGGGCTATCGTCGTCGGTTGTGGCTGGCGGTTCGTTTTCTGTTCCGGAAGCGGTGGCGTAGGTGCCCGGTTTGATTTGCGGCCCGGTTTTGTGTTCATCTAGGATTCGCTGCAAGTGATCCGA
>CAUZOL010000145.1:0-15466 GCA_963581435.1 Planctomycetota bacterium
CGTAAACAATTTGCTGGATGGCACTCCTAACAAATCACGGCTTTCTGAGCGACATTAATTTCTCGAACGGTCCTAAGGCGTACTCTGCCGCCTGATCGAACCAGCGCGATCAACTCCTGCGTGTAAGATGCACGCGACGTCTGGGCCGCAGCGCGGTCGTCGGCAATCAACTCGGCCGACATAAACGTGCGGCGGCGGATGACCCAATACAGCGGGTGAAAGTACAACAATGGAAAGGCGGCATTGAACAGCAGCCGATCCCACGCATCGCCCTGTTCCGTGTGGGCCAACTCATGCAACAGTACCGCACGCAGTTGTTCGATTTTGTCGGCGTTACAGCAAGCTTGCGGCAACACAATCACCGGCCGCACAAGACCGAAGGAAAACGCGCGACTGGCCCGCTGCGATATCAGCAAGTCCGGCCGTCGCCGACACGGCAGTGTCAGGTACAGCTCCCGTAGCCAATCGTCAGGCCTATCGGAAGTACGCAGCACGCGTGACAACAACACCCGTCCCAACAGCAGCCACAAAATACACACGCCAGCACCCGCCCCAAAAATTGTCGCAAGCCAGTTCCCGTAGTGAAGCGGCGCGCTGACCGTAGGCGGTGTCAAAACCCCAGCAGACTCGCCGGGTGTCATCGTCGGGGACCCCACTGCGAGTTGCTCCGCTGTTATTTGGCCCGCTGTTATTTGCTCCACCGCCGCGTCTGCTTCGGGCAGGACAGCATCCGCTCGGGAAATCGGCACAGTGGCGGCAGACTCAGCTTCGATCATTGCGACAATTTCTGTGTCGCCCGTTCTTTCAGCCGGTAACGGATTTTGTGAACTCAGATTCCTCGCAGGGTTGCGAGCCGTTATGTCGGGATCGATCAGTGGGGTTGAGTGGCCAGGATTCGGCGGCGCGAACTCGCCGTGCTCCACAGTCTGGGGGCTTCCTGCGGTCGGTACCAGCCACCCCAACCGTTCCCACTGTTCAAGTGACGGACGCGGCAAAGGCAGGTTTGCCAGCACCAGCCATACCAGCACGGCCATTGCGGTCAACTCACCGGTGCGTTGTCGGTGCACGGGGGAACGCTGAATGAAAACCGCGATCGTTCCCACGGCGAGTAAAAAACTCGAACCGGCCAACAGCATCGGGCCGTGTTGAATCAGGTATTGCAAGGATTGGCTCATTTCGAACCCCCTTTCCGTTTGCCGGACGGTTTCCTGGAAGTCTTCATCTCGGCGATGAGTGTTTCCAGTCGCTGCAGTTCCGCTTCACTCGGTGTTTGCTCGGAGAACAGGCTGTGCACCAGTTGGTCGATCGCACCATCGAACACACGCTGCAGCAGCCGTGAGGCCAAACGCGTGTTAGTGCTTTCGCGTTCAATCACAGGCTGATAAATGAACGTGCGGCCCTCAACCCGGTGGCGGACTTGCCCCTTCTCTTCCATCGTCCGCAAAAACGCCTGCACGGTGTTCTGCACAATGGGCAAATTCTGGCTGAGTTCCTCATACACCTCACGAACCGTCGCTTCACCACGGTCCCAAAGTACCTTGAGGATGTCCAACTCCCGTTCAGTCGGTGCCGGCTGCTTCGACATGGTGTTTTACTTCCTTGCTGAGATAAGCTTAGTTGACTAAGCTTATCGGCCGTGCGCAAACCTGTCAACAGTGCAAATCGCAATTTTATTGGGCGAAATAAAGGGGTTGGGGTTCGTAGTGACCGCATTCATGCGGTTTCTCGGTCGCCTGAGGCGACCTCAGACCCGATGAATCGGGTCACTACAAACCATATCACATGAAACATCACTTCAACAGTTCTTCCATCGCCTGCATCAACACTTGCTCCACATGCGGGGCGACGCGGGAGGCGCGTTGGCTGGTTTCGTAGCCGCCTTGGGTGTAGGCGATTTCGGTGCCGATATAGCCGGGGCCGTAGTCGCCGTAGGCGGCCATGCAGACGAAATCGTGCGGCCGCATTTTCTGGGCGGCTAACTGATACTCGATGAACAACTCGCCCGGCATGTGCAGAATATGGACCTTGCCCAATCGCAGGCAGGTGACGTTGATCGCACGCTTCGCCTGCATCCGCTGAACCCAGGCCAGATTCCGGGCCGCTGCGCCACGGGTTTTGAAGTCGGCTTTCTCATCGTCGAGCGTTTTGCGAAGTTCGTCGGCAACCAGATGTTCGGCGACCGGCAACAGAACTGGCTGTGTGCGCCATTCGACATCGGCGGCGGTTATCGGTGTTTTCTTTGTTGCTTCCCAAGCGGCCTGCATTCCCTTGCGCATTCGTTCGGCAAGAATGGGACGCTGCGCCTTCGAGCCGTCGTTGTATTTGCCGGCTGCGACATTGCCGCTGGCTCCGTTGAAATGAATGTGTGCGACGCCGGGCAGTTCCTTCTCGCGTGCCGCCCGGCCCAATCCGACGAACTCCGACGTCACGTCGCCTTTGCCGTAATAACTCTGCGGATGCGTGGCGTAATAGGTGATGGATGCCAACGGCGTGTCGCCATCCCAGAAGCTGACCAGCCGCAAATAGGGATCGATGACGCCTTCCGGCGCTGCAATCGCTTCGGGGTTGGTTGATTTGCTCCAGCGAATGATTTTGACTTTTCCGTCGGGACCGAGAATCCGCCGATTTGAAGCGACCTTTTCTACCTTCGCCTTGCCGACGCCAATGTGCGTGACCTTCCGCATGCTCTTTGCCGACTCGCCAACCGCGACGGCGGCACGCTGCACGACATCGCGAAGAAAGACCGTGTCGTAGTTGCGACCGCCCAAATTCCGACTGTCCAACAAATCCTCAGCCGAGAAGTCGCAGCGTGGGCCATCGTGTTGGTGCAGCACGTGAACGGTGACACGATCGGCCGTGGTTCCGGCTGCCTGGGCGAGTTTCTCCTTCCAGACATCCTGCCCACCGTTGCCGATGCCAATCCAATCGACGGCACACAGCACAACCGGCTTGCCCTCACCGAACACGACAATTCCCCGTGCGCTGAGCGGATCTTCGATTTTTCGCGTCGGCGCATAGGCCACGGGACTACCGATGGGGGGCGTCGCATCGACGTTGAACGTCGCGATGCGCAATGATCGCTCGCCAGCGGAAACGTTTCCTGTCCCAAACAATGAGAACGCCAACGCAGCGAAAAGCATTCGAATCGACATGCGGCACACGCTCTTTCTATTAATTTCGTCGGAACGAGTTTGTCAGCATCATTTAGCCGGCTGGCTTGCCCGCCGTGACTGCGACACGCCGTTTAATGCACACGCCCCGCAAGCGGGGCGGCTAAATGGACTTAAGCCATCTCAGCTGCAAAAAGACGTCGCCTGGCCTGCTCAACGATGAGTCGTCCCGTCGCAACGTCCAATTCTCGTCTTCACTTCATCTACTGTAAACGGACAGCCAGCATTTGTCACGAAAGACGCGAGTTGGTCCGCGAAATGGCAATTGGGAATCTGCGATTCCAGCAACCCGGCTGCTCTGAGCGGTCGGGTTGCTGTCCGTCGGAGAAACTCACTGCTCCAGATCACTTGCGTCCGTTCACATCAGCCCTATAATTCGAGTTGTGTTGATGCTGCGCGGCCCTCCGGTTCTGGTTGGTTTGGGCCAAGCAATGCGAGTCACAGTACTGGATTGCGGTCGATTCCCTTTCCTGAGACAGATAGTGATCACATCCCATGTTTGAGTGGTTTCGCAATATCTGGGTGGCGGTCTCCACCGTCGCGGTCGGTATGTGGGTGACTTTGCGGACGATGGGCAGGACCTATCAACGCCGAACATTCACCGAAGTTTATGAATACCCCGAGGTTCCAGTGCCGGTGAAGGCACGGTATCGCGGGTTTCATCGCTTCGATTTGACGACCTGTATCGGTTGTGAAAAGTGCGCGGTCGCCTGTCCGGTCGATTGCATTTACATCGAGAAAGTCAAGAGTCCCGTCGGCAAGGGGTTTCGTGTCGATGGGTTCCTCATCGATTACACCAAATGCATGTTTTGCGCATTGTGCGTCGATCCCTGCCCCGTCGATTGCATCTTTATGGGGTCGAACTTCGACCTCAGCTGCTACAGTCGCGACGGTTGTCTCGTCGATTACGCCAAACTGCCGTTGGCTGCAGCGTGGGGACAAACGACATTGAACCCAACCGCAGTTGCCGAATCGAAAGTGCTGTACGAACCGGTTTGGGTTAAGGGCGAACCGAGTCCGTTCGAGTTCGTTGAAGACTAATTTTGAAATCTGAAGTACGAGGTTCGCACAAGGCCGGCAGAGAAATTCAGCCAACCTTGGCGACTTCACTTAGCTCCAACTGAAACGTTGGCGGAGATCGCATGAACGCCGCTGCAAAAAAACAATATTTTACCGCCGAAGAAGCCAACCAACGGTTGCCGCTGGTACGGGTGATCGTCCTGGACATTGTCGAACTTTATAAAGACGTTCACGAGCGACGAGAGCGGCTGAACCGCATTTCACAGGCGCCTGGCGCTTCAAAGCGCGACGAGGAAACGCTCTATTCTGAAGAACGCCGACAGATGGAAGAAGAGCTCGACAAAGATATCGAGCGGCTGGATGCTTTCGTTGATGAGTTGCGTGAATTGGGCTGCGAACTGAAAGATTTTCACACCGGGCTGATCGACTTTTTGACGCTCGTCGATGGCCGGGAAGCTTACCTTTGCTGGAAACTGGGCGAAGACGAAATTGCCTATTGGCACGAATTGGACGCCGGATTTCAAGGACGACAGTCACTGCTGGAAGAGTCTGTTTCCGGCGACGAGGCCACCGCCGAAGACGAACAATAACCGATCGTTCCGGCGTAGCATAGAAGACAAATTTGCAATTGAGGTAAGGACGAAGGCTCGATGACAGATCTGGTGGGACACTTTCTCCTCTTCGGGGTGATTGCAGTCGGGTTTCTGATGGTGCCGCTGCTCATCGGCCGGTTCCTGCGTCCCAAGTTGCCCAACCCCGAAAAAGACGCAATCTACGAATGCGGCGAGCCGACCATCGGCACGAGCTACATTCAGTTCGATCTGCGTTTTTATGTCGTCGCATTGTTGTTCATCATCTTCGATGTCGAAGTGGCGTTTTTCTTTCCGTGGGCAATGGTCTTCGGCCTCGCAACACAGTTGGCCGACCCGACGCTGACGGAACCTGCTCAGCAGGAAATCTCGGCCAAATTGCTGAATACTCCCGCCGCGGACGTAACTGCCGAACAGATGATCTCATCGGGAGCTGCGCAATCGCTGGCGATGGTGGGATTATATGACATTCTGGTTTTCTTCGGTGTGTTGCTCGTCGGTTTTGCCTATGTCTGGAAACGGGGCGACCTCGACTGGGTTCGTGCGGTGGCCGAAAAGGCTCGCAAGTCCGCCGTCTTCCCGCGTCCGCCAACCACCGAACAAGAACCCGTCGCAGACACAATCGCAATGTGAGGCAGTCCGGCCTCGCTTGCGGTTTAGCAGGCTTATTAGCATCTGAAATCAATCACCCTGTAAGACGCGACCATGACCACCACCGAAATCTACGACCTGCTCGTCAGTCAATTCGGCAGCGAGACAATCGTCGCGATCAACACCGAGGCAATCGATCCCTGGATCGAAGTTGCACCGGCGGCGATTCACGAAGTTGCCCAATTCCTAAAGTCCGACGAACGGCTGATTCTGCATCATTTGAACAATCTCACCGCGGTCGATTACTACCAGCCCGATCCCAAGAAGGCCGCCAAATTTGGACACGATCCACATTTGGAACTGGTTTATCATCTGTCGAGCTACGATTTGCGTCATTCGCTTGTTGTAAAGGTGAAGCTGCCGCGCTGGCAGAACGACGTTGAAGGCGATATCCCCAAAATTGACTCCGTGGCCGACGTTTGGGCGATTGCCGACTGGCACGAACGTGAAGCGTACGACCTGATGGGTATCAAGTTCCGCGGGCATCCCAATCTTCGCCGCATTCTTTGCCCCGAGGACTGGGTCGGCCATCCGCTCCGCAAGGATTACGAGTTCCCGTTGGAATATCACGGCATTCGGGGGAAGTGAGTCTCGTCGGTTGTCGGTGGCCATTGATCGCAGGCCGTCAACGGCAGGAATCCCCTGCTCTTTCGCGACACAACGCATAACTAACAACGGACAGCAGACCGGCAAATGAGCACCATCGAAGAACTCCGCGAAGATACCCGCGTCATCGAGTACGATGTCCGCACCGATGAAATGTTGGTCAACATGGGGCCGCAGCATCCCAGTACGCACGGCGTGCTCAGGCTGCTGCTGCGGACCGATGGCGAAATCATCTACGAAGTCACGCCACACATCGGCTACTTGCATCGCTGTGCGGAAAAGATTGGCGAGAATCTCTCGCCCGCGCAGTGGATCCCCTACACCGACCGGATGGACTATCTGGCCGGGATGAATATGAATCTCGGTTTTTCGCTGGCAGCCGAAAAACTGATCGGCATGGAAGTTCCCCAGAAGGCGATGGAACTCCGGGTGATTATTGCCGAGCTTGGCCGCATTGCCAGTCACCTGGTGGGCATGGGGGCCTACGGATTGGACCTGGGAAGTTTCAGCCCGTTTTTGTATGCGTTTCGCGAACGCGAGATCATTCTCGATTTGTTCGAGGAAGCTTGCGGCGCGCGGTTGACGTACAGCTATCTCACAGTTGGCGGATCGACTCACGATCTGCCGAACCAGATTATAATTCCGCCCGGTCTCGCTGCATTAACCGACCGCAATCCGGAATTGAAAGTGAGTTGGCTCGAAGCAGTCACAATGTTTCTCGACTGGCTCGAACCGCGGATTGTCGAGTACCACACGCTGTTGACGCGGAATTCGATTTTCATCAAACGAACGGCCGGTCTGGGAATTCTCTCACGGGAGATGGCAATCGACTTTGGTTGCACGGGACCAGTGTTACGCGGCAGCGGAATCGATCACGATCTGCGTCGCGATGGCGAGCCGATTTACACACGCATGTACGAAGGCTACGAGTTCGACGTTCCGGTTGCCCCCTTCGACGATGCACCGCCGGAAGCGGTGTTGGGTGATAACTGGTGCCGTTTTTACGTTCGCATGATGGAAGTTGTCCAGGCCATCCGACTGGTGCGGCAGGCCATGCCGCGGTATCAGGCGGCCGAAGGGGAATACCGTCTGCCGTTCAAACTCAGCACCAAGCTGCCCAAAGACGAATGCTACCTTGAAACCGAAAGTCCCCGTGGACAAATGGGGTTCTATCTGGTGGGCAACGGCGATGCGCAGCCGCTTCGCGCTCGCGCGAAAAGCTCGTGCTTCTGCAACCTCGCCATCACCGATCCGCTCTGCACCGGTTTGCTGTTGGGCGACATCCCCGCCATCGTCGGCTCGCTGGACGTGGTGATGGGCGAAATCGACCGGTAATAATAGCTGCGACTTAACAAGTCGCAGAGGCCCGCGTCTGCGATGCGTTGCATCGCAGCTGGTCAGTTATTTGTTATCCCGCATCGGCAGTTTGCGAACCTGCAGTTGCTTCTTGTCCCAATTCAGCTTCTCTGCCGTCTGTTGCGCGAATTGCCAACCGGCCTCGTCGGCTTGATAAATCCGTACCTGCGAACGTTCGGTCGCCATCGCCACAGCCTGGGGAACGTCGAGATACCGCAGCACATTCAAAAAGATCGGACCGTCGCGATGCGACTTCGACAGGTTCCATAAGTCGAGCCGATGGACCTTCGGCTCGAACAACGACGCGTACAATGTCACGCCCGCCATTTCGCGTTGGCCCTGCATCCACAGTTGAACGTTTTGCATGCCGTCGGCTGCTCGAATCGCCTGCACCGCCCGGCGAACATCCCAGACACGCATGCCGTCGCGCGTTTGGCCCAGCAACATGAACCTGCGGCGAATCTGCGTCCGCTTGCGCTCGCTGCGGTCCCACGCAGTCGGGCCGATACCGCGCGGAGCAACATACGCCATCGCCCACTTGAAGGTGGCAAACATCTTTGCCGTCTGCTCGAAGCCCGGCTTGTCGGCGGCGGGAAGCTGCTCTCCGTCCAACTCCTTGCCAAAGGCAGGACGCATCGTTGCCAGGAACTCCTGCCAACCTTGCTCATCCAGCGAATTGAGCACAACCAGATCCAGATCGGACCGTTTCAGCCCCGCACGATGCGCGAGGTAAAGCCGCAGCTGGATGTTCTGCTGGCTGGTGAAATCGTACGCCGTAAGTTGCACACCGCCCGAAGTTGAATTTATCACCTCTTTCAGGTCGAGGTCTGCCAATTCCGCCGGCCATCCACGGAACGACTTTTCCTTCAGCGCTGCCACCCAATCAGAACGTTGTTTCTGCCACGCCTGTTTCGATTGTGGAACTTCGTGCGATTCAGCGCGGGCTGCAAACGTCTCCTGAATCGTCGTGTTCTTTTCGTCTGCGGGCAGTTTGTCGAACACCTTCAACTGTTCCGGTTCGAAGAGCTTGACGGCCGTCGTTTCAATCAGCGGGTCCTCACCCTTCAAGAATTTGTTGAACCAATGGAACGCATGCACGCGCAGTTCCTGCGTGTCCTTGTGCGGTCCTTCGCAAATCTGCAGGCCGATCTTGTCCAATTCCCCGTGCAACTCGTAGATACGGCGGGTTTTGAAATAGACATCGACGACGCCGTCCAGCGGAAAGATGCGGTCCTTATCGGTGTTGGAAATCAACAACGGACGCGGTGCAACTAAGGCGGCCACCATCGGAAAGTCCCAGCCGTACGTATTCAGTTGGTACATGCAGTCGCAATGCCCTTCGACGCAGCCATCGACGACGTGATTCCGCAGGCTCGCGATGCCGGCGACCGGGACGGCCACCTGGATTCTCTCATCGAGTGCTGCGATCCACCAACTGTAGGCGCCGCCGCCCGATCGCCCGGTCACACCGAAACGGCTGGCATCGACTTCGGGGCGAGTTTCCAGATAGTCGAGCGCGCGAATGCAATTCCACGCTTCCACCGCTGCCGAGGAATACCCGCGTGCGTTCCACCACCACATGTCGTGATTGTACGTGCCGTGATGAATGCCCTCGATTTCCCCTAGCTGCAGGGTGTCGATAATCAGGCAGGCGTAACCGTTGCGGGCGAACCAGGCACCGTGATGCTGATAGTGGGTTTTGTTGCCGTAGCTGATGCCGTCCTTCTTCACCCGGCCGTGGCCGCAGACGTAAAGAATGGTTGGGAGCTTGCCCTTACGTTTCTTCGGAATATACAGGTTCCCCGTGACATACAATCCCGGCCGCGACTGGAAATGCAGATTTTCGACGCGAAACTCGTCGTGATCGACGGTGCCGGTCACAACCGGTTTGAGCGGCGTCTTCGCGGGCAATGGATCGAGGGCCAACATTTCAAACAGTTGTCGGCGATACTCGTCTTTGCGATCGTTCCAGTCACCGAGCGTCTTGATGTCGGCGAGGCTGGCTGCTGTCAGTCGTTGCGTCTCGGCCTCGAAATAACGGGCGATCATTTGATCGCCCCGAGACGTGTCGGGCTTTGGCTCCCCTGCTCTGCCAACTCCTGTGGCGACAATCAAGACGGCAATCACGGCAAGCAGTCGTTTCATCGCGTTCTCCCAATCGATGTTGGCAAGCGGTGTCGTTTCCGTTTTTCGGCAGATCAACATTCTACGGCAATCAGGACATGTAGCGAAACCAACCGACCGAACATCGAACATTGAACTTCCAGCTCTCGTCTCTTGACTCTCGACCCTCAACTCTTCACCCTCAACCGTCGCCGCCACAAACTCAATCAGAAGAACCGCAGCATGACCAGTCGCGAAGAGCATATTGACGAGTTCGAGTCGGTGTTTCGCAGAAGTACGCGTGAACCGTTCGTCTATGCCGACGTTCCCATCGAATCGGTCGCATTGGTGACCGACGGAAACGTGGACGAGGCGGAGAAGATGCGGGTTTCGTTGACCAACTTTCTGCCAGCGCTCCCCCCTGTCAGTTCGTGGCGGTTGATTTCAGGCGCCGATTACTCGAACGTTGGCCAACTGTTGGAGCGAATTGATAGCCAGCAGACCGATCTGGTGCTGACGTATCGCCACCTGCAGGAAAAATCGCTGGTGCCGCAGCATAGCCTGGGCGTTTATCTTGATGTGTTAACGCAGGTGATGACGATTCCCGTGTTGGTGTTGCCGGGAACGGCCGCACGACCGGCTTCACTTTCAGAACGCATCTGCAATCGTGTGATGGTCGTCACCGACCACATATCTGGTGACAACCGGCTGATCAACTACGGGGCGCGAATGTGTGCGGCCGGCGGTACCGTCTGGTTATGTCACGTTGAAGACGATGCCGTTTATTCACGTTACATGCAGGCCATCGAGCGGATTCCGGAAATTGAGAGCGACCGGGCGCGCGAGTTGATCGCCACGCAGTTACACAAGGAAGCGAGTGACTTCGTCGAGACCTGCATCGGCGTGCTGCAGGAGAAGGGGCCAAATGTCGCTTTTCAGTCGAGCGTAACGCGCGGACACCATCTGCGAGAATACCGGCAACTGATCGACAATCACGACGTCGATCTAATCATCGTCAACACGAACGACGAGGATCAGTTGGCCATGCGCGGCATGACGTACTCGTTGAGCGTTGAAATGATCGACGTGGCGATCTTGCTATTGTGATGAGAGTCGAAAGTCGAGGGCGAGAGCTTTTCGAAGGGAATCGGGCATGGCTAATGGATGGTTGTTGTTGGCGTTGGAATCGTCTGCTGAAGGCGGCGGGCATCATGTTGCGCCGTGGGTGACGGGGCTGTTCGCGTTCTTGTTGGTGGCGATGATTGCCGCTTTGGCGTTTGAAGAGAAGATACACGCCAAGAAATCGATCATCGTCGGTTCGTTCGCCGGCATTTGTTTGCTGCTGGCAACCATGCTGAAGATGCTGTCGTTCGACGACGTGATTTTGCCGGGCAGTTACGACCTGAAAAAACATCTGCTGTTCGACAACGCTGAACACCTTTGGCTGCCGGTGTACATTCCGTCGATCGACTGGGGCGTAATCACGCTCATTCTGGGCGCGAGCCTGTTTGTCGAGGTGACCAGTCGCTCGGGACTGTTTACCTGGACGGCGATCAAACTCACCAAGAAATCGGGCGGCGACCCCTGGAAACTGCTGCTGGCCTACGGAGCGCTGACTGTGTTGTTCTCGGCCATGCTGAACAACGTGACGGCGATGATTATCATCGGCAGCTTAACGACGGTTTCGCTGAAGAGGTTGGGCCGCACCGATCTGTTGCTCGGCTTTCTGCTGTCCGAGGGACTGCTGACGAACGTCGGCGGCTTGTTGACGCTGATCAGCAGCGTGCCGAATATTATCGTCGGCAACACGGCCCAAATTAGTTTCGGCAGATTTTTTGTCGTTGCCGCTCCCTACGTACTGGTGGCGACGGCGGCGACGTTGTTCCTGGCGAAGTGGAAGTTCCACATAGCCGGCCTGAAGACCGACGAAGAGCGAACCGCGGCGCAGGAATTGGTGTCATCATTCGATGAAAACGAGGCGATTCCCAGCAAGCGTTTTTTCTGGTTTTCGTCTGCGGTGCTGGTGCTGTTTATCGGCTGTCTTTCGTGCAAGGACTTTCTGCCGCTGGGAATTGGACAATTGGGCATGGGATTCATCGCGCTGTTTTTTGCCGGTGTGATGTTGTTGGCTTACAGAAATGAAGTCGATAAGTTCTACGCAGCGGTCGATTGGGATCTGCTCGCTTTCTTTGCGGGGCTGTTTGTGGTGATCCACGTAATGGAACACGCACAGGTGTTGGCAGTGATGGGCAAGGGGATTGCTGCCATGCTCAGTCTGCCGCCGCAACTCGCATCGAGCTTGCTGCTGGTTGCCTCAGCCGGCGCGAGTTCGGTCACCGACAACATTCCGCTGGCGGCGATGCTCGCCAAAATTCTGGCCGGAATGGAAACACCGGGCGATTCGCCCTACTGGTGGTGCGTCATTTTTGGGGCGAACCTGGGCGGGAACATCACGCCGATCGGTTCGGCTTCGACCGTTGTCGCGATGACGTTCATTCATCGGGAAAAACTGCCGTTGACGTTTGTCGGTTTTGTCGTTGCCGCGGCACCGTTTGCGGCCATTCAACTGGTGTTGGCGGTCGTGTATGTGCTAATTGTGGATTATTGTGGCTTAATTGGTTAGCCGCGACGCGAAGTCTTCGTAGCAGAGCGTTCCGTTACGCAAAGCCTCCGCGTCGCGGCTAACCATGTCATTCGGGATAACAATGGCGAAGAAGAAACAACAAAAAGAGGTCGATCCGAATTCGCGGACGGTTTGCAGAAACCGCAAGGCGCGGTTCCTGTACGACATTCTCGACGAATTGGAGTGTGGCATTGCGCTGCGAGGCAGCGAGGTGAAGAGCATTCGCAATGGGAAAATCTCCATCGACGAAGCGCACGCCCGCATTCGTGATGGGGAATTGTGGTTGGTTGGTTGCGATATCGCCGAGTATCCGCAGGCGACGGTGATGAATCACGAGCCGCGGCGAGTCCGCAAACTGTTGCTCAAGAAGCAGGAAATGCGAAAGTTCGCCGAGTCGGCCGATCAACAGGGGCTGACGCTCGTTCCAACCGCAGTCTACTTTCGACGCGGGATCGTGAAGGTCAATGTCGCCATCGGTCGTGGCCGCAAACTTCACGACAAACGCGAGAAGCTGCGGCAGAAAGACGATCGCCACGAAATGCGACAGGCGAGGAAATGACGATTGGCAATTGCGTATTGACTATTGAAACGGTCGCTGGTTTCTCCGACCGTTGCATCGCGTCGTAATACTCAATCGTCAGTTTCCATTAGTCAATTCTCAGCCGTCGGTGCGCACCTGAACCTGCAGTGCGCCGAGCATTCGGGTGATTTCTTCTTCCTTGCGATTGATGAAGAAGACGTTTTCCAGCACGATGGCGCGGCGCTCGTTGCTGGGATGCAGAATCAACCGTCCCGAGCCAAGCAGCACGTATTCGAAGACGTCGTTGATCTCTTTGTCGATCCGCAGATGTGGTGCCGAGTACCGGCCCAGATCGCTCAAAACTCCATGATGGTGCAACAACTCGTTGGGCCGCACTTCCCAGTAATCAAACCGTACGGCGATTGCTACACCGACGAAAATTAACCCCAGGATGCCCGCCAATGAGAAGTAAAAGCTCGTGTTGGCAACCGGCTGGATCGCCCCCAGAGCGTCGGTGACAAAGGGAAGCAGCGTAGGATAAAACTTGAACAACGAATAAAGACCGATGGCCGTCGCAACGAAGAAGAAGAACAGCGTCAGCGATGTTCCCCTCGGGAAATCGAATGACAGCACCACCAGATTCACACCCAGGATAACCAGAAACGACAACGACAAACTATAATGCCACGTTCCCTCGGTCTCCGCAGGGTTGCCACTGAAAGCCGCATAGAACCCCATGAACAGGGCGGCCAGAAAAGTAGGATACAGAAACACCACTTTCGGGTAAGAGACGAGCAAAATGCTGTCCGGTGTCTCCGGCTCTTTCTTTTCTGGCTTCGCAGCCGGCTGCGATTGCGGGGCCGGAACATCTTCCTGGGGTGTTGTCGCGTCTTCGCTCATGATCGCTGATCCTTAGCGGCCGACCGAATGGAAAGAGTAACTTGCGCCCAGCAACGGGTCGCGACGACGGCGGTGAGATTCAGCCCCGTCAGAATTACACAGACTGTAACGGCGCGGCCCGATAGATTCCAGAGTGCGCCAAAGACACGCTGTCGCCGTGAGTTGTCGCAAAGTACCTAACGTCGGCTCGCCTGCGCTGGATCACACAAAGATGCTGGAATTCTGAGTTGGTGGCGGCGGCCGAAAACATCACGGTTCGATTGGTGTTCAACGAACCCGGCGCAAAATCGGCATCGGAAAGCTAGATCGGGCAGGTCATGTCGACTTCGGCCCGTTTCTGCTGGATGGACCGAATCACGTTGCGGCGCGATAGAACGCCCACCAGTTGGTCTTTCTGCAACACAATCAGCCGACGGACTGAACTCGCCTTGAGGACGGCAACCGCCGTTGCGACTGTCGCATTGGACTAGATGGACCGAAGTTTTCGGCTCATGAACTGGGAGCAGGGTTCCAGGGATCGTTCGTCTGATTGGCGATCAGTGTTGAGTTCGAGCACATTGTACTCGGAAATCAGGCCAACAACGCTGCCGAAATTGTTGACAACGGGAATGCCGCTAATTCCTTTGGAACAACCAGCTCCATCGCTGCATCAATCGTGGCCTCTTCATTAATCGAAATGACAGATGGCGTCATTACGTCTTGAACGAGTTGCATCGGTCAGCCTTGTTGTTCTGCTTCGCTGTCAAGCACAACTTGCCTGACGAATTCTACGTGGTGTGAACGAAACGTGTGTGTTGTTGTACGCAGACGGCTGCGTTGCTGGACTCAAGCGGCCGACAGGGCCTTGCGGCAGTGGCGCAGGAATGAGAATGGGTTTGCTCCCGTTACCGACGAGAGTTCCTGGAAATCGCGATCGACCTGTTCCGCCGCTTCCAACAGGTTGAATGACGGCCACTTGGAATCCAAAGCGACGAGTTGGTCCATGCCGTTGGCGACCTGCCTGATTGCATCAGGCATCAGCGCGGAGACGGCAACCGCCGCTGCCGGTGTGCGGCCAAGTGTCTTGTCGGCCAATAGCTTCAAGCCGCGGTGATGCAGAAACGCGCAACAAACCAATTCGTCGGGGAAGCCCCACGCGAGCATCACATGAGCAGCCGCTTCGGCGTGATCCCAGTTTTGTGCCTTTTGCTCAAAGCGATGCAGATCGATCTGCATCGCTTCCTGTTCTTTGGAGAACGGGAGGTAGGTGGAGAATAGATCATTTGTGAGCGCGGGCAGCATGAAGTCCTGCAACATGGCAGCGGCGAAGGCAGTTTCGCCGTCGGCTCGCAGTAACTTCGCGATATATTTGGCGAACAAAGCTCGCTCCAGATTGCTCGCCGCAAAAGAGCGAAGGTTGACCAGCTTCGATTCGCGGCCGCGCAGCGCGCGATCAACTGCCTTCGTCAACAAATAGAGTTTGCAGTCTCTCACACCCAACAGACCGATCGCCTGCTGAGCCGATGTTACTTTTTGCGACATGCCACGGGCCGACGAATTCACATACCGCAACAATTCGCATGTCAGCCCCGAATCGTTTTCGATGATTTGGCCCAATTCCTTCGGTGTCGCGTTGGGGTCGGCGGATCGTTGTGAGAACCTCGTCACTGCCAGAGGCAGAATCGGCAGCTTCACGCGTGCCGGAACAAGAGATCGTTTCCCTTCTCCCATCAGCGAGATTCGCAGAGCTTTCCAGTCCATAGCCAATCTCCGAATGCTATTCCACGTCATCCAGCATTGCTGGCGGACGATTTCAGCGTGGCTCAATTAAATTTGTACGAGCGCTGGATTTGTACGAGAGCCATTTTCCTTTCCGGGTTCTTCGCGCATTTTAGTGGGTGCTGCTTGATTTGACGTGTGGAATCGATCTCGGGATCATGGGGGATTT
>CAUZOL010000146.1:0-15457 GCA_963581435.1 Planctomycetota bacterium
TCGCGAGTCGAGAGCCAGGAACGCCTGCGGACGCTTCATCTTCTCTGGCTCTCGACTCGCGACTCTCGACCCTCGACTCGCCCGATCCCGTGCTATTGGAGATTTTTAATAACCTGTTTGCTTCGATTGCCGAGCAGATGGGGATCACGCTGCAACAAACTTCGATCTCGACGAACGTCAAAGAGCGACTCGATTTCAGTTGTGCGATTTTCGATCCCAATGGCGAACTGGTCGTCAACGCGCCGCACATTCCCGTGCATCTGGGAGCGATGAGCGAGACGGTCAAACGCGTCATCGCCGACAATCCGCAGATCAACCCGGACGATGTGTTTGTGACGAACGACCCGTATCGTGGCGGTTCGCATCTACCCGACGTGACGATTGTGACGCCAGTGTTTGGCGGCGATTGTTCGCTGGTAGAAGTCGAGACTGCGGGGTCGACCCTCGACCCTCGACCTTCTCTGCTTTTCTTCACAGCAAGCCGTGCGCATCATGCGGAAATCGGCGGCATTGTTCCTGGCAGCATGCCGCCGTTTTCCCGGAAGCTTTCCGAAGAAGGTGTGTTGATTCGCAACTTCAAACTGGTTGATGAGGGGCGAATGCGCGAAGCGGAACTGCGGGAACTGCTGCTGTCTGGTCCGCATCCCACGCGGTCTGTTCAGGACAATCTATCGGACGTGGCGGCACAGGTGGCCGCAAATAACAAAGGTGTGCAGTTATTGGACGAGTTAGTGGCGCGGTATTCGCTGCCAACCGTGCAAGCCTACATGCGGCACATTCGCCGGGCGGCCGCAGCGAAAATGCGAATGGCGCTATCCGCAATTCCGGATGGAGAATACTTACTGACAGAGCATCTGGACAACGGCGCGGCAATCGCGGTCGCGATCAGAATCAATGGCGAGAGGGCAACGGTCGATTTCACAGGAACGTCGCCACCGTTGGTGGCGAGTCGAGAGTCAAGAGTCGAGAGACGACAGCCAGACGAACCGTCGTCTCTCGACTCTTTCAATCTGAACGCGAATCGCGCGATTGTGACGGCGGCGGTGTTGTATGTGTTTCGGTGTCTGATTGCCGAAGACATTCCGCTGAACGGTGGTGTGTTGGAGCCGGTGGATATTGTGCTTCCCGAATGCCTGCTGAATCCGCCCGAACACGACGACCCGTCGCAATGTGCGGCCGTGGTGGGGGGCAATGTTGAAACATCACAACGCGTGGTCGATACGTTGTTGGGGGCGCTTAAGGTTGCGGCGGCCAGTCAGGGGACGATGAACAACCTGACGTTCGGCGATGAGACGTTCGGTTATTACGAAACCATTTGCGGCGGCAGCGGTGCGACGCCCGACCAAGCGGGAGCCGATGCCGTGCATACGCACATGACCAACACGCGACTGACCGATGCCGAGGTGATCGAACGGCGGTATCCAGTGCGGGTACACGAGTTTTCGATCCGACGCGGTTCGGGGGGAGCAGGGGAGAATCGCGGAGGTGACGGGATTGTGCGGCGGCTGGAATTCCTCGCGCCGCTCAAAGTCTCGATGCTGTCGGAGCGCCGCGAGGCGTATGCGCCTTTCGGACTGAGCGGCGGCGAAGACGGCACGCGCGGCCGAAATCAACTGCAGCGCGCCGGCAGTGACGAGACGATCGATCTCGGCGGAAAATTCGCCATCGACGTGCAGCCGGGCGACATATTGACGATCGAAACACCGGGCGGCGGCGGCTACGGAAAAAGTGTGAACGATGAATTGTGAACGATGAATGCGTGTTGCTTAGTCTTTGTCATCATTCAACATTCGTCGTTACTCTCGTTTTTCACCCGTCCGATTCGACAAAGCGGCGGCAGTCCGCTAGGGTATCGCCTGCAATGTTGCTGAACGAACGGGATTACTAACAAACGAGGGGCGTGTTGTGGCGGAAAACCTGAAGTCAAAAGTCGATGAGGCAGTTGCGGACGTTGATTTTGGCGCGAACAACTACCAGATCGAAATGAATACCAACAAAGGACGGATTCTGATCGACCTCTGGGGCGACAGAGCGCCGGGGCATTGCAACAATATCATCGGGCTGACGAAGATTGGCTATTACGATGGCATTATCTTCCACCGCGTGATTAAGGGATTCATGAATCAGGCGGGATGCCCGCAAGGGCAGGGGACCGGCGGCCCAGGTTACACCATCGACGCGGAATTCAACGATGAAAAACACGTGCCGGGCGTGCTGTCGATGGCCCGCACGAGCGACCCAAATTCGGCCGGTTCGCAGTTCTTTCTCTGCAATGCAAATGCATCGAGCCTGGACGGGCAATACACGGCCTTCGGAAAAACGGCCGACGACGTGAGTCTGCAAGTGGTGGTGGAAATCGGCGAAGTGGCCACCGGTGCGCAGGATCGGCCAGTGGATGAGGTCGTGATCGAATCGGCCAAGGTGGTCGAGACGGCGAAGTGAGACCGATGGCATCGCACGTCCATTGAGAGTCAGATAGTTAATGCCGCGTCTCAAAGCCTTCGGGCTGCGTGCCTTGGGATCGAACGGTGCAGTTCGCGTCTTTAACAATCTAAGCCTCAATAGCGGCAGGGCAACGCCCCGCGCGCTGCCTGCCCGTCGCGAAAGAACCGCATCAATGCGGCCACTACGAGCCTGTTAAACTGGCGATTGTGCCTGTGCCCGGCATAATACGTATCGTCAACACGCGTCCAATGTCGTATGCTCCCGAAAGAGCCTGGTAAGGGGTAGTCTGCGCTCCGTTGGTGTTCGTCTTCGGGAGGACGTGCGATGAGACAGTGTGTAACTGTTGTGGTCGCGGCGATACTGTTTTCGACAGCGCAAATGGCGGTCGCTGAGGAATCGCGTGTCGATCGCCTCGTGCGGCAACTTCGCAACGGTAGCGTGACGGAGCGTTGGCAGGCCGCGCGGTTGCTGGGCACGCTGGGTTTGGAAGCAAAGCCGGCGGCCATCTACCTGACGATTGCGCTGCGAGACGAGAATCATACGGTGCGTTATTACGCGGCCCGTTCGCTGGGATCAATTGGTCCGGTGGTCGGCAACATTGCCGGAGCGAATCTGCAGCACGCGGCCGAACACGATCCAAAAGAGACGGTACGGAAACAGGCTTTGGAGTCGCTGTTGAAGGTTGATCCGACGCCGCTGTTTTTCAAAGTCCCGTGGCTGTTCGCCAAGATCGATGGCCAACCGCAGGACTTGATGAAGAAATTCCGCACAGACAAATATCAGCCCATTTTTGATCTGGTGATGCAACTGCAACATAAGGAAGCAGCAAAGCGAAAGGCCGGAGCGCGTCTGTTGGGGCGATTGGGATGGCGGGCCGCGCCGGCGGCAACGGCGCTCACTGCGGCACTTGGCGATGAAGACGAATCTGTCCGCCGCGCTGCGGCTGAGGCGTTGGGTTACATTGGCACGGGGGCTTATCGTGTGGCGGAAGCAAGCCTGCAGCGTGTTGCCAAGAACGATCCCGATAAGAAAGTGCGAGATCAGGCGGCGTTGACGCTGCGGATTATCACGCCGCGACCGGGCCTCCATGCTGCTCCAAGGGGGAAGTTTGCGAACTACGATCCAGTTGTTACGAGATCGATGTTGCAGGCAGAACTCGCTTCGCCATTTGATCGAATGACTAGACTGCTCCGATCGACAGCGGCTTCATCGCGCCGGTATGCCGCATGGGAATTCGCCCGGTGGCCGACCGGCAATCGCGCACCACTCGCTTATGTCCGGTATGCGTTGACCGACGTTGACGAGGAAGTCCGGTATCACGCGGTGACCGCATTGGGGAGAATTGGACGCGGTGTCGGTTCAGCCCCCGTGATCCAATTCGCGTTGTTGCGAAACGGCAAGGAATCACAGCGAGTCATCCGCCGCGCGATTCTTGCGATGCATCTGATCTCCCCGAAGACGATGGACGAGTTTGAGAATGCCGAGGGCAAAGCGGGCGATGCGAAACAGAGGGTCAGGAATCTGGATCTCTGGTTGCAGAAATTGAAAGGGCCGGACGTCCAGCAACAAATAGCCGCGATTCTCGAACTGCGAGAGGCGGGGATTGACGGACGCGCGGCTATTTCACAGATGCTGCCACTGCTGCGACATAAGAATCGTTTTGTGCGCACATTTGCGACCGAAGCGATCGGAATGCTCGGCTTTGAAATGGAATCGGCGGCCGCCCTTTCGCTGGTGGGATTGCTGGATGGTGATCCAGTCGAAATGGTTCGCAACGCTGCCGACGAGTCCTTATTGTTGAATCTCGATGCTGACACGGTGGCGCAGCTGCGTGGACCGAAACCGCCGGAATTGCCGACACCTCGGAAGATAAAGAGACAGCAACGATCGCTCAGCCCGAACAGAATCAATGCGTTGGTCGCAGTCCTGCGGGATGAACCCGAGCAGCGCGACATGGCCGTGAGGGTGTTGGCGGCACGGATGGATGGTGACGGGTTGGCATCGATCCTGGTGCCGTTGGCGATGGAAGCCAACCGGGAACTTCGCGAGGTCGGCATGTCGGCTCTGTGGGACATTGAGCCACAAACGGATGCTGTCGCACCGTTGGCATATGCGCTGCATCACAAACTGGGGAACGCGCACACGATTGAGATGATCGACAAAATGGAAGCGGGTGACGTGCATGCCCCGTACTTGCTTCCCTATCTGGTGCAATCCGAGAGACCCGCGATTCGCCAAGCCGGCCTGGAAGCGTTGATCCGCATTGGCCAAAAACGCGATTGGCGAAAGTTGCCGGCTGCTCGTTGGGAACACCTGGACGATGACATGCACAACAAAGCAAAACTCGCGCTGAAGTCGCTGAGCGAGCGGGACACATTGGCCCTTTCGTTCATCGCCGGGGAACTGACGAATCGGGACGATGCGGCGCTGGTGAAAATGGTGACCGCGCTGTGGGCGGCAGCGAAACAGAAGACGGATCGTGTCCGGCTCCTGCATCAGTTGTATCGCGCGGAACGCTCAGCCGTGGCGCGGATGGCAATCGTCTGGAGTCTGCTGCATCAGAAACCAAACAACGTTAAAGAATCCGTTTCTTTGCTGGTTGCGATCATGGAAGGCGAAGCGGAGCGGCCGATTCGCGAAGCGGTGGTTGCTGAACTCCGCGAATACGGTCTGGCTGCGGAAAGCGCGTTGCCGGCGTTGCTGCGGCAACTGGAAAAGGAAACTTCGATCGAAAGTCGGATGCAGATTGCCGAAGCGATCAAAACAATTGGTGCCGGCAATCGCGAATTGCTGGCGATTGTGATTCCGTTAGAGGAATCGTTGCGAATTCAGCGGGCGCGGGAGATACTGGCAGCGATCATTGAAGATCAACAGCATCTCGAGGAAGAGACGCAGCGAAACCGCAAGCGGAGTTTGCTGCGGTTGCTGGGGAATTAGTGTGAATTAGTGTGAATTATTGAAGCCTGAAGCGCAAGCGAAGGATGTTTGTGGAATCATCATTCGCTTGCGCTTCAGGCTTCTATGAGTTAGATCAGATCGATCGAATTCTGGGAAACATCAACTGATGACGCAACGTGATGATTTACTGACCGGCGAAGACGTGCGGCTTGCGTGCCGTCGGGGGGAGCTTGCGGCGCAGACATCGGGGTTGGCAGCGGGATTTGCGCAGGCGAATCTGGTGGTGTTGCCCAAGGATGTTGCTTACGACTTCCTGCTGCTTTGTCGGCGGAATCCCAAACCGTGTCCTCTGTTGGATGTGACCGAGGTCGGCAGTCCGGTTCCCGTTCAAGTTGCCGCGAATGCCGATTTGCGGACCGATGTGCCGCGATATTGCGTGTGGGAACATGGAGAACTCGTCGATGAGCCGACGGACATCACCGACCGTTGGCAGGACGATTTCGTGTCGTTCGTCATCGGCTGTTCGTTCACGTTCGAGGTGGCGTTACTGCGGGCGGGCGTGCCGGTGCGTCACATCGAACAAGGGGTGAACGTGCCGATGTATCGCACGAGCATCGAATGCCAACCGGCGGGACTTTTCCGCGGTCCGCTGGTGGTGTCGATGCGACCGTTGAAACCTGCCGATGCGATTCGCGCGGTGCAAATTACATCGCGTTACCCAGCGGTGCATGGCGCGCCGGTTCATCTGGGGATGTCGGAACAGATTGGAATTGCCGATCTGTCGCAGCCCGACTTCGGCGACGCAGTGGAGATTCGCGACGGCGAGATCCCGGTGTTCTGGGCGTGCGGAGTGACGCCGCAAGCAGTCGCAATGGCGACGAAACCGCCGCTAATGATCACCCACAGCCCCGGCTGCATGTTCGTAACCGACGTGCGGGACGAAACGCTCGCCGTGGGGTGATTAAGTCCGGCGTCAATTTAGCCGCCCCGCTTGCGGGGCGTGTCCGAATTGCCCAGTTCGTGGCCGCTAGTTATCGCCGATGTCGGAGTCGTTGAGTTGCTCGCGTTCGATGCGGAAATCGTCGATCGACGCATTGGGTGCGGATTCGTTGCCGTCGGCCACCTGTGTTGGGATCGCCTTGGCTTTTTCGCCGCGCGGATCGTCCTGCGAATTGGGCGGGTGCAGCGAGCGGATGCGGAAGTCGTCCCACATGAGCGAGTAAACGAAGCAGGGCTTTCGGTTCATCGAGTAGGCAGCAGGTTGGCTTTCCCAGAAGCTGCGACACGGACCCGCCGGCGGCTGGGTGTAAAGCAACTGCTTGCATTGTCGGCAAACCAATCCAACCGGACTGGCCTGATCTTCGACAAGCTGATGCGTGAGGCACAATGTTGTTGCTCTTGTGGGATGGTTCATACTTTCATGGTACAGAGGGGGCGACAGTCGATTCCAGTGGAACCTCGTTCAAACAACGCCAGACAGAGGCAATTGATGTGGTGGCCTGCCGCGTAATCGGCAGTATTGTTGCAGAGGAAACCGCCCAGATTGCACGACCGGCAAGATCACCAAATTCGAAAAATTTCATCAGCGCGTTGCGATGCGAACTTTTGCCACTAGAATCGGTAGTTGGATGAAACTGTCTCAAATGCTTGGCGTCACTGGTGATAGGCCCGTGTCGCCCGAAAACTACCAACCAAGGCTGTCTGTTCTGAAGCGTTGAGGCATTTATCGCTGGACTTGAAGCGCAACCACTGAACGAGGGAGAGCGAAGTTCATGCCGGATCAATCACAAACCACCAATCGGGGATCGGGGTATAACCGCCGCGACTTTCTGAAAGGCTCGGGAGCCGCAGTCGCGGCAACGGCGATTGCCGCCCAAGCTACCGAAGAAGTCCAAGCTCAGGGAAAAGGAAAGCCGAACGTTGTCAGTTCGGACGCGACCGAGGTCAAGCTGACCGTCAACGGCAAGGACCATGTGTTAACACTCGAGCCGCGCGCGGTGCTGCTCGACGTGTTACGCAACGATTTGAATCTCACCGGTTGCAAAGACGTCGATGACCGAACGGCCAGCGGTGCCGACACGGTGATGATTGACGGCAAAGCGGTGTTAGCGAGCAGCCGACTGGCGATTCAATGCGTTGGTCAGCAGATTCACACCGTGGAATCGCTGAGCAAAGGCGCCGATGTGGACGAGGTGATCACGGGCTTCGTCAAGCACGATGCAATGCAATGCGGCTTCTGCACGCCCGGATTTGTGATGGCGACGCGGGCGTTTCTCAACAAAAATCCCAAGGCCTCGCTGGAAGAAATTCGCAAGGGGTTGGGAGGCAACATCTGCCGTTGCGGCACGTATCACGGTATCACCAAATGTGCCCTTGAGATTGCCAAGAAAGGAGGTGCTTGATCATGGTCGAACGTAAAGTCGCGTGGAAAGCACAAAATGATAACGCAGTAATCGGCAAGCGTCACTTGCGGATCGACGGTGTCGAAAAGGCAACCGGCGATGCGAAGTACTCTTCCGACATTAATACCAAGGGAACGCTGTTCGCCCGGTTGGTCACATGCCCACATGGACATGCAAAGATCGTCAACCTCGATGTTGAAGCGGTCAAAAAGATCAAAGGCGTTAAAGCGGTTCACCTGTTTAAGGACGTGGGAGCCGAATGCCGCTGGGATGGCGAATTGATTGCCGCCGTTGCAGCCGAACGGCCCGAGCAGGCCGACGATGGCGTGCGGGCTTTGAAAGCCGCGTTGAAGTTTGAAGTGCTCGAACACTTTGTTGACGAGGAAGACCTGAAGGCGGGCGAAGCGGCCGGTCGAGGGAAAGACCTCGGCACGAACACCAAAGGCGACGTCGCGGCGGCGCAGAAGGCGGCCAAAGCGGTCAGCACCGGTTACTACGGCATCCGCACAATTTCGCATTGCTGCCTGGAAACCCACGGCTCGCATTGCGAATGGACTGCCGACGACGCGATTGACGTTCATCTCTCGACGCAGAACGTCTCGGGGACCGGCGGACAGTTTGCCGGTCCGCTTGGATTGGACGCGGCCAACGTTGCGCTGACGTGCAACTACATTGGCGGCGGTTTCGGCTCGAAGTTTGCCGCCGACGAATGGGGCCTCGCCTGTGCCAAATTGGCAAAAGAAGCTGGCCAACCGGTTCGGTTGATGCTCGATCGGGCGACCGAACTGAAAATCGGTGGCAACCGACCATCCGGTTTCGCCAAGGTGACGGTCTGTGCCGACGCCGAGGGGAACATCACCGGTTGGGAAAGTCACCATTGGGGAACCAGCGGTATCAACGGTTCAACAATTCGGTTGAACCAGATGCCCTACGTCTTCGCGTTTGACAACTACAAACGGTCGGCAACGGGTTTATCGACAAACTGCGGTCCGCAGCGTGCCTGGCGTGCTCCGAACCATCCGCAGTTGTGTGCAGTTTCCCAAACTGCCATCGACGACATTGCGGCCAAGCTCGGCATGGACAGCTACGACGTCTTCAAGAAGAATCTGGCCAAGACGCCTCGCGGAGATGTCTACGCCAAACAGATGGAGATCGGTGCGAAGCTGATCGACTGGAAGAAGAAAGCTCATCTGCACGGCAAAGGCCAGAAGACAGGCGGCGTTGTCACAGGACTCGGCATGGCTTTGCACACCTGGGGTGGGCGGGCACATGCGGGCACATGCACGGTGAAGATTCATCCGGACGGAACGGTTGAATCGTTCTCCGGCAGCCAGGACATCGGTACGGGAACGCGGACGGTCATCGCCTGCACTCTCGCCGAAACGTTCGGACTGCCCGAGACGGCTGTGAAGGTCAACCTTGGCTCGAACAAGTATCCGCGCTCGGGACCATCCGGTGGATCGACAACGGTGGGCGGCGTCAGCGGCCCGAATCGTCGTGCCGGGTTGGAACTGCTGTGGAAAATCTTCGACCTGGTTGCCGCCAAGTACAACGTGAAGGCCGACAGCCTGGCGGCGAAGGGTGCGAAAATCCTCTCCGACGGCAAGGCCGTTTGTACCTGGAAGGAAGCGGCCGGGCTGATTGGGCCAATGCCGATTGAAGCCCAGGGACAAGGTCCGAAGAGTGACGGCCTCACCGATCAAGGTGTCGCCGGCATTCAAATGGCAGAAGTTTCGGTCGATACCGAAACGGGTCAGGTCCGGATGAACAAGTTCGTCGCGGTGCAGGACTGCGGCTTAATCATCTGCAAGACACAGGCCGAAAGCCAGGTGTATGGTGCGCTCATCATGGGTATTGCTTATGCCCTGACCGAAGAGCGGATTATGGACAATAAAACCGGCCGGTTCATCAACGCCGACATGGAGAACTACAAACTCCCACGCATCGGCGACATTGGCGAACTGGTTGTTGAAATGTACGAACCCGAAAGCGAGTACACTCGCGGAGTGATTGGGTTGGGCGAACCGCCGGTCATTGCCTGCGGTGCAGCCATCTCGAACGCCGTTGCCAACGCGATTGGCGTGCGAGTCCCCGTTCTTCCCATGACGCCAAAACGTGTACTCGACGCGTTGAATGGAGGTGCCGTATGAGACCCTTCGAATATGCCCATCCCGAGACCGAAGCCCAAGCCGTCGAACTGCTGAACGACCACGACGGCAATACGGCAATTTTGGCCGGCGGGACCGATTTGATCGGATTAATGAAGCAGGAACTGCTGAGTCCCGAGCGCGTGGTCGATTTGCAGCACGTCGAGTCGATGCGGGGCATTGCCCCCACGCCCGATGGCGTGAGCATCGGTGCGTTGACGACGTTGGAAGAGATCGCCGACAGCCAGCTGGCGGTCGATTATCCTTCGCTGTTGAATGTCGTCGATGGACACCGTTCGATCCAGATCCAGTCGATGGGAACGCTGGGTGGCGATTTGTGCCACCTACCCAACTGCTGGTACTTCCGTAACGGCTACGGTTTGTTGGCGCTGGAAAACGGCGAATCGCTCGTCGAGGAAGGCGACAACCGCTACCACGCCATTCTAGGGGCCAACGGCCCCGCCAAGTTTGTGAGTGCCTCGCGTTTTGCGCCGGCACTCATTGCGTTGGGCGCACAGGTCCGCATTCTCGGTCCTGGCCCGGAAGACGAAGAAACCGTGCCGCTGGAGTACTTCTACATCACTCCCAAAACGGAAAGCCAGGGCGTGAACGTGATGAAGCCGGGGCAGTTTGTTTCGCACGTGTTGCTGCCAGCCCCAATTAGCTCGGGTACGCAACTTGCGAAGCAGAGCGCTGCCTATGAAGTGCTGGAAATCGAAGGTCTCGACTGGCCGTTGGTTGCCGCTGCTTGCAGTCTGGAGATTGAAGGCGGAATCGTCCGCGATGCCAAGGTGGTGCTGGGGCAGGTTGCTCCCACGCCGTGGGTCTCGCACGAGGCGGCCTCGGCAATCATCGGTCGTCCGTTGATCGAAGAGACAGCCGACGAAGCAGGCCGCGCAGCAGTCGCTGCAGCCCGGCCGCTCTCAAAGAACGAGTACAAGGTCTGGCAGGCAAAGACGGCCGTCAAACGAGCATTGCTCGCCGCAGCCGGCCTGCCAACCGGAGGTCTCTAACCGGCGAGCGGGGGGCGTAAGCCCCCTGATTTCCGACGGAGAGTAAGAGTAAGATTAGGTTTAAGAGTAAAACAACAACTGACTTACGGTCCAGAAAACCGGAGCGATAAATTATGTCAGAGGAATTGAAAGTCATCGAAACCGGCGCACGCTGCCGCAGCTTGTTGTCGAAGGGCCTGTATATCAACGCAGGCCTTCCGCCGGGAGAAGAAGCAGCTGGCGACGGCAACTTCTGGTGCGGCAAAACCCAAACCATCTTCGGCCCCGACGACGGCTTGTGCGACGGCGAACATTGCGTGAACGCCACACGAAGCTGTTTCGAAAAACCGTAACGGTGGTCGATGATTCGTCACCATTCAGCCGTCCCGCTCGCGGGACGTGTCGGTGACGCATTGTGATCGTCAAAAACAGAGGTCCGGTTTCCCTTGGGAAGCCGGGCCTTTTTGTTTGGTTCAGGAAGTGCAGCATGAAAGAGCAGACACGACTGGCGGATAGTCTACGGGAGTTTCATACGCTCGCCGAACGCGTCTGGACGTCATACCGCGATGTCGGACCCGGTCGGGTGGATGCGGCGTTGTTCGACGGTGGCGAAGCGGCTGCGGCGCGAGTGTTGGAGTCGCTGGGCGATGAGGACATCTCCGCGACGTTAACGGCCGAGAGGTTGCGTGCGGCTGTTGAGAAGGCGTGTGATCTGGCCACACGCTGTGCAACGCGACCCGAGGGGTTGTGTTTCATCACCGGCGAAGCGGGACTGGTGCCACGCCGCGATTGGCATACGGCGATGGATGAATCGCTGGCGGTTATTGGAGAAGCGGCGCTGAGTTGATCCCGAAAACGGTGGACGTGATGAGGTAGGCTGCGTACAGCGTGAGCAGCAACAATCCGAAGGGGCGTTTGAGGTAGTCGCCTGAGGTGAATATGCCGATGCGGAAGACCAGCAGGATGCCGAGCATGAAGGGAAACATCATTTGGAAAAATACGGGTGGGACCGTCAGCCCGGCCGGTGTGACGGCGGCGGCGGCTCCGGCAACCAGCAGGGCATTTAAGACGTCGGCCCCAATCACATTGCCGATGGCCAAATCGCCGTGGCCGCGACGGGCGGCGGTGACGGCGGTGACCAGTTCGGGCAGCGATGTTCCGAACGCGATGACCGTGCCGCCAACGATTGCCGGCGGAATGCCGAATCGTTCTGCAGCAATCGAGACCGCTTGGATGAGGATGCTCGATGAAAAGACGACCACGATCAGGGACAAGAAGAGCTTTGCCAGCACGAGGATCAGCGGGGCATTGGCGTCGGATTCAAATTCTTCGAGATCCACAACATCCTTCGAATCTTTCGCCCAGCGATATGAGAAATAAAGGTACAGGGCCAACAGTCCGAGGAACACAAACCCCATCACTTGCGGCAGGTTACCGTTGAAAGCTGCCGCCGGTGCGCTCCAGGGCCAGCTGGCAAGTACGAGCAGCAGGCCGGCGCCGAACTGTACCCAGCCTTGGCGGTTGACGATGCCGCGGGGCAGACGCAGCGGGCAAATGAGGCAGGCGACACCGAGTACGAGACCGGTGTCACAGATGATGGAGCCGACGGCGTTGGACATGGCGATGCCGGGTTTGCCGCTGAGCGTCGCCATTACCGAGACGGCCACCTCGGGGGCGGTTGTTCCCAGACTGACGACGGTTGCTCCAATGACAACCTTCGGCATGCCGGAGCGTTCGGAGAGGACGACGGCTTCGCTGACGAGCTTGTCGGCGGCGAATCCGAGGATCGCTATGCCGCCAATCACGTACACGGCGAGCAGGACATTCGACCACAGCGGATCGTTGGGAAGGCTGTTTTTGACAAACTCTTCAAAGAATTTGACGATAGTTTCCAGGTTTTCCATCGGGTGGGCTTTGTGCGGATTGCGAGGATTTCGTACGGCCGGGATTGACGGTATGGGGCCGTGGGGCTTCCAATACTCTGGCGTCGAACTGCAATTGTCAATCGTCACAGGATGGAAGTACCCAAAGAACGGAGAACAGACGGCGATGGATCAAACAAATTCTTCCGGCGAGCACGTCGAAGACGTGGAATTGACCGGGCATATCATCGACAGTTTGATTTTGCCGAAGGTGCTCGACGAGATTATTCAACTGGGCGGACGGTTCGAGACGGATGATATTCAGATTGGATCGCAGCGGTCGGATCCGAGTTTCGCGCGTCTGCGGGTGTCGGCCGATACACCAGAACTGCTCGATAAAATTCTGCAGTCGATTGGGCAACATGGCGCCGTGCCGGTCACACAGACCGACTGTCGACTGATTGTCGCCGACATGGACGGTGCATTTCCCGACGGGTTTTACGCGACGACGAACCAGGACACGGACATCCGAATCGACGGCGACTGGATTCCGATTTCGGGGCAGGAGATGGATTGCGGCATTCGCGTCGATGGGTCGGATCGTACGGCGGCTTGTGTGCCGATGTCGGACGTAAAGGAGGGGGATGTTTTTGTCGTCGGCCGCGAGGGAACACGGGTGCATCCTTTGGAGCGCGAGACGGGCCGTCACGATGCGTTTGGATTCATGAACAGCACCGTATCGAGCGAGAAGCCGAAGGCTGTGACGGTGCGGGCGATTGCCGCCGAAATGCGCCGCGCTCGCGAAGGAGACGGCAAGATTCTGGTGGTGGGCGGTCCGGCAATTGTTCACACCGGCAGCCGCGAGCATTTGAGTCATCTCATTCGGCACGGTTTTGTGAACGTGCTGTTTGCCGGAAACGCGTTAGCGACACACGACATCGAACAGTCGTTCTACGGCACGAGTCTTGGTATCTCGATGACACACGGTGGCTCGATTGAAGAAGGCCACGAGCATCACCTGCGGTCGATCAACCGCATCTGCCGCGCTGGAGGCATTCGGCCGGCGGTGGAGCAGGGCGTGTTGACCGAAGGCGTAATGCACGACTGTGTGTCGAACGATGTGCCCTTCCTGTTGGCGGGCAGCATTCGTGACGACGGGCCGCTGCCGGATGTGATTACCGATGTGATTGAGGCGCAGCGCGAAATGCGGCGGATGCTCGACGGTGTGACGATGGCGCTAATGATTGCGACGACTCTGCATTCGATTGCGGTGGGCAATTTGCTGCCGGCACGAGTGAAGGCGGTGTGCGTCGATATCAACCCGGCGACGGTGATCAAGTTGGCCGACCGGGGAACGTTTCAGACGGTTGGGCTGGTGACCGATGTGGAACCGTTTTTGCGCGGGCTGGTGGAAGAACTCGGGGGGTGAATTGAAAGGTCCCACGGGGCGCGGCCCGTGGGCTTTGGGGGCATTTTTTATGCAGTTCAGTTTTCTTCGGTGGATGTGACGAGTGATTCGTCGATTTCTATCTGCAGTCGCTTGATGCTGCGTTTGTCGGCATCGAGGACGGTCACACGCAGCTTTTGCCACTGAAACTGATCGCCCGGCAGGGGGACGCGGGCCAGTTGTGTGAACACGAATCCGCCGATGGTGTCGTAGTCGTCATCTTCAGGCAGGTCGAAACTGAACTGCTCGTTCAAGTCGTCGATGTGAACCCGGGCATCGACTTCGATGACATTCGGCCCGATCGGCTTAATGCCGACTTCTTCTTCGGTGTCGTACTCGTCAGCAATTTCGCCGACGATTTCTTCGAGGATGTCTTCCATGGTCACAAGGCCGACGACGCCGCCGTATTCGTCGAGCACAATCGCCATGTGGACGTGTTCTCGCTTCATGTTTTCCAGCAGTGTGTCGATGCCAATTGTTTCGGGGACGTAGAACGGTTCCTTGACGATATCTCGCAAGCTGACCGAAGTGCCGTTGGCAGAGTCGAGGTATTTGAGCAGGTCTTTGGCGTAGAGAATGCCGACAATATCGTCGGTCGATTTGCCTATGACCGGCACGCGTGTGTGTCCGGCATCGAGAAGTTGTCGGCGGGCCACCTCCAGCGTGGCATCGGCCGAGATACAAAACATATCGGTCCGCGGCGTCATCACGTTGGCGGAGTCTTCCGTCTGCAATTCCATCACGCGGCGAATCATGGTTCCGGCGGCCGATTCGACCATGCCTTCGCGTTGGCCTTCCTCGACAACTGCGCGGATTTCCTCGGTCATGGGGAAACCGTCTTCAGCGCTTTCCTGTTCCCTCCCGCTGAGCCGATGCGTGAACTTGCCGATTTGAGCGAGGACCGCGAGAACGGGCCGACTGATTTTGATCAGCAAGGCGATGAGGGGCCACGAACGGCAGAGAAACCCCTCGCCGAAAATCCGGGCGGTGCACCACGGCAGGACAAACAGTATGGCAAGATAAGTTCCCACGAGGAGCAATGCTTCGGCGGCGATCCAGAGCCAGGACATTGCTCCAGCGGGCAATGTCTGCCACGACGGGTTTCGCAGACCAACAAGCAGCACGGTTGCCGTGAGCGTGACGAGAACAATCAGCCATTCGAGGGCCAGCACAGCGTCTTTGCGTTTCTTGAGAATCAAGCCGAAACGGAACTGGCGATTGAGTCGGGAGCAGACCTCATCGAGCCGGCTGCGCGAAAATCCGC
>CAUZOL010000147.1:0-15409 GCA_963581435.1 Planctomycetota bacterium
ACATTCGCGGCAAACGGCTCCGCGCAGGCTGGGACGAGAGCGTCCTCGATGACATCTACGCTGGTTTTGCAGCAGTTTAACGTGCGATTGCCCTGGGTGAAAAAGTTGCATGCCCATGCAAAAATGTTGCATACGTCGACATGCCCCAAGTTCATTCGAGAGAAGCGCGCGGTAATTGAAAAGCAGCGCAGTGCCAGCTGTATCCGCCAATTGTCACTGTGAGAATGCAGTGCGGCTAACACGTTTCCTTATGCGCGTTGTCGAGCTGGGACTGGCGATGGAAGCGTCGCCGATTCGTCGCGTGCGTCTCGCTGCGACGGCATGCGGACCCGTTTGGCGAGCGGTCACTCGGGATCGCACGTTGGTTGGTGGAATCGCAAGCAGACGGCTCTATGTGAGTTTCATCTCGGCAAACCGCGAACGGCCACCCACCGATGTATAAAAACCGTAGCCCGCCCACGCGATGATTACCATCACGGCGAAGACGCATCCTGCCACGTCGGGACCGACGAGGTTGTTGTCCATTGGAAACCCGGACAAGATCGCGTTGCAGAAGACGCAAGAGCCGGCTGCGATCACTCCCAGCCGCGCTATGAACAGGGCGACCATTCCGAAGAACACAATCAAGATGCCCGCCCAGGCAACAGACTCGCTGTTGAACATCACCAAAGTGAAAACGGCGACCGTGCCCAACAGCGCCAGCCATTCGTTCCGCAGCACAATTCGCAGCAGAACCATAATGATCGCAATGTAGATGACAAAGCCAATTCCTGCCCCGGCTTTACTCAGCAGATGGGCGAGCAGAAAACGCAGCCCCAATAGATTGTCCGGGACGGTTTCCGGTTGTGGATAGGCGTCGAAGGTGCCTGCAAGCGTCTTGAAGATGACAAAGGCGGCTGCACCAATCAGGATCTCTCGGCCGATAATCGGATTCTGAAATCGACCGGCCACAGCGCGACTCCAGGCGGTCAACATCTTCGGCCAATATCGGCGAGCCAGCGGTTCGAGCGCAAGGTAATAGACTGCCATTCGAAGCGCGTTGAAAGTAGACCGTGAAATTGCCGAAAGAATCAGCGTCATCTCGTGGTCCATGTATCTGATGCTGTGATGTGCCGACAACAGCGAACTCGCAAGGTTCACAGTGAAAATGAACACACCCAATCGCCAGGCGGCTTTCCTGTCGCTCCGTCCTGCACGAAGATTCCGCCAGGCAAGAAACATGGACATGATGATCGCGACGAACGAAAGGGGGGCGAAACCCCAAAACGTGGGCCATTCCTTCGGCGACTTGCGAACGCGAAAATAGACGACGCGCTCGTTCAATTTCGCCACATCGATGCGGGCAACATCGGTCTGCTCCCCATTCTTGGGAATCCACGAATAGACCTCGTTGGCAAAATCGGGTGGCCGCCAAGTCACCGATTTGGTGATACGAAAGTTGTCCGTAATTGCTTCTTTCTCATTAACGACCAACCCTGACAATTCAAACAGAGGTCGATCCCGCTCAGAGTCTGGGTCCTCGACGACAGGATTGTTGTTGGTTGCTATCGACTTGGGAACGACATGCAACTCGCGGAGTAAACCATCGTGATTTAACCGCAGTGAAATCATGCCTGGGACGACGGCCCCCGGATTGGTCAACGTCACAGTGCGACGGGAACTCCACTTGACCACATTGGGGGTAAGCGGCTTGGGACTCTGGCGAAGCCAGAACTCCAGATCCTTTGGTTCTCCCTCCTTGGGGTGAGAAAAACCGTAAGCCTCATCGACGGGCGGTTTGCCTGGATCGGCAAGCTGTAGCGCCGTCAAAGTGTTATGAGCATCATCGACCAAAGTCTGGGCAACTTTGCGCATATTGCGGGTCGGTGAAAAATGGCCCGCGACCAGAACGTAACAGGCCAAACCCACCAGGACGATTGCCAGACAAATGCTCGCCACAGGCCGCGACATTGTGCCGCTGCCTCCGGCTGCCGCAACCATTTCGGGGCTGGGCGTTTCACCGGCTGCCAACGCCGCCGCCAACGGATCGCCACCCGGCAACGCGGCCGAAACGGCATTCGCCGACTGCGGCCGGTCGTGCGGTTCTTTCTCCAGGCAGCGAAGAATCACCCGATCAACCGCCGGCTCGATATCGCTCACAAGGCTCGTCGGCTGCGAGATCGAAGACTCTTCATGTGCGCGCATCAGATCGGGAATCGAGCCGGGCTTGTGAACCGCCTTACCGGTGAAGAGTTCGTAAAGAATCAACCCCAGCGAATAAAGATCACTCTGGATCGTCGCTTCGCCGCGACTGAGTTGCTCGGGTGCCATATACGCCGGGGTGCCTGCGATTTCCCCTTCCCCGCCATCGTCGGCCAGTTTCGCCAATCCGAAGTCGGTGATCCGCACCTGACCGCGACCGTCGACCATAATGTTGGCCGGTTTCAGATCGCGGTGCAGCACTCCGCGTTCGTGAGCAGCAGCCAATCCCGCGCAAAGTTGTTGGGCAATTTGAACGCCCTTGTCGTTCGGCAATCGGCCGATTCGCCGCAGCAGAATCTTGAGGTCTTCCCCGTCGATGTATTCCATCGACAGGAAGTGTTGCCCATCGACCTCGCCGATGTCGTAAACGCGACAAACATTGGGATGGCTGATCTGCCGCGTCAGCCGGACTTCGGAATGAAAATACTCCAAACGCTGCGGATCGTCGGCAAGGTCTTTCGGAAGAAATTTCAGCGCAACCGTATGACCGAGTTTGAGATCGTCGGCCCGGTAGACTTCGCCCATGCCCCCTTTGCCGACCAGCGAGACAATGCGGTAACGGTCGGCAACCTTCGTCCCCGGCAGGAACCGCCCATGATGGGAACTGTCGGACGGCGAGGAGTGAACGCTGCTATCCGCCGAAGAGGCAGCGGCCTCGTGCATAATAGTCGCAGCAAGTTCCGGATTCAGCGCAGCACCGCACGCAGAGCAAAACACGCTCGTTTCGGTCTGCTCGGCATTGCAGGATGGACATGAAATCATACGTGGTAAATTGTAATAACTCAGTCGATCAAGTTCGCCTCACGAGCGCCAATCACCGCTTGACCTTCGCCGCAGCCGCGGGAATCATCTTCTGTGCGGCCAACCACCGCAGCGATCCGGTTTGCCACGCGTCCCACATTGGACCGCTGTAGCGGTTCAGGCCGTGACCGCCACTAGGCAACTCCAATAATTCGCTTGCCACCTTGTGCGTTTTCAGTGCCCGGTGAAACATGCGGCTGTGTTCGATGGGGACCACCTTGTCGTCTTTCGCATGAGCCAGATAGGCGGACGGCGTGTTCTTCGTCACTTGTTTTTCGTTGGAATACAACAATTTCAATTCATCCGTCGGGGCATTTCCCAGTAAATTTCGCCGTGAACCACCATGTCCCTGCGGCCCCATCGTGATCACCGGATAAACCAGGATCAAAAAATCCGGACGGCAACTCACACGGCCAACCGCATCGCTCGCTTTCGGATCGCCCGCATCGAAATGAGTTCCTGCCGTCGATGCCAGATGCCCGCCGGCCGAAAACCCCATGATTCCAATACGACTCGGATTGAGTTTCCATGCCTTGGCATTCGCACGCGCCATGCGAATCGCCTGTTGTGCATCATGCAGCGGCACCAACGGCCGCCCCTTGGGAAGTTCGTACTCCAACACGATTCCGGTGACTCCGTGTTGGTTAAGCCAGCGAGCGATGCCGTGCCCTTCCGCCCCGGTGACCAAACCGCCGTACCCACCCCCCGGGCAAATCACCACCGCCGCCCCATTACCTTTCGCCGGACGATGCACGGTGATCGCCCCCGTGCGCGTTTCCGATTTGCCATCCCAAAGCGCAATCCGCTTCGGCTTAGCTTTCTCTTCTGCACCAGTCGCTGAAGTTGCATAGCTTGCCACCACGAGCATGACAGCCACTGCCAGCACCAAGTCAATTTGTCGAAGAACCGAAATCACTTGTCGCATCGTTGTTGTCTCCAGAAGTAGAATTGAAGCGCAGCCAGCGTGAATCTTACCTGAGCGCCAGCGGGAGCGAAGTTGCGATCGGCTCGGTCAGTTTCGCATGGGCGTCGGATTGTCGCAGAAACTATAACGAGCAAACGCCGGATCACGCGGCGCGACGGACTTTCCGGTCGTCTTGTTCGTTGCGTGCATCAGAGTGCGTTTATTTCTTCTGCGGTGTCTCGCTCGGCTGCTTGATCGGCAAAATCGGTGAATCAAACCCCGCAATGTCCGACGGTTTTACGCCGCGGCGGTAGCCGTTGAATCGATACGTTGTGGGTTGGTATTTGCCGACGAAGTCGATGTTGGCGTCGGCGATGATTTCCTCTTCCATTCCGGCGGCCCAGAAGCAGGCGTTAACCAACATGCGGCGGTAGCCGTTGTTGAGAATGTCCTCGGATGCGCCGTAAGTGCTGGCGAACACGCGGGCCGATTTGCCGGCTGTGTTTTTGTAATTGCGAACCCAGACGCCGGGACACGGTTTCTTGCCTTCAGCCGGTTTGGAATCCTGCTTCATCGATTCCAGCGGCTGCGCGAGTGCGAGGATTTCGCTGTCCGGCATGGGGACCGTCCAGTAGCCGCCCGATTGCACCCACGGGTTCGACACGCCGCGCATCACGGGGTGTGACTTCGCTTTCGGCGTCAGATCGAGCCGCGTGCTCATCACGTGATTTCGGCCGTAATGTCCGGCCCAGGTTTCGCCCAGAATCTGTCGACCGAATCCCCCTTTGAAATCCTCACCGCCGAATCGGTAATCGAATCTTGCGAACTCGGAATCCTTGGGGATTTTGAAGGCGTGCGTCGATGTCCGGAGTCCGACAATCGGCCCGGCGCGATCGAGATAATCGACAATCGGCTGCATCTGCTCTTTAGGAAAATCCTGGAAGCGAAGAAAGATAACCATCAAGTCGGCGGTGTCGAGCGCTTCTGTTCCCGGCATGTAGCTCGACCCGGGCGTGATCTCGCCGCTCTTTTTATCGACCGAGAACAACACCGTGCATTTGAAGCCGTGGTGCTTCGCCAGAATTCGCGCAAGTGCGGGCAGGCTTTCTTCCGAGCGGTACTCGTGATCGCCGGCCAGGAACACAATGTGTTTCCCTTGACCGGGGCCTTCTGTTCCCTCGTAAACAACGGGCTGGGCAAACACCGGGCCCGCCAGCGCGCTGCCAATCAACATTACTGCCAATAACCGGAAAACCATCGTCTCAATCTCCTGTATCGTGAAAGCGGATTCCCACACAAATTGTCTCACCAACCTGCGGCGGACAATTGGTGTGCTAATCGACCGGGTGTTGTGACTCGATCAAATCAATCAATGCATCGTACCAAACCTCGTAGCAACAAGCGAAAGCAGGGTGGCCCGTCCGGCAGATTGGCAGACCGATCCGCCCGGTTCGCTCAACACCCGTCCCTTTGACAGGATCGCGTGCCTTTGTTGTAATGCGCCTTCGCGATTGAAACCTGTAAGCGTTGGCCCGTCGGCCGGAATCATATCGAGGGAGTGTTGTGGAAAAGACGCAGCAGATAGCCAAAACGTGGCGGTTTTTGCCGCACGATGAATCCCGCGTTCGTGGGCTGAGCGGGGCACTCAACGTTGCGCCGCTGACGGCACAGGTGCTCATCGCCCGTGGATACGAGTCGGCCGAGCAAGCGCTGACGTTCCTCAACACGAGCCTGACCGATTTGCACGAGCCGGACAAGTTGCCCGGTGCAGCCGAAGCCGCCGACCGAATTGTCGCCGCCGTGAAAGCGGGCCGCCGGATTACGATCTACGGCGACTACGATGTCGACGGTATGACTTCAACCAGCATTTTGTGGCATTGCCTGAAGCTGGCCAGCGCGACGGTCGAATACTACATCCCTTCGCGACTCGATGAAGGCTATGGGCTGAACTGCGATGCCATTCGCCGGTTTCACGAAGAAGACCCGCAACAAGTTGTTATCAGTGTCGACTGTGGAATCGCCAGTCTCGAAGAGGCCGCGTTGGCGCGCGAACTGGGGCTGGAGTTAATCGTCACCGATCATCACACGTTTGCTACGGCATCCGTCGAAGGGGAAACGAACGGCGCGCCGGCCGAGATTGCTTTGCCCGAAGCAGCCTGTCTGGTGCATCCGCGGCTTCCCGGCAGCGATTATCCTTTCGGTGAGTTGTGCGGGGCGGGTGTGGCGTTCAAGGTGGCGTGGGCCATTTGCAAGCGATTGGGCGACGGAAAGAAAGCCACGCCCCGCATGCGCGAGTTTCTCAAAGCGGCCGTCAGTCTGGCGGCCATTGGCACGGTCGCCGACATGGTCCCGCTGGTGGACGAGAATCGCGTGATCGTTCGATACGGACTTAGCAGTCTGCTGGAGAATGCCAACTCCGGCCTCAAGGCGCTGCTCGCGGTGGCCGGTATCGAAAAGAACAAAAAGCTTGACGCCGACGACGTTGGCTTTGCAATCGCACCGCGATTGAACGCTGCCGGACGGTTAGGTCAGGCGCGATTGGCGGTCGAACTGTTGACCACCGAAAACCCGGAACGGGCCGTTCAACTGGCACAGTATCTCGACGAACTCAACAAGAATCGTCGCACGGTGGAGCGGCGGATCTTCAAGCAGGCGAAAGAGTTGGTCGAAGAGAATCCCGATTGGCAGAATCGAGAAGCGTTGGTGCTTGCACACCCGGATTGGCACGCGGGAGTGATTGGGATTGTGGCCAATCGCATTGCCGAACACTTCAAGCAGCCGACGATTCTGATGACGATTGATCGCGAGACGAACGTTGGGCAGGGTTCGGGCCGTTCGTTTGCCGGTTTCGATCTGCACGCAGGATTGACGGCCTGCGCGGAGCATTTGATAACGTTCGGCGGACATCAGGCGGCAGCCGGCGTGAAAATGCACGTCGATAATATCGAGGCCTTCCGTAATGCGTTCTGTGAGTTCGTCGCTGAAAATCACGAAGTGACCGAACGCGACCTCGAGTTACGAATCGATGCCGAAGTTCGTCTGGCCGATTGCACTCAACGTGGCGTGACGGAGTTGGACCGTCTCGGGCCTTTTGGCCAGGAGAACCCGCGACCCGTGTTCGCCGCGACGCGTGTCGAACTGGCCGAGCCACCGCGAACGATGGGGGACGGGGACCGACATTTGTCGCTGCGTGTTCGGCATTACGGGACGGTGTTGCGCGCTGTCGCGTTCGGCCGAGGTGAATGGGCCAAACAGATTGAAGCAGTTGACGGGCCAATTTCCATCAGCTTTGCGGCGTCGATTAACGAATTTCGCGGCCGGCGAAACGTGGAACTGAGGCTCATCGACTGGCAACCGGAAGTCGCCACCGCCGCCGTACCACCAGCATCCAACGACACCTCGGCCTGATGTCCATCCACAGCCGACAGGCGGAGTTGCGGGCGACGCTTGAGCGGGCCGGTTTACATGATCGCCGCGTTCTGGATGCCGTCGAAGCGACCCGTCGCGATCTGTTTGTGCCGGAAGAACTCGAAGCATGGGCGTACGACGATTCTGCCCTGCCCATTGGTCTGGGGCAAACCATCAGCCAGCCGTACATGGTTGCACTGATGACGCAGGAACTCGCCCTCGCTGGCGACGAACTCATTTTGGAGATTGGCACAGGCAGTGGATATCAGGCGGCCATTCTCTCGAAGCTTTGCCGCGAAGTTGTCACAGTGGAACGGTTGCCGGAATTGTCGGTGAAGGCTCGGAGAGTGCTTTCCACAATCGGCAGCGCAAACATTGAATTCTGCATCGGTGACGGCACGCTCGGCTGGCCGACACGTGCGCCATTCGACGGAATTATTGTCACCGCTGCCGCTCCGATGATTCCCGCCCCGCTGCTGAGCCAATTAAAAGTGGGTGGGAGACTCGTCATTCCCATTGGTGAAGATGCCGTTCAGACTCTTGTCGTGGTCACCCGCCAGGAACCGGAGCCGACGGTCCGCAACGTCTGTGGCTGCCGCTTCGTCAAGCTAATTGGCGAAGCCGGCTGGCCGCCCGAGTGATTTGTCCCACGAATGGCCATTCGCTAACGTATGAAAACAAAGCCCACGGGTTGCGCCCCTTGGGACGGAAAACGAACGCGTATGACGACACGTCCCGCAAGCGGGACGGCTAAATGATTTTCCCATGGGACGCAGCCCGTGGGCTTGGGAGAGTTCATGTCTTTATTGCTGGAACGGGTTGAGAAGAGCTACCGCGAGCCGGACGGCACGCCGTTGCCCATACTCGACATAGAGAACTTTCAACTTGGTGATTCCGAGCAGGTGGCGCTGGTGGGAGAAAGTGGCGGCGGAAAGACGACGCTGCTGAATGTGATTTCCGGAATCAGCACGCCCGATGCCGGCCGCGTCGTCATTGATGGTGTCGAGATCAACGGCTTACCCGAAGTGTCCCGCGACCGCTTTCGTGCGGAGCGGATCGGGTTTGTCTTTCAGACTTTCAACCTGCTGGCGGCGTTTTCGGCCTTGGAAAATGTGTTGCTCGGCATGAGTTTTGGCGGCGGAAAGGCCGATCGCGGGCGAGCGCATGAATTGTTGGATCGCGTCGGACTCTCCAAGCGTGCCGGCCACCGGCCCGGGCAACTTTCGGTGGGGGAACAGCAGCGTGTTGCCGTCGCGCGAGCCTTGGCGAATCGGCCTTCGCTGTTGTTGGCCGACGAACCGACGGCCAGCGTCGATCGCGCCAACCAGGAGAACATTTTGACGCTGATCCGCGAAGCCTGTACCGCCGATAATGTCTCGCTGCTGTTGGTGACGCATTCGCCGGAGATCGCGAGTCGCTTCAACCGCGTCGCCCGTCTGGATGAAATCAACCGGGTCTCAAATGCAACCACTGCAGCAGGAGGCCCAGCATGAATCTAATGTCAATCGCCTACAAGAGCATCAAGCAGCGGGCGCTTTCTTCATCGCTCACATCGTTGAGCGTGGCGCTCGGCGTCATGCTGATGGTAGCCGTGCTGGTGATTCACGGAATCATCGACAGAATGTTCAGCCAACAGTCAATTGGTTACGAACTCATTGTCGGCCGAAAGGGTAGCGGCCTGCAACTGGTGCTCAACACGGTTTACCGGCTCAAGCAACCCATCGAAAATCTGCCGTATCTGTATTATCTGGAACTCAAGAACGACCCGCGCGTCGAAGATGCCGTCCCCTTTGCGCTTGGCGATTTCACCAAAGAGGGCGGATTCCCAATCATTGGCACGGTCTCCGATTACTTTGTGTTGGACTATGCCCCCGACCACAAGTTCAAGATTCGCGGCTCCGGTTTTCGTGATTCGTTCGATGCGATTATTGGGTCGGAGGTCGCGCGGGAAAACGGTTGGCGGGTTGATGATCCTAATACGCCCGAAAACGAGGCGAGTACTTTCAAGCTGGTACACGGCGGTGCCGAAAGCGACCACGAACACGACGAGGTTTTCACCGTACGCGGCGTGATGCAGAGAACCGGCACGCCCAACGATAAAACGGTCTTCATTCACCTGAACGGTTTTTACGCCATCGCCGGACACGACCGTCCGCCGAACGAAACGCTTATCAAGCTTAAGGCGTTCTACACCGAGGGAATTCCGGGACACCCTGAACTTGACCAGACCGATCCGGAGACGCTGAAACCGAAACCGGGCGCACACGTCCACGGCATGGAAGACTGGCAGAAAGAAGTGACGGCGGTTCTCATCAACTGCAAACGTCCACCCGATTGGCCGGCCGACGCTCCTTCTCCCTTCCTCGGTGATTTTGAAGGGGAATTCAAACGCGGCTTCAAAGCGCAGGCGGTCAACCCGATTGTGCCAATGCGAGAGCTGATGCAGGACATTGTCGGCAACATCCGCAAGGTGCTGATGGTGATGACCGGGTTGATCATCGTCGTTTCCGGCGTCAGCATTTTTGTCAGCATTTACAATTCGATGTCCGACCGCCGGAGGGAGATTGCCGTCATGCGGGCGCTCGGTGCGCAGCGGCGCACCGTGTTCTCCATCATTCTGGCCGAGTCGTTGTTGTTGTGCGTCGGCGGTGGAGTTTTCGGCGTACTGATGGGACACGGACTGGTGTTCGCCGCAGCACCCTACGTGGCCGCCCAATCGGGCCTGTTGATCGATCCGTTCGCTTTTGAACCGATCGAATTGACGGTGCTGCCGGCTTTGATCGTGCTGGCATCGCTGGTCGGGATTGTCCCCGGACTGACCGCTTACCGCACCGATGTCGCCAAAGCGCTGGCGGAATGATGACCGCGCGAGCCACCGGTGTAATCACCGGTGGCTAAGTAGGCGGTGTGCCGATTGACCTCGTTCACACTCCCCCCGTTGCAGAAGAGCTGGCGGATCGTCATCGACTCGGTTTTCCATGGGAAAACGATTCGCCCGTATAGTGACATTGGCGGATTGGGCCACGTTTTATCGGAATCTCTGGGTTTCTTCGATTTTCGTGTCTGGCTTTCGAATCCTTTCGGTATTCATTGGCAGAGCCGCTCAACGATGGCGGCTTGACCTCTTCTTCACCGACATGTCTTGGGGCTTTTGGCTGACTGCTTGGTCATCTTGACATCGACGTGCGACGGTCTTTGGTGTTCATGCGGTCTGCCATTGGAAGGTGAGACATTGGGCGGTTCAACTCTTCCTCAAACAGCGCTTTCTCAACAGCCGGTCGGTATTGATGCAATACTCCGATCGGCCATGCTGGAAACCGTCGGCGATTATCGCCTACTCCGCTGCATCGGTTGTGACGCATCGGTTTCGGTGTACCGCGCTCAGGCGGCCGACGGGCGCGATGTCACGCTCACGACACTGCACCCGCGAATGACCAGCGACGACGCGGATCTGATTCGGTTTTACCAACAGGCTCGGCTCGCCATTCAGCTCAGTCATCCCAACCTGGTCAAAGGGTTGGAGATTGGACAGGACGGCGGCATGCATTTCTTCGTGCGGGAATTCCTCGAAGCCGAAACGCTCCAGGGCCGCATCCAACGTGAAGGAGCAATGCCCGAAGACGAAGCAGTCCGCATCATTCGCTGCATTGCCGACGCCGTCGAACATTTGCACAGAATGGGAATTGCCCATCGTGGTCTCACACCCACCAGCATACTCATCACATCCGACGGCAGGGTCAAAGTAGCCGGCCTGACTTCGGCGAAGCGAGTCCGAAAGAGACACGAATTGCCCCGCCGTCCGCCCAAGCTGCGGACACAGCAGTATATGTCGCCACAGCAGATTTGCGACCAATTCAACGACGACATGCGATCGGACATCTATGCCCTCGGCGCCATTCTTTTCAAATTGTTGACCGGAACAACGCCATTCGACGGTCAGTCGAAAACAGAGACACTCGTCCGCAAGTATCGGCACGAATACTCATCTTCGGAACAACCGACACGGGAACTATCGCGCGGCATTGTGGCGATTATCCGTCAATGCCTGTCGGCTGCGCCCGAACGACGACCGCAAGACATCGCCAAGTTTCGGCGGTTGCTCGATTACGCATCAGAGCCACACCGCGAATACGAAAACTCAAAACCGATTAGTCCTTGGCAAACTGCTCCAGTTCACCGTGGCCGAACCGCGTGTCGCAGCGCATGGGGAGCAAGCGATCTCTTTTCGCCCACCAAGCAGGCTGTTCCCTGGAGAGATTAGACTGTCGCGAATTCTTAGAGAATGCCTCTCACGATCGTCGTCTCTATCCCAAACCGTCTGCATGCAGAATCCGTTGCAGAAATTCATACGATGCCTGCAGCATGATTGGGGCCATGTGGCTGTGACGGCTGAGTTCGACGTTGACCCCACCCGAGTAACCAATGTCGCAGAGAGTCGATAACACCGGCCCGAAATCGATCTCCCCTTCACTGAAGGGCAGATGCTCGTGCACGCCGCGGCACATGTCTTCAATGTGAATATTGAAAAGCCGGTCGGACCAACGTCGCAGGTGATCGGGAATCGATTCGTCTTCAACGCACTGCAAGTGGCCAATGTCGATCGTCAGCCCGAAGTGCGGCGCGTCAATCAACTCCAGCAGGTTGGCGTAGTCCGCCATCGTCGCGATGAACATCCCCGGTTCTGGTTCAAACGCCAGTCGAACATCTTTCATTGCCGCGTAATCGCAAACTTCGCGGCAACCGGCGGCAAGGCGTTCAATGGCTGCGGTTTCCGGTATGTCTTCTCGCAGCACGCCCGACCAGAATGACACAGCGTCGGAACCCAGTTCGGCGGAAATATCGACACACCGCTTCAGGAAATCGACCCGCAGCCGGCGTTCATCGGCCGTGGCGCTCATCAGGGTCGGTTCATGTTTCATGCGTGGATTGAGCAGAAACCGAGCGCCGGTCTCGACGACAGATATCATGTCGTTCTGTTCGAGCAACGCACGCATCGCCGCGATGTCGTCGGCCAGTCGCGACGAAAAGGGATCGAGGCAATCGTGATCGACCGTAATCGCCACCGAGCGGTAACCGATCTCGGCCATCAATTGAATCGCTTCCGGCCAACGATGATCCGAAGTGCCGTTGGTGTTGTATCCCAGTCGCATCGGATCGCGAGTCCAGCCGTTCGAGAAAAAAACAACCCCCGGACATTGAGTCCGAGGGTATTCCAACTGGTTCCCAAGCTCCAGCTTGGGAACCCCAACTCGCGAAGCTCTGCTTCGCACGACGGGCCGCAGAACTCCCAACCCGTGTGCGGTATGCAAAGTGGGCGTTCCCAAGCAGAGCTTGGGAACGAGTAACTTTCACAATTATTCCGGCAACGCCTTCACGCGAATGTTGCGGTAGAAAACGACGCTCTTGGGATCGTGGGCCTGCAGCGCGAACGAACCCTTACTCAATTTGCGTCCGCCCTTAACGTCTTTCGGCTCGACGTAATCGATGACAGTTTCGTCATTGATTTTGATGATGATCCGCTGACCCTTAACGATGACAGTTTGCGTCCACCACTCGTTGTCCTTGGCGGGCGTCTTGAACAGTTTCTTTACGTTGTACAGGCTACCGGTTTTTACCGGGTCGCCGTGCGTCACGTTCACTTGTGCTTCATGGCCGAGTTCCGGCCAACCGCTTTCCTGAAACTTGGTGTGAAAGTAAATGCCGGAGTTGCTACCGGGAGTTGTCTTGACTTCGGCCCGGAATTCAAAGTTCTTGAATTCCTTCACGGTAAACAGGTGAGCCCGGGGACCGCTGACGCGGATCGTGCCATCGACAACTTCAAACTTCCCGTCCTCTGCAATCTTCCAGCCTGAGAGATCCTTGCCGTTGAACAGTTTGGTGAAACCTTTTTCAACGTCCTTCGATTTTTCGCCCGCCGCCGCCACCGACAATTGGGCCACCGGCAACGACAAGAGAGCGACGGGGACAAGGTGCAGCAGCAGATTTCGCATGGTCAACATGTTGGTCGTTCCTAACTGAGTTGTTTCAACTTGACTAATGATACCATATCCATGGCGGGTGAATTCACTGCCCATTTTACCAAGAATGCCAGGCAATTTCACTAGACGCAGTTGCAAAACATCTCATGGGTGGCCGGGGCTGGACCGGAGGAAAGCCCCGGTTTTGTCGCTGTTGATCGAAAACCGGGGCTTCGTAAAGACTCCAGCCCCGGCCACTCGACCGTCGCGGCAGTGTGTGCATGGGCTGTCGTGACTGGTATTCTTGGTGTTGTGCGAACGAACGAAACCAAAAGTTCATTTCCCGCCGCCTGTTGGTGGGACTTCCTGGTGACAGTCCGGAGACGGCAATGACTCAGCACTTGAGACGGCGCGAATTCCTGCAGCAGTCGGCCGGTTGGGCTGGACTGGCAACGTTGGGAGCAACGTGGCAGCATGCCACCGCTGCGGATGAAGGCGAGCGGTTACCGGTCGCAGGGGTCACCACCGTCTATAAGCGCAACTCGCACGCCGACGTCATCTTCGGCAAGATTCTCGAAGGGTTCGATCAGCAAGGCGGACCTGGTCCGGGTCTCCGTCTGGCGTCGCTGTACATCGATCAGTTGCCCAAAAGCGGGCTGGGTCGCGAGTTGGCGAAGAAATACAACGTGCCGATCTTCGACACCATCGAAGGGGCCGTCACTGTTGGTGGGAAGGGGATTCCGGTCGCCGGCGTGTTGAGTGTCGGCGAGCACGGCGATTATCCCTACACCGAGAAAACACATCAGCACAAATATCCCCGGCGGCGATTCTTCGACGCGATTGCGGCCACCTACAAAAAACACGGCAAAGTTGTTCCGCTCTTCAACGACAAACACCTCGCGTGGAATTTCAAAGACGCCCGGCACATGTACGACACGGCCAAGGGGATGAAGATCCCTTTCATGGCCGGTTCATCGGTCCCGGTTGCCTGGCGACAGCCGAAACTCTCACTACCAATGGGCTGTGAAGTTCAGGCGGCCATCGGCATCGGTTACGGTGGGGAGGAGGCGTACGGTTTCCATGCGCTGGAAGGAATGCAGTGCATGCTCGAACGCCGTAAAGGGGGCGAGACCGGCGTCGCATCGGTTCAAGCTGTGCGGGGCGATGCGATTTGGCAATCGGAGAAAGATGGCTGGTGGTCGCGCGATTTGATGGAATCGGCTTTGGCCGTGCAAGATGGTTTCAAACGCGACGGTTGGGAACAGCGCTTCGCCAAGAAATCGACACTCTTTCTCATTCAATACCGCGATGGCCTGAAGGCTGTGATGGCGATGGCCAACGGCGTCACCCATCAGTTCGGCTTTGCCGCACAATTGAAGGGCGAACCGAAACCGGCTGTCTCTGTCTTAGCGCTCGAAGAAACGCAGCCTTTCGGACACTTCGGATACCTCGTCAAGGCCATCGAGCACATGGTCCACACCGGCAAGCCAGCCTATCCGGTGGAAAGAACGTTGCTAACCACTGGCATTCTCGACCGTGCCATGCACAGTCTGGCCGACGGTCAGAAGAAGTACGAAACGCCGGAATTGGAAATCGCCTACAAGGCTGTCGAGTGGCCATTCGCAACCGGTCGAGTTGGCGATGTGCCAAAAACGACCTGAGAAACAGACGACACAGTCTCGTTTCACCCGAACTTGCAGCGAACGAAACGAGTCGTTAAAAATGGGGTCGAGGTCGATTAGCTCAGTTGGTTAGAGCACTGTGTTCACATGGCTCAATGAAACCGGCTTTTCGTGCTGGTATGTTAGATGCTGCTGATATTTAAGGTTTTCTGATTGGATCGCTGGAAACCTTTCGAGGGTTTCCGGTCTGATTGGAAACCCACATTTTCGGGCGATTAGCTCAGTTGGTTAGAGCGCACGGTTCACATCCGTGAGGTCACAGGTTCGAATCCCGTATCGCCCACTCTTTAAAACCTGTCGAACCTTAAACGTAACTACCCAGTGACGAAGATGTGCGCTGGCAGGTTGGGGGACTGGTGGAAGGCGGATTGGATGCCGTCCAGGATTTTCAGGTCGTTTTTGCGGAGCGTCGAGAC
>CAUZOL010000148.1:0-15352 GCA_963581435.1 Planctomycetota bacterium
TCTCATCGAATCGCTCAAATGCCGCAATAGCCATCCTTGGCCTCCCTGGATCATTCGTAAACAATTTGCTGGATGGCACTCCTAACAAATCACGGCTTTCTGAGTGACATTAATTTCTCGAACGGTCCTAAGCGTGATACCCGATCAATCCTTGACGTTCACCCGCACATTAATCTTCTGCAGCCCCGGGATGTGCGTTTTCTTGGCGGCGTCATCCAGCGGGTTGTCTTTCAGGTACAGGCGCCAATAGGGGGCGAATCGCTTTTCGCCTGCTGCGTCCTTCTGGGCCATCGCCAACAGTGGGGCGATGTTGCTGATTTTGTTACCCTGCAGCATGGTGTAACGCAGTTCGGTCATGCCAGAAAGCGGGGCGACGTCGGTGATGCCGGTCTGCCTGAGGTCGAGCGACGACAGCGATTTCAAACCGGCCAATGGCACTATCGCGCCCAGCGGGTTGCCGTCCAGGTACAGCGACGCCAATCGCGTCAGCCCGGCCAGCGGTTCGATCTTGCTGATCTTGTTTTTCGAGAGATAAAGGGCGGAAAGTTTCTTCAAGTCTTTCAACGGCCCGACGTTTTCAATCTGGTTGCCGTCCAACTTGAGATACTGCAGCCGGGTCAATCCGGCCAACGGGGCGACGTCGGCGATTTTGTTTTGCGACAGATCGAGCGACAACAGATTCTTGGCACCGGCCAACTGTTTGACGTCGGTGATCTCGTTGCCGGAGAGTTGAACCAGTTCGAGGTTGCCACATTTCTCCAGGCCGGCCAGATTCTGGATTTTTTTTCCACGCGCTTTCAGGACGAAAACATTTTTGAGTTCGTCATCTTTGATGGGATCTTTGTCGTTCTTCTTGCGCAGAATTTTGCGGATGACGGCATCGAGGTTCTTGTCCGGAAACGGGCTTTGCGCATTACTCACCGTCGGCAGGCAGCACACGGCGAGCAGACACAAGAGAACGACTCGAAAACCGGCAACTGGCTTAATCATCAAAACAACCCCTGGGTACAGATTTCATCGAACGCCAAAGAACGACGGCGTAGTTTCTCTCCTTTCAGTCTACCGCGTGGGCATGACCATTCTCAAGCGTTGCCTTCGTTCCCCATCTGCAGCGGTGCGTGGCGGTGTTCTTCTTCAGGCATACCCGAGGCGAGCGGAGCGAGCCGTGAACGCAAACCGACAGCTCGCTGTCGAACGGCTGCACAAGACGACCTACGACAGCTTGCTGTCGGTTTGGCCCCAGTGCAACTCGTAAAAGGGCGCGCCGCTGCGCGGCTGTCATTCTGTCAAACGCGGCGGATCAACGCCTGGTAACCGCCGTCGGCCGGTTGGCCGGGAGAGTGGTTGCGTTCTTCGATCAACTGGAATTTGGGGTTCTGCCCGATGAAAGCAGCGGTGATTTCGCGGTTTTCTTCGGGTTCAATGCTGCAGGTTGCGTACACCAGTCGGCCATCCGGTTTGAGTCGCTTGGCGGCCGCTTCCAGCAGTCGGAGTTGGATGACGGGCAACTCGTGAAAATCGGTCGAACTCAGCCGCCAGCGAACTTCCGGCCGTTTGCCCAACACGCCCGAATTCGAGCAGGGAACATCGACCAGAATGGCATCGAATGGACCGTCGGGAATATCGCTGCCGTCACGCTCGATGGGCATCGCCTGCACGTTTGAGATTCCCAAGCGGTGGCAACTTCCGGTGATGCGTTTGAGCCGGTCGGGCTGAACGTCGGTCGCGATAATTGTTCCCGTGTCCTGCATGCGCTCGGCAATGTGTGTCGTCTTCGTTCCCGGGGCGGCACACAAATCGAGCACCGTTTCGCCCGGTTGCGGATCGAGCAAATCGACCGCACACATGGCCGACTCGTCTTGGATAGTGAAGTACCCCCGCTTCAGCCCCTTGAGGGCATCGACCCGGACGCGGCTATCGAGCCGAATCGATTCGGGCAGTGCGCCGGGTGAGGCTTCGATGTCGGCTTCGCCGAGTACATCCAGCGTTTGCCTTGCATCGGACTTCAGCAGGTTGACGCGCAGAAAGGGGTTGGCCGGCGCGTTGAACCAGAACGCCAACCGCTGCACCTCTTGCGGGTCGAATCTCCTGGTCCAACGGTTGATCAACCAACCGGGGTAGCTGAATGCCTGCGAAACATAGCCGGCGAAATCAGCTGCCGGATCGGGAAACACGGGTTGCTTGAGTTTCAGAAATCGGCCATCGGCCAGCGGCACGGCATCGGTGGCGGCATCTTCGGTGAAATCGTTTTCAATGGTGCGGTCGATCGCGCGCAACACGCCGTTGATCATCCCCGTCCACTGTCGTTTCCCCAGTCGTGCGGCGAGTTCAACGGTTTCGTTGACGGCGGCATGCGAAGGAATCGAGGAAAGCAGCACCAGTTGATACGTGCCAAGTTGCAGCAGCGTCCACAATTCCGGCTCGACACGATGGCGGGGCCGACTGACGCACGGCTGGATGATCGCATCGAGCGTTGCTTGCCTTCGCACGACACCATACACCATTTCGCCGGCGAGACCGCGATCCTGCGGAGAGAGTTCCGCCGCAGTGCTAAGTCGGTCGAGCGACGTAGCCACAAATGTTTTGGATTGGCGATATTCGTTCAAGACGGCCAACGCAACGCCCCGCGCGTCGGCCGGTTTGGCCGATTGCTGACCGCTGCGATTTCCCTTATTTCCGCTGCGTGGCCCATTCATGCTTCGCCCTCACACAGCGTCTGCAGATCGTCGAAGAATCGCGGATACGTTTTCGCCGTGCATTCGGGGTCGGCGATTTGAATACCTGCAGCCTTCAAACCGACCAACGCGAAACTCATCGCCATACGATGATCGTCGTAGGTTTGGATCGTGGCCGGTTGGATTGGGGCGGGATGAATCGTCAAGCCGTCCGGTTCCACATCGACGTTTTGACCCAGCCGGCGAAGTTCGTTTGCCGTCGCCTCGATGCGGTCGGTTTCTTTGTGTCGAACGTGGGCTATGTTGCGAATCTTCGTCGGTCCGTCGGCGAAGACTGCAACGGCGGCCAGAGTTTGAGCCGTGTCGCTGATGGCATTCATGTCGACATCGATTCCCTGTAGCCGTGCTCCCGTGAGCGTGATGCTGTCCGATTTCCAATCGACGTGGCAACCCATTTGTTCCAGCGCGCTGACAAAATGGACATCGCCCTGCAGCGAGTCTTTCGTCAATCCAGTGACGGTGACTTCGCCGCCGGTGATGGCCGCCGCGCCGAAGAAATAACTGGCGGCCGATGCATCCGGTTCGATGTCGTATTCGCGGGCCTGATAGCTTTGCGGTGCAACATGAAACCGCCCCGGTTGCCGTTCATCGACGGCAACACCAAATGCCTGCATCACCTGCAGTGTCATTTCGACATAGGGGCGGGAAACGAGTTCTCCTTCGACGTGCAACTCGACCGGATTGTGCGCACACGGTGCCGCCATTAACAGTGCCGAAAGAAACTGGCTCGAAATATTCCCCGCGACTCGTGCCGTTCCACCAGCGAGACCCGTCGCGCGAGCGAGTACCGGTGGGCAGTTGGTATCCAATTCACAGGTGACATCTCCGCCAAGCGCATTCAACCCGCTTGCCAGGTCGGCGATTGGGCGTTCTCGCATGCGGGCGTTGCCATCGAGGCGAAAGGTCCCACTTCCCAGCGAACAGAGTGCGGTGAGAAAACGGATGCTGGTGCCGCTGTTTTCGAGCGACAGTTCGGCCCGATCTGCAGGCGGCCGTCCATCGCTTCCACCGATCTCGGCAACACAATTCTGTCGATCGTGTCGCACTTCGATGCCGAGCCGATTCAATGCCTCGACCATCACGCGCGTGTCATCACTGTCGAGAAAACCTATCAAACGCGTAACGCCCTTGCCGAGCGCCGCAACGATCAAAGCCCGATTGGTCAGACTTTTCGACCCCGGCGGACGAATCGCTCCGCAAATAGGAGACGTAACAGGAGTTATCAACAGCGGTTGTGACATGATTTGACTCGAACTTTCAGGACCAAACGCCAGCATAACGGTCGCCAGGTGATGCGAAAAGAACCAGTGCGGACTCTTTTTGCCGGACGGCAGGAATTTCAGCGGAAAACGACGCACTTTCCCGATTTAACCCAATCACCTCGTCTTACCCAAAAGACCTGGCTGAAAAACTCCGATAGAACCCATAAGACAGGTATCAACGCGGCCGCTCCAATTGTGGGGCGTTTGCAAACTTGGCAGGCAGACAGCCGCTACGGGCCGATCCCGTTCCTGCTGAGCATTGCCAAACTTGAAAAGTACACCCATGCCGGAAACATCACCAACCAGCCGTCAAGTGATGCTGCTGATTCTGATCACCGGCCTGTTTGTGGCAGTCTGGTCGACGGACAGTGGGCACAAAGAGACGCCTTCCGAGCAGCCGGGTTCTCACTCTCGAAGCGCGGTTGCCATCTTGATGCAAGCAACGGCTGTTGAGCAGCCGGTTGACGGTATCTTGTCGGAGGACTTTGCCGATGAGACCGAAATCGGCTGTCCGAGGGGCGTTGTTCAGTCCCGAGTTTCGGCGTCATCCTGGATTGTGGCAGCAGTGCGCGGGATCGGCGAATGCCACTATCCCGATGGTTTTGACACAGCCGTTATCGACACCGTCGTGTTCGACGGACCGGTCGAAGCGCCGCTGCCTGGCCAATCGGAATCTCAAGCAACGCTGACTGATCCGCCGATCGCTGCACCGATACCGGCTGTTGTCGCCCTCGACATTCCGGTCGAAGCACCGATTCCCGTTGTCGATGCCGAACCAGTTATCGCGCCGGTCCCAGCGGCAGCCACGTTTGCATTGGTCGAGCAGAAAGATCGCATGCCCGTCTTCAGTTCGGTGGCGTACCGGGCCAGGATGGACTACCGCATGACGTGCCACTGTTGCCGCGAATATCTTGGCATCGCAGTGAGAAAAGTGGCATCGCTGCGGCGTCAGTCGCAACAAGCAGTCAGCGACATTGCCGAATCCGTGTCAGAAGCGGTGAACGGCATCGACTGGAAAGCGCGACTCGCCTCGGAGCCGGCCGAGGATTCGGAGCGCCGCTTCTGAAACTGCTTTAGCAGTCGTCAAGCAAATCGACTGCTTTGAATGCCTTTCCTTCGAGCATTGCCAGGCTGGCTCCGCCTCCCGTGCTGACGTGCGAAACTCGGTCGGCAAAACCTAACTGCTGAATTGCCGCCGCGCTGTCGCCGCCCCCAATGATGCTCGTCGAATCGGAGCGGGCGATTGCTTCGGCGATGGCCTGTGTGCCGGCATCGAAGGGGGCCATTTCAAACACGCCCATCGGCCCGTTCCAGACGACCGTTTTCGCATTTTCGACAATCGACGCGAATTGTTTCGCGGTTTCCGGGCCGATGTCGAGCCCTTCATAACCATCGGGAATCGTGCCGGCCGCGACAACTGTCTTGTTGCAATCGCCGCTGAAGTCGTCCCCGCAATGAGTGTCAATCGGCAGTTTCAGCTTGTCACCAGCATCGTTGATGAGTCGCAGGGCGAGGTCGGTCTTGTCGGGTTCGACGAGACTGTTGCCGATACGGCCACCGGTTGCCAATGCAAATGTGTAGGCCATTGCACCGCCGACAAGAACGTGGTCACAGATCGTCAACAGCTTCTCAATCACATTGATTTTGTCGGACACTTTGGCTCCGCCGAGAATCGCCACAAAGGGACGCTCCGGCGTGGAAATTACGTCGGAGAGGTATTTGATTTCCTTCTCTACCAGAAAACCGACAACCCGCGGTTTGCCTGTCATGGCTTCGGGGACCGCCACCATTGAAGCATGTTCGCGGTGACAAGTACCAAATGCGTCGTTGCAGTAAACGTCGGCCATTTGGGCCAACGTTTGGGCGAATTCTCCATCGCCCTTCTTTTCCTCGGGCTGAAACCGCAGGTTCTCCAGCACGAGAACGTCACCGTTTTCTAGCGCCGCCGACTGCGACTGCGCATCCGGTCCAACGGTATCAGTGGCGAATTTCACGTCGCGATTGAGAAGCTTTCCCAGGCACTCGGCGGCTGGTCTCAAGCTGTATTTGCCGTCCGGCTGACCTTCGGGGCGGCCCAGATGGCTCATCAGAATCACTCGACCGTTGCGCTGCAGCACCGACTCAATTGATGGTAAAGCCATCCGCACGCGGCGGTCATCGGTGACGCGACCGTCGGCATCGAGTGGAACGTTGAAATCGACACGCATTAAGACAGTCTTGTTGGCGACATCGACATCCGCAATCGTACATTTTGGCATCTGCTGAATTTCCGTTCTTAAGCGTGTCCTGAGACTGAGTTTTTGTTTGAGGCGAATGGGGGCATGAGACCCAAACCCGCTAACGGCTGATGAATTTGATCCGAAATCTGAGTGTTCCTGCCTCAGGATGGTTGGTCTTGATTTCCACTGAAGCCGGTCGAGAAACAGCTCGGGTTTCGGGGCGTCGTCCGGGGGGGACTTTGAATTGGAGCTCGTATTTCTTTCGCCCCCCTCCTTGAAACGTAGGATCCGGCTTCAGCTCAACCTGCAGATCGGCGGGGTCGGATTTGACAGACGTGATTTCGAATTCTTCGTCTTCCAATCCACGGACGAAAAGCAATAACGAAGCACTGGCTCCCTGCTTTGCATCGAATTCTCCGAGGTTGATCGCCATGTGTCTCAAGCTCCAAAGTGTTCGGCGAGCAGCCAGAAAAGTTATCGGGCCTGTTCGCCGACCTTCGATAAGAACCTCAATTGGATCGGTGTCGGGCGTCTTCAGTTTGAATGTCAGCTTTTCACGAAACACGCCAATCGGCACATCTGGGGTGACGCTGACGTTTACCAAATAGCCACTCTTGGCCTCCAGGGCCTTGAGTCGCTCAGCAGGCAATGGCTCGACTTCAACTTCAAATGAGTCCGATGACAGCAGTGTCTCGTCGATTTCGAATGAATCAAGAATGTGTGAAAAAATGGCGCCACTGACTGTCGATTCCGATTTCACGGCAAGCTCGTTGAGAGTCCATGCTCCTTGCGGATTGACCTCGATCACCTCCGTGATTTTTCCAGAAATCGCCAGATTCAGTACTAAATTTTCCGGATCATTCGTGTAGATGGTCGCCCTTTGCTCGAACTGTGGATTGGCAGCGAGTGCTTTCCATGTGAGGTCGATGGAAGCCGAACCGCCCGGTGGAATTTCGCCGGCCGTCACATCACTAATGGTACACTTGCAGGTGGTTTTCCCCTTTGTGAGGATCAACGGTGCTTGCCCCACGTTGTGTATCACGAACGAATGGGACCCATTGCCTCCAACGGCCATCATCGAGAAATCGTATTTCTCTTCGTCCAACTTCACCGCCGGGTAAGGCCCCTCGGGAGAGATGGGCGGGCGATCGTCTGTTTTCGTTGCTGCGTTTTCGGCGGGCGCGTCTGCCGCCGGTTGATCGCCGGGGCCTTCAACCGGCATGTTGCCGCCTGAGCGTCCAAACCAAACTGCAACAACGACGATGCCCAGCCCCACAATGCCAACGACGACTTTTGTCAGAGGGTGCGATTCCATAATGCCGCTCACATGAATTTGAGAATAAAGGAATGTCGTCGATCAGAGATCAACGGCGTAGATCAATTGTAGTCGACTGCCGGGCAGGATCAATTCGGATCAACCGCATGGTTGGTTTCGGGCGATGGGGACGACAAATCCTGCAGAGCGTCGATGGTTCGTTGGTTGAGAAATTTGTCTCGATGTCCCTGCTGGTGATTGATCGCGTCCTGTTTGAGGGCCGCAGCGGCCTCGATTGCTGCATCGTGTGAATCCCCAGCAGCATCTAAGGTCAAGGCAAGATCGGCACGAAAATTGGCACTGTATGGGTATCTGGCGACCGCCTTTCGCAACGCGCGGGCAGCAAGTTTCAAGTTTTCTTCCTCACCGGTGCGACGATGTCTCTCGCGATACCAAAGGCCGAGTCGATAGAAATTTCCCGGGTTGTGCGGATCTAATTCAATCGCCACCTCCTGCAAACCGACAGCCCGCTGAAACTCGCGAGACGTATCACCCGGCAGGGCATGCCAACGGACGAAGTACAACTCGGCAAGTTTTCGCGGGGGAACTGGTGAGAATGGATCGGCTTCAGCAGCCTGTTGATACAAACGAATGGCTTTCGCTGTGTCTCCACCACCGACGGCAGTTGCATCAGCGGAGGCGACAAATGCCCAACGATTGAATACCGGCAATGTGGCCGAAAGCAGACAGACGACAAACAACACTCCAAACAGGCCTCCCACAACGAGCGTTTTCTTCGGTTGCTGCGTAACGGCCGCCGTTTCGACGGGATCGGCCTCATTCCACACAACCGCAGCTGCCACCAACACAAGTAGTGTCTGCACAACGGCCGGCATTTCAATTCCGCCGGCACCCATCAAATGGGTCATCAAGCCGACAATTGCCGCTACCAGGAATACGCTCGATGCCGCAGAAGAGTTGGAAATCCGTCCACAAAATGCGAGCAACGCGAAGAATCCGAGCATCAACGTCGGGAGCCGTAGGTCGAAACCGTCGCCAGCCAAAAACGATACAGCAAAGACGGCGGCAAACGCCAGACCGCTGCCGACTGTGAGAGGACTCCAGATTCCCTGCCGGATGTTACGGCCGGCAATTGTGTCCGTGGTGGGCATCGACTCGGCAACTTCGTTGGGCGTCAATCGCAGGCGGCGAACGACGAAAAACAGAAAGACGAGCAATCCAATGACGGCAAGGATGCCGCCGTTGGCCCAAATGTCCAGCACGAAGTTGTGCGGGTCGGCAATCTCCTCGCTCGAAGCCGGCAGTTTGAATTGCAAATACAGATGTCGAAAATTGCCGGGGCCGGTCCCCAGCAGAGGTCGGTCGCACAGGACGTTCCAAGTGCCGCTCCAAAATTGCAGACGATAATTCAACGACTTGGGGGCCTCGGTGATGACGGCGACATCGAATCCACCACTGACAGCGGCAACTGCCAACATGATGAATAGTGCCAAGCCCTCCACGGCCATGTATGCGAACAATCTCATCGGTTTGCCGTCCGACCGCCAGAGATGATAAGCCCCGCAAACCGTAAGACCGGCCAGCAGACCAACCGAGGCGGTGCGGCTTTTCGTCAGGATGAGACAGAAGGCAACGCAGCCGACCGCCAATGCCGGAGCGATCAGTTCTTTCCAACCTGGACGTCTTTTCCACACCGAGGCGATTGTTCCCACCGCGACAAGGAACCAGACGAGCAACAGGCCGGCGAATGTGTTGGCCAAGGCAAACATGCCGAACGGCTCGCTCGATTCGAGCCGCTGCTCAAATATCGCCCGTGCTGCGGGTTCCTGCGGAACGCCGAATTCCTGCAACCATTCCTGATTGTACTTGTTCTGGTTGTACTCCGCTCTGGTTTCGGGGAAGGAGACGTAATGTTGCCACAGGCCGAGCGCTGCAAGACAAATGCTGACGGACACCATAACCCCGACCAGGCGACGCGCTGCCGAGCCGGTGCGTACCGTTTGTCGCATGAGGAAAAAGCAGACTCCCAACCCCACCCATTCCCAGGTCAGGTTGATCGCCGCCCGCTTCTGCCCTCCATTCAGTAGCACGGCAACGGCGGAGGCGGCATGCGCGAGGACGATCACCCAGAAAGCCACATCGAGACGGTCCCAACGAATGCGGTCGTCACGTTCGCGGAACGCATTCCAGGCCCACAACAGGCCGGCCGCCAACCAGAGTTGAACAATCCATAGTGTGCTGCCATCTTCGGCCGACTCGGTGGGGACCAGCATCCGCACCACCAGCAACAGGCCGACCGTCAGCGACAACAGCTCACCGAGTATGCTCTCGGCGGGTTGTTCGGTACGGAGTGCCGGTTTGACACGCTTGGATCTCTTTGTGGTTCTCTTTGCCGCCATCTACCGTTCCGTGGCCAGTTTCAAGTGATTTAGCCGACCCGCTGGCGGGGCGTGACTGTCACGCATCCCTCCGCGTCACGAGTCGCCGTTTCTACCACGTCCGACGGTTTCCAATATCGCCACCACCGCCAACACGCAGCCAATGAGCGCCACGACAAGCCACGCGCCGGCCCACCCCTTCACCTCGTAGAGAAGCAGTGCACCCAACCCGGTTGTCAGTGTCGCCAGATAAATTGTCAACACCGCATGACTCGGTCGCAAGCCGAGTTCGACCAACCGATGCGAAAAATGGCTCTTGTCGGCATGGAAGGGACTGCGACCCTGGCGAAGACGAATCAGCATGACCGAGCAAAAATCGTACAACGGTATGGCAAGAATGCACAACGGTGCCAACATCACGTGCGGGCCGGAAACGCTTGCACTTTTCTCATAGAATGTCCCCAGCACGGTCATCGACGCGATGAGCAGTCCGACGAAGTAACTGCCCGAATCGCCCATGAAGATCCGCGCCGGCGCGCGATTGTGGCAGAGAAATCCCGCCAGGCTACCAACCATCACCATTAGAACTCCGCCGACTAACCACCGTGGTTCGCTGGTCATGCGGAGCATGACGACTGCAAACATCGCTGCGGCGATCAGACCGATTCCAGCAGAGAGTCCGTCCATGTTGTCGAGGAAATTAAACGCGTTGACGAGGACCAGAATCCAGAGAACGGTCACCGCGCCACCCAACCAGGGAATCGACACGAACAGCGTTGCCCGCACTCCGGCCATCGTGAGCGCGACCGCCACTGCCAACTGAACCAACAATCGCCGCAACCAGGGAAGATCTCGGACGTCGTCGATGAGTCCCATGACGGCAAGGACTGTGCCGCCGACAATTATCGCCCACATCTGCCCCGAACGGTAAACGACGCCATCCAGCAGGACTTCAAGTTCAGCCGGGAACCAACCGGGCAATTCCGATGTGCGCGCGAGCAACAGCGCGACGATCTGCGTCAACGCCAACGGGACGACGATCCCCAGCCAGATTCCAATGCCGCCGCCTAACGGTGTTGGCGACGTGTGCATTTTGCGATCGGCCGGTTGGTCGATGAGCCCCCAGCGCGGCGCCAGCCTGCGCATGGCAGCCGTCGCCACAAACGAGATTAGAAATGCCGGCGCGAGACACGCCGCAAAGTACAAGAGCATGATTGCCGACCGGGACAAGACAGACCACGTCTCTGCCGCAGTTGGAATACACCCACCGTCACACAGCAGGCTGCGGCCCGATGCACACATGTCATCGACTGATTTGTCAGAGAGACAACATTCAGTCTCGCACAGCCGGTCACCGGCCGGGAAGAGCAGACCGACGTTTTCACCCCGCAGCCGCCCACATCGAGGCACAGTGTGCCGATTCTACCGGCGAATACGGTCAATCGCGCGAGAAACACGTCGAATGACGGCGTGGCAGGTCGTCGAGCAAGCGGCCACAATCCTGAACGGATCGGCTAATCGAACAACTTCTTGAAATCGATCTTCTTCTTTGGAAACAGCTTCTTCGGGTCGAACTTCTCCAGATCAATCTGCTTGTCCAGTCCGCTCTTGCGAAGCAGTTCATCCTGTTTCTCGTCGAGCCCCAGCTTGTTGCCCAGCTTTTCGATGTTCAAACCGGAGCGGTCGGCCAAACGTTGGATGAGTTTTTGAGCGTTCTGTTCGCTGAGGTTGAGGTCGGCCACCAGCGTCTTGAATTGATCGTTGAGCATCCTGTCGAACTCGGCCATCTTTTCGCGGGTGAGCGAATCAACCTTCAACGCCAATTCCTGCCGCTTCGTTTCCAATTCGCGTGAAAGGATGTCGTTCATGCCGGCCGAAATCTGCTGGCCGAGATTCGACTTCACTTTCCATTCTGGTTTCTTGTACGGACCCCACAACGCGATGGTCGCTTCGATGTTATCGACTCCGGTGAGCGATTGTTCGAGGATGCGTTTGATTTCCGGTTTGGTTTCTTTCTCAACATTCACTGTGACCAAAACGGGCGATTGCCGCAGGTTAAGTTTCCCCGACAGTTGATCGCCTTGCAGCCGAAACTCGGCGAGCCAGTCGGTCTTGTCAGCCGCCAGATTCAACATCACCTTGCTCTGCTTGCCCAATTGCATTTCGCTCCGCTGCGGCAGTGAATACGCCACGGCAATGTCGTAGACCGGTGTCGGCGTGGTGTGATCAATGACTGCTTTGACCTGAATGGTGGCCGTCTTCTTACCATACAGCTGCACAACCATCGGCTTGCCATACAGAACGGGATCGGAAGTGATGTCGTTGATGAGTCCTTTGAAGGGAACGATTTCGCCGCCGATGTCGGCTTCGCCGGTCAACTTGAGTTTGCGAACGAGGAACATTGGCAGTTTGTTAGGATTCGAGAAATCAACGTCTTTGCCTCGCAGCCGTTCCGGTTCCGGCTGGTTCTGAACGGCGGCCAGTTTGTTACGGAACCATTGCACCCAATCGATCGTTTCTGCTAAACGGGCGCGGAGTTCCGGACCAATTAGCGCGTCGGAAATCGTTTCGGCATCGAGCTTGAATCCTTTCAACTTGGCGCGAAGTTCGTCGAGGTCCTTTCTTCTCGCGATATCGATGTCCCGGTAGTCCTCGTTTGCCCGCTTCCCCAGACCGGGAATCTCGCGGCGAATCCTGTCGGCTTCGGCTAATAACTCGTTCACTTCGCGGCGGGCCTTGTCGTATTCCTGCAGCCGTTCGAAGGTGGAGCCTTTGGCGTTCTTGATTGTTTTTTCCAGTTCCTTGACCCGGGCTTCCAACGCCTTGATTCGCTCTTCGTACGAATGGAATCGCGCCGTCCAGTCGTCTTGCATGCTTTCGGCGAGGCGAACCGATTCAAACTGCCGCGGGTCGGCCAGCGTTTCGGCACGATTCGTCAACTCGGCAAGCCAGTCCTGGCCTAAGTCCTTGGCCGTGTCACCGAAGCCGTCGAACAGTCCCGGCCCGGTGTCTGCTGCGGTTGGATCGGGTGCGGGTTGATCGGGCAGTTGTCCCGACTCACTGCGCGGCGTTCCCCACTTCAGCCCGGTCAGTGTTCCCTCTTCAATCACAAATTTGCGATGCATGAGCGCATCGCCGTCTAGATGAAACCGAAACGAATCGAACTCGACGAGGTTGGTCATCGGCTCGGCTTGATTCGCCAATTTCACGTGGCCAATGCCAATCGCCGGGGGAAAGAACTTCGTGCGCATACCGTCAAGATCGACCATCGCACCGGTCATTTGCTGACTGGATTCAACAGTTCCCCAGCGCAGCAGCGGGTCGAATGCAAACGTAAAAAACAGCCAGACGGCCGACACAATCACGACACGCGGAACGAGATATCCCCAGCGCATTATTCACTCCCCAGTCGGCCGGCCCATTCGGTTCCCCACAGCAACTTCACCACTTTGAATTTCTTCAGCCGCTCTTCGAGTTTCGGCGCGTACTTTTCAAATTGCGGTTCGGTGAGGCGGTAGACGGGATACAGCAGGGCAATTCCCAGCAACAAACTGCCCAGCACAATGGAATTGTTGAAGTGGGTCCACGGCACCAGCGGCAAGTTGTAGAGCGACATGTAAAACGGCCGCAGCGATTCGATTTCGAGAATCGCCAACCCCACGCGGTGCGTCAGCGGATCGGTCAGCATGCCAACCCACGAGAAGATAAAGGCGGCCAACATGCCGGCTCCCAAATTCACACGGGTTGCACCGAGAATCATCATCAGCGCGACGGCAATCAGATTGCCTTTGGGAACCAGTCCAATGAGAACACCCAACGCGAATCCCCACGCCAGTTGCCGCGGAGCATTCTCCGAGGTGACGGCTTTGGCCAGGAAACGGAAAGGCCGCAACAGATAGAACATGCGCGCAAAGACCTCCGCCGAAGAGGACACTCTTCGTTCGAGAATCGAGTTGTGCAATGGGAGTCCGGAGAGAGAGGGGCGGGATTGTGGTGCGAAGCGGTGTTTCTGTCAAGACGAAGAAAAACACCCACACAGCTGCGACTCAACAAGTCGCAGCTTATGAACTGCAGCGACTCAGCGGACGGTTCTGGCCACACGGAATCCATTATATCCAGAACGAGAACTCGGTGAGGAACCGCCACGGTTGGCAGAACGGACATTCGTTGAACTCGACCCGAACGAACCGCTACGCCGCACACGCAATGTCCCCCGTTCTAGCCCTTTCGGATCAACCACATCTTTTTGCGGATAATCGGCGCGCCAGTCCTGACACCATTCGTAAACATTGCCGTGCATGTCGAACAAGCCCCAGCGATTGGGGCTGTTTTGACCGATACGGTGACCGTATTTCTCGTTAGCACGGTCAGCATTTTCGCGGAACCAAGCGTACTCTTCCAACTTGGACGTATCATTCCCATAGCTGAAAATCGTGGCTGTTCCTGCACGGCAGGCATACTCCCACTCGGCTTCATATGGCAAGCGATAGACCACGCCTTCCTGCTCACTCAGCTTGCCGCAGAACTCCAGCGCATCGTGCCAACTCACATAAGTCGCCGGGTAGTCGGGGGCTTCCTTCACGTCTTTCTTACCTTGCCACGGACGAACTCCCATTATCGTTGCGTACTGCTGTTGCGTTACCTCGTAAACGCCTAGATAAAACGGCTTGGTAATCTTCACCAGATGCTGTGGTTTCTCATCGTCCTCAGCATCATTGTCCGTATCGGCTGATCCCATCGTGAATTCGCCGGGCGGAATCAGCACCATCTTCATGCGGATGCTGTTGGTGATTTCGACTTTGGTATCAAGGTGCTTCGCCCAGACCTGTTGGTGTGCAATCGCTTGGTCGGCAGAAAACGGAGACTCGGTTGGAGAGGGCGGGTCCAGATCCCCATTCTCTATCGCTGGAGCCTTGTCAGCGTGGAACGGAAGGCTGATGCAATAGACCAGCAACATCACGACGACCGTTCCGATCGCGCCTTTTGCCCATCCGGGAAGGCGTAACAGCGTATGGCTAAATTTGGCAGAGGAAGTCTGAAACGCGGCGCGGAGCCCTGGAACAGTCTGCGATGTCGGTAATTGTCGCCCAGACGAAGTTTGACGTTGGACGTCGCTCTCTACCGTGTCGCGTCGTGCCTGGCTGTCGCGCGCGGCAGCTGGAAGTGACGGCAGCGAAGCGTGGCCGGTATTTCGCCTTCTGTTCTTTAGAAAATCAGAGAGCGTTGCTGCTGCCTCTCGCATCGTCCGGTAACGGTCGTCGATCTGTCTGGCCATCATCTTCAGGCAGATGGCCTCCAGCTTGGGATCGAGATCGGCGCGGAACGTACTTGGCTTCTGTGGTTCCTGCGTCAATATCTGGCCAAGAACGGCGACCGCTGGGCCGTCAAATGGTACCTCGCAAGTTAAGAACTCGTAGAGGAAGACGCCGAGACTGTAGATGTCGCTGGGCGGACCGATGACGTCAATGTCTCCATTGACCTG
>CAUZOL010000149.1:0-15286 GCA_963581435.1 Planctomycetota bacterium
GACATCACATAGGCTCCGGAGTATATAGCATTTCACAACACCATTGCTTCTCCTCAGCAAGCGGTGAAAACACCAATGCTCCAATTATGCCAAGTTGCCCAGTGTGGCGCAATCGCCCTGGCCTGAAGCGGTGTCGGTGTAGTTAGTATCGGTTATGAGGATCGTTCCAATCTATTAAGATTTAGCGGCGAGGCGAACGAATTTGGAAGAATAGGGGGTATGCAACAACTTTGCGGCGTCCGAGACGTGACGTTCCGGGTCGGCGAGCCATCGCAGCACGCCGGCGCAGGCGTTCCTCACTGGGAACGTTGGCACCCAAGCGATCACAGAACTACGCAGCGGGAGTTGCCACGGCGGAGCGGCGGTGCACGAGTGAGTAGACGCATGGCACGAGGACGAGCGTCAACATGGTGGAAACAACCATGCCTCCCAGCAGCGCGCGGGCCAGCGGAATCATCGCTTCATTGCCCGGTGCGAATTGAATTGACAACGGCAGCATCGAGGCAATCAACGTGAGCGACGTCATCAGAATCGGCCGCAGACGAACTTGTGCGGCCGACATCGCCGCATCGCGCGGCGACAAACCGTCGGCCCGGCGACGGTTGGCAAACTCGACCAACAGAATCGAGTTGTTCACAACGACGCCGATCATCATCAGGATGCCCATGAGCGACTGAATGTTGATGTGCGTGTTGGTGAAATACAGAACGACCAGCACGCCGCCCAATCCGAGTGGTACCGCCAGCATGATGATGAGTGGATCGATGAACGACCGGAACTGGGCCATCAACACGAGATAAACCAGCGCGCCGGCAACGAGCAGCCCCAGCCCGATTTGATCGATTCCCGATCGCATCGTTTCCACCGGGCCGCGAATGGTTGGGGTCACACCGCTTTCAAATTCCATGCCCGCCAAGTCACGTTCGACTTCCCTGGCGACCGAACCGACATCCCGTCCCGAGACGTTGACGTGCACATCGTTGACGCGGGAAATGTTGTAATGGGCGATTTCGCCGGGAATGTTCACTCGCTTGATTGTCGCGATGTTGGACAACGGAATGGTGACGGGGCCGTTGGGGGTATTCAGCGACAGCGGAATGTTGCGGATCTCATCGAGCGACTCAAATTCGTTCGATTCGTACTGCACACCCATGAAGAAGTCGACGCCTTTTTTGGGGTCAATCCAGATCGTCGGTGCGTATCCCACACTGGAGCCAAGTGCCGTCAGCACGGTTTGCGCGACCTCTTCCTGATCGAGGCCAAGGTACTTTGCACGCGTGCGGTCCACTTGCACGTCGAATTGAGGGTAGTCCAGCGACTGCGCAATTTGAACGTCTTCGGTTCCCGGGATCTGTTTCACGACATCGACAATTCTCTCGGCGGCATCGCGGCATTGGCCAAGTGTGCCGGCAGAAACCTGAACGCTAATGGGTGTCGGCACGCCTTCATTCAACGCCATGTTGACGATCCCGCCGGACACGAACAGGAACTGTTCGAGCGGGTAGTCATTGGCCAACTTGGTTCGCAGCGTTTTGACGTACGTTTGTGTGCTGGTCGAGCGGCCTTCCTGCTTGAGGTTGACGATGAGGTAAGCGGTATCCGGTCCGGAATTGGAACTGAGTACGGTCGAAAAACCGGCCCCCTTGCCGACCGGTAGGCCGATGTTCGCAATGAGTGTTTCGATCTCGTTCGCGGGAATGACCTCTTTAATTGTATTCTCGATGCGGGCAACAAGCTTCTCTGTCTCGATGAGTTCGGTGCCGGGGACGGTCTTGATACGAAGCTCAAACGTGCCGGCGTCGACCTCGGGGAACAATTCCGTTCCCAACAATGGCAACAACGAAAACGACGCCCCAACAACTGCGATAATGACCAACGCGGTGAGTGCCGGGACTTTGAGCGCGACGCTCAGGAAGTTGCCGTAGATCCCGCGTGGTATTGAGTCGTCGATGTTGGATGATTCCCCAGAATCGTTCGGGCCATCCTGCTTTCGCATGCGTTCGCGCACAAACGTGGCGCAGAAGGCCGGCACGATGGTGAGGGCCAAAACGTAGGATGCTCCAATCGTAAACGTGGCCGCCAGCGACAGCGGCGCGAACAGGTATTTGATCATGCCGGTGAGAAAGACGGCCGGCAGAAACACCGCCAGCGTCGTCGCTGTCCCCGCCAGAATTGCGCCGGAGACTTCATGCGTGCCGTCACGAGCGGCGTCGAGTGGCGACTTGCCCATCCGCTGATGCCGAATCACATTTTCGACCACCACAATGCCGGCATCGACAACGGTGCCGATGGCTAACGCAATCCCGCCCAACGTCATCACGTTGATGGTCTGTCCGGTGTAGGCAAAGCCGAGACCACCAATCAGGATCGCGAGTGCGATTGTGGATACGATGATAACCGTCGGCAAGAATCGCCTGAGAAACACCATCACGACCACGGCTACCAGAATGGCACCCAGCCCCACCTGATTAAACAGGTTTTTCATCGCGTTACGAATATAGCCCGACTGGTCGGAGACCAGGGTGACCTCGGTATTCTCTGGAATGTCGCCGCGTTCCTTCATCTTGGGAATCTCGGTGGCGATGCCCTCGTAGATACGATCGACAACTTCGATTGTGTTCTCGCCCGGCTCACGCAGTAGCGGGCAATAAACGCTCCGTTTGCCGTTCACCCGCACGATGTTGTACTGCAGGGCGGCGTCATCGACGACCCGCCCCAAGTCGCGAATGAAGATGGGGCGATCATTGCGCACGGCAACCGGAATGGCCTCAATGTCTTCCGGTGTCGGCAACGTGTTCCGCGGATGAATCTGATAATCGGTGCCGCCCAGCCGCGCGGTTTCTGCTGCCAGCACCAGATTGGATTTTCTCAGTGCCTCGACGACGTCGGTGGCACTCACGTGGTGAGCCTGCAATTTGATTGGATCGACATAGACCATCATCTGGCGGAACTTTCCGCCGAACGGATGCGGAATTTGAACGCCCTTTAACCCGCCCATTTTGTTACGGACGGCGTAGTAGCCGATGCTGTAAAGTTCCGATTCGCTCATCCCTTCGCCTGAGATGGCGGCGAGGACGACGGGCAAATTCGATGGTTCACTTCGCAAGGTGAACGGCCACTCGATTCCCGGCGGCAGGTGAAACATGTCGCTCGCTTCGAGATTCACGATGTCGTTCATGGCCGAACTGGGGTCGGCTCCCGGCTGGAAGAACACCTTGATAATGGCCGCACCGGGAACGGTGCGCGACTCCTGATGTTCGATCTTTCCGGCGAGCGTCAGCGCCCGTTCGACGCGGGAACTGACCGACTTCTCCATGTCCAGAGTTGGCAACCCCGGATACGAAAAGAAGCTGACAACCACAGGTTTCTTGAAGTCGGGAAGAATGTCGATCGTGACGCCCGGAATGACGGCAGCGCCCAGCAGGCACAACGCGATCGAGGCGGCCAATACGGCAAAACGGTTCCGCAATGAGAAGTTGATCAGACCCATGAAGAGCGCTCTTGATTTATGATGTTGATGAGGGATCAGTCGCTGAGGACTGTCACTTTTTGCTCGTCGGTGAATCGCTTCAGGTGGGCATCCACGACTTGCTGTCCCGATTGCAAACCAGTGAGGATCTGGATGGAGTGACCGTCATCGATGCCGGTTGTTACGTTGACCACGGACACCTTGTCGTTTTCGCCAACGACATAGACGTAAGCCTCTCCCGATTCATCGAACCGAACGGCTCGCGCGGGCAGCATGTTGGCGGCAATCTTGTTCGACAGGCTGATGGTCGCCTGCCCGAACATTCCCGGCAAAAGTTTTCCTGTTACGTTATCGACTTCGACTTCGACCAACATGGTGCGTGTGCTGGGATCAAGTTCGCGGGACAGGCGAGTCACCGGATGGGTGATCGGCTCTTCGGCTGAAAAGGAAGGGAAGCTTAACGTGACGGTGTCGCCCTCGCTGACAAGAGCGGCATCCGCTTCGGGGATTGGGATGTGGACCCGCCCTGTTGTCATTTGGCTGACAACGAACAGCGGCTCACCTCTGCCCACTTCACTGCTTTCGCGCACCAGATCGCCCGGGGCGACCGAACGTTGGGTGACCACGCCATCGAAGGGACCCGCGACCTGCAAAAACAGTATCGCGTTGCCGCTCGTTCCCAGGATCGCGACGCAGTCAAAAAACTCAGAGACGAGATGAGCGAGATCCGCAAGCAGGTCTTCGGTGACGCGGGAGAGCAGCGGATGCAGCGCGATCGCAACCGCGCCCGTCAGCGACAGCGAGAGACCGATCCCCGCTGGGCTGGCTTCCCGCGAGATTTCGTCCGCGCCTCGGAAGTCGAATCGCCGGCACGACCGGGACATTTCCTGCGTCAGTTCGGGCAATCGGATCGCGAAACAATCGAAAACGCAAACACCGAAGCCACCGTCCCGCAAATCCTCACCCTGTTGAACGGTCCGATGTTTACTCAGTTGACGAGCCGCAATTCGCAGCTGCAAAAGAATCTGGCGGACGTGGAAGATCCGAAAGAGCAGCTCGATGTGATCTTCGTCACCATCCTGAATCGCCGACCGACGCCAGAGGAAACGGAACTCGTTCTTCCACACATGGAAGGAAAAAACGGTTCCGGCGTCAGAGACGTGATCTGGTCGTTGCTCAACACGCGGCAATTCATGTTCGTTCAATAATCACTCGGTTCACGATCCAACTCGGAATGACGTTTTCGTCATCCGCTAAGAATTTGCCAAAAACAAAAGACACGCACAAACCATAAATGAGGTTGATCATGAAAAACCTTCTCAACAAACTGGACAATGTTTCAAGACGTGATTTCGCCGCCTATGCCGCCAAGGCTTGCTTGGGTGTCAGCCTGCTTCCAGTCGCCGGTGCCGCGACAGCCTTCGCAGCCGAAACCGGAGAAGCGAAGGAACTCCCGGCGAGAAAGAAGCCTGCGAAAAACATCATTTATCTGTACATGAGCGGCGGGATGACACATCTCGACACGTTCGATCCCCACCCGGGCGCGGAGACCCAAGGCCCGGTCCAGGCGATTGACACTGTCGCCAAGGGCGTGCAAATCAGCGAATACCTGCCGCAGTTGGCCAAACAAATGGACAAAGCGGTTCTCGTTCGCTCGCTCAGTTCGACACAGGGCGCTCACGAACGCGGTCGATACCTGATGCGAACCAGCTACACGCAACGAGGCACAATTCGCCATCCGGCAATGGGGGCCTGGCTGCTGGCGCTTTCCGGTCGCACGAACAAGTCACTTCCGGGCAATGTCCGAATTGGCAACGACAGCCGGCATCCCGGTGCCGGCTTCATGGAAGCGGCGTACTCGCCGCTGCCCATTGGAGATCCGACGGCCGGTTTGCAGAACAGCAAACTCCCCCGAGGTACCGAGCAAACCCAGTTCGACAAACGTTTGAGTCTTTCGGGTCAACTCGACCAGAAATTCCGTGATCGCTTCAATCAGAAGAAGGTTCGTTCTTACAACGATGCCTACAACGATGCGGTCCGCCTGATGAGCAGCGAAGAGTTGGAAGCGTTCAACATCTATCGCGAAGATGAAACCGTCAGGATGTCGTACGGCGACAACCCGTTCGGACAAGGATGCCTGCTCGCGCGGCGTCTCGTCGAAAACGACGTGCGGTTCGTCGAAGTGTCGCTGGGCGGTTGGGACACCCACCAGAACAACTTCGTCCGCGTTCCCGAACGCACCGAGATCCTCGATCAGGCCCTGGCGACGTTGCTTGCCGATCTGGATGACCGCGGGATTCTCGATCAAACTCTGGTCGTGGTTGCGAGTGAGTTCGGCCGCACGCCGAAGATTAACCAGAACGTCGGCCGGGATCACTATCCCAAGGCGTTCAGCGGATTGATTGCCGGTGGCGGCATTCAAGGCGGGCAGTTTTATGGCGAAACCGACGAGACCGGCGAAGAAGTCGCCGACAAGTTTGTCGCCGTCCCCGACTTCAACGCAACCATCGCCTACGGTTTGGGCTTGCCATTGAAGCGGATCGTCAAGTCCCCGTCGCGGCGACCGTTTACCGTCGCACACAAAGGGGAGCCGATTACCGAACTGTTTTAGAAGTAGTCCGAAAACCCTCTGACGGGTAACACGGGCGATTGAATGTAAGCTTCAGAACAGTCGCAACCGGGGTTTCGGACGAGTTCGAAGACGGATCGTCGCACCTCGTGTCACTCTGCCGGAGAGTGATGGTTGAATCTCGCGCCACATTGAATCGGCAGCAACACACTGGTAGGTTGACCGTGTGTTAAGTGTGCCGATGGTTTCCCGTTCATTCGGGAACGGGCGCAGGATCAACGCATCACTCACGGTGGAGATGGCATCATGCACCGCCTTATTCTCGCATTGTTGACGGCAGTTGGCCTCGCAGCCACGCTCGCCCTGTCCAATTCAACGCCGCTTTCAACGGCCGTGGATTCGCAACAACTCCCCGCCGCCTTTGGCGGCATTCACCCGCGAATTTCGCCCGACGGAACGCAGATCGCCTTTTCCTATCAAGGGGCCATCTGGCGGATGCCGCGTGACGGCGGAACCATGACGCGGCTGACCGAAGGCGTCGGCTTCGACGTCGAACCGGCGTGGTCGTCCGACGGCAAATACATTGCCTACGTCAATTCACCGAACATGGGTGGCGGCACATTAAAAGTCATCGATGCCATCACGGGGAAAGCGGTTCCGTTGCCGCCGGCCCCCACAGTGAGAGGAACCTTCGCCAACTACAAGCTGGAGTTTCATCCTGATGGCAGCAAGATTCTCGGCGGGTTTGCCGAAAACGGCAAAGACATTGGTCTGGCCTGGTTCGATCTAAAAACAGGAATCACCCGCACCGTCGTCACACCGCCGAACCGGTCGCGATATCGACATGCGCTTTCCCGCGACGGCAGGATGCTGGCATATACCGTGTCGATGGACGTTGACGGCCAACAGGGAGGCAACGATGGACCGCAAGCCGACATCTGGTTCGTCGATACACAGAAGCCGAACAGCAAACCGCAAAAGCTGACCCGCTTCGCCGCGAGAATTCACGACCTCTGCTTTGAAGCCGATAACCAATCGCTGTGCGTTGTCAGCGATGTCGGTGGCGCACATTACGACTTATGGCAGGTGCCGCTGTCCGAACCGGAGCGCGGCGCGCATAGAATGACGTTCGGCCAAGCCGACGAAAACCGTCCCTCAGTCTCAGCTGATGGACGTTGGCTCGTCTATTCCGACAACCGCCGCAGCGCGACACAAATCGTCGTTCGGGATCTGGCAACAAATATTGACCGGTCAGTGCCCCTCAACCAGATTGACTATAAGAAGGCCACGGGCCAACTTACGCTGAAGACGTTCGATCATAAGTCAGATTGGCTGGCCACCGCCCGTGTCTCCATCCAGCGGGTTGACGGCAAATACTTTGCCCCGGTCGGTGCGCTGCATCGCGTGCTGAACAACTACGGCCATTTCTATTGTGATGGCAAAGCGGAACTGCAATTGCCGGTCGGCAAGTACCGTCTGCGCGCATTCCGTGGGCCGGAATACCGAACGGCTTACCGCGATTTTGAAATCACCGAAGGCGACAACGAATTGGGCGTCGAGTTGCAACGTTGGATCAACATGAAAGCCAATGGCTGGTATTCCGGCGAGAACCACATTCATGCCAACTACGGTTACGGCCAGTGGTACAACACGCCGCAAACGATGCTGCAGCAGTGTGCGGGCGAAGACCTCAACGTCTGCAATTTCATGGTGTCGAATTCCGATACCGACGGCGTCTTCGATCGCGAGTTCTTCCGCGGACGTGCCGACGCGCTTTCAACCGACGACACCCTGCTCTACTGGAATCAGGAATTCCGCAGCACCATTTGGGGGCACATGACGCTGGTGAACCTCAAGCAGGTGGTCGAACCGGTCTTTACCGGTTTCAAAGGCACCACCAACCCCTGGGACATTCCGACCAACTCCGACATCGCCGACCGCACCCATCTGCAGAACGGGCTGGTCAACTACACGCACGTCGCCCAACGGCCGGAAGACCCCTACCAGAATCCGTACACGGCCAAGTCGATTCCCGTGGGCGTCGCCTTGGGCAAGATCGATTCGCTCGACATCAACAACAATTACGCCGGCTCGACGGCGGTGTGGCACAAACTACTCAACTGCGGATTCCACTTTCCCGCCACCGCCGGCACCGATTGTTTCCTCAACCGCATCCGCAGCCGACTGCCCGGCGGCGACCGTGTCTACGTCAAAGTCGATGGCCCGTTCTCGTATGCGAAGTGGATTGAAGCAATGAGGCAAGGCCGCTCGTTCGTCACCAACGGCCCCATGCTCGAGTTGACAGTCAACGGCAAATCGCCGGGTGAAACCATGCAGCTTCCCGGCCTGTCCGAAGTCCACGTTGTTGCAAAAGCTCGCGCCAAATTCCCCTTGAGCAAAGTCGAACTGCTCTCTGGCGGCAAGGTCATCGCCGAAGCCGAACTATCGAACGACAAACTGACCGCCACAATCGACCGTGTCCTGAATCTCGACCGCAGCGGTTGGATCGCCCTCCGCGCCACCGGCCCCGGTCACGCCGATCACCCGGTCGGCAGCCAATACGCCCACACCAACCCAATTTACGTCGAAGTCAAAGGCAAACCCATCGACGCCCGCGCCGAAGCCGCCTTCTTCCTAAAATGGATCGACCGCTTAGAACTAGCCGTCCGCAACCGCGACCGCATTCCGAGTGATGATCTGAAGCGCCACGTACGGGAGCAACTCGAATCCGCCCGCGCGGTGTATCGCAAACTGGCGGTCGCGGCGGAAGAATAATTTAGCGGCGGGTCAACGCCCTGCATCGTGAGCAGCGCAAATCGGAAACCAGGACCAAATGGAAGATCGAATCGACCGATTTGAGCAAGAACTCTTAGAGATGCTCCTCAGTGGTGATAATCCGGTTCTCGACACTCTTCGACGGCAGCTACGACTCGCAACTCGCAGACCCCGTGAAATGTCTGGTGTCGGCTTCTTTTCGCATTTCGATGTACCAGAGGGTGCTCCTCGACTTCCCGGAAGTCCGTCGATCCGATTTGGAGACGTGGCTGCTGAAATTGACGGACTTCAGCACGGAGCAGGATTCCTTGTGTTCATTGACGACGGAGTCCTGACAATGCTGGAAGGTGTCTCATATGGCGAAACTTGGCCACAGACAGTGTCAAAATATGAACTGAGATACATGGATGGAGAGCAGCGTGACCTTGTGAAACTTCGGAAGACTGTGGGATGGCCCAGTTAGTCCACAAATGTTTTGAGTCACATTGCCAACGCCACGTTTAACCCTATAATTGAAATATGTCCACAATCAGCTATCTCGACCGATTTCTCGACCCGGTGACCGAGGCGTTTACGCCGGAGGGCGCTCGCAAGATTGTCGAATTGCGGGCGGACGACGAGACGCAGGCACGTATCGAAGTGCTGCGTGGGAAAGCGAACGATGGCACACTCACCGCCGACGAAGACGCGGAATACAAGGAATTCGTCGAGGCGGTTGATATCCTCTCGATTTTTCAGTCGAAGGCCCGCAAGTTCTTAGCCAATTGCTCCGCTTGACATGGATTCCAAAACGCGAGAGCTTGTTCGCCGGGGTGGCCGCTGAGACCTTTCATAACGACAGCGTCTTTCCACCTATCCACCAACCCTCACCGATGCCGCCGCCCAAAATTCCGCTAACTTGACGGGTTTTCGCGGCGATGTTACCGTTGTTGGCTTAAATTGAACGAATTTTAAGGCAAAGCAAAGGCCCCCATGTCCACAGCAATTGGTACAAAGTACGTCTACTTCTTCGGCGATGGTAAGGCCGACGGCAATGCAACCATGAAGCCCCTGCTGGGTGGCAAAGGTGCCAACCTGGCGGAAATGAATAACATCGGGCTGCCGGTCCCCGCTGGCTTCACCGTCACAACCGACGTCTGTACCTACTTTTACGACAACGACCACACCTACCCGCCCGAGCTCAAGGAGCAGGTGGCCGAGTCGATGCAGGCCATCGAACGGGTGATGGGGGCCGAGTTCGGTTCGACCACCAACCCGCTGCTGCTTTCCTGCCGATCGGGTGCGCGGGAGTCGATGCCGGGCATGATGGACACGATCCTCAACATCGGCCTGAACGACGAAACGGTTGTCGCGTTGGCCAAACAGGCCGGCAACGAAGCCTTTGCCTGGGACAGCTACCGCCGGCTGATTCAGATGTACGGCGAAGTTGTGATGGGCATGAAGCCCGAAAACAAAGAAGACGAAGACTACTTCGAAGTCATCCTGCACAAGAAAAAAGAACAGGCGGGCGTCGAGTTCGATTCGGATCTGTCGGCCGATGATCTCCGCGAGCTGGTGGCCGATTTCAAATCGACCGTCAAACAGGTGACGGGCAAGGACTTCCCGTCCGATCCGCTCGATCAGATGTGGGGGGCCGTCGGTGCGGTGTTCGGCAGTTGGATGAACGACCGCGCGATGGTTTACCGCCGCGATTACGGCATTCCGCACTCGTGGGGTACGGCGATCAACGTGCAGGCGATGGTCTTCGGCAACCTGGGCGACGACTGCGCCACCGGCGTGGGACTGACCCGCGACTGTTCGATGGGTGGTCCCGGCTTCAACGGCGATTACCTCATCAACGCGCAGGGCGAAGACGTGGTTGCCGGCATCCGCACGCCAAAACTCGTCGAGGAGACGTTGGTTGAGGACGCGCCCGACGCGTTCGAGCAACTGACGGAAATCGGCCAGAAGCTCGAACAGCACTACAAAGATGTGCAGGACATTGAGTTCACCGTGCAGCGCGGCACCGTCTGGATGCTGCAAACCCGTAACGCCAAACGGACCGGGTTTGCCGCCGTCCGCATTGCCGTCGATCTCGTCAACGAGGGCCTGATCACGCCGAAAGAGGCGCTCGAAGCCCGCCGCATTCCAGCCGACGACTTGAACCAGCTACTGCAGCCGATCTTCGATCCGGCGGCAAAAAAGCAGGCGCAGGACGACGGGTCGTACCTGACGACGGGAATTAACGCCGGTCCCGGCGCGGCAACAGGGCAAATTTGCTTCCACGCGGCCGATGCTGAAGAACTCTACGAAAAAGACCCCAAGGTTCAGTTGATTCTTGTCCGCCGCGAGACCAGCCCGGAAGATTTGCGAGGCATGCGGATCGCCAACGGAATTCTGACGGCGTTCGGCGGTGCCAGTTCGCACGCCGCGTTGGTCAGTCGGCAGATGGGCAAGACCTGCATCGTCGGCTGCTCGGCGTTGGATATCGATTATCACGAAGCGACGGTCACCGTTGGGGAGAAGGTACACAAAGGGGGCGACTGGATCAGCATTGACGGTTTCACCGGCGAAGTGTTTGCCGGTCAGGTGCCGACGAAGCCCAGCGAAGTGGTCGAAGTGCTGATTCACAAGACCATCAAGCCCGAGGATTCCGAAGCCTTCCAGCGGTACGAACAATTGATGAAGTGGGTCGATGAGCACCGCACTTTGCAGGTGCGTGCCAATGCGGAAACCGACCATGCCGCCGAATCGGTTGCCTTCGGTGCTGAGGGCGTTGGCCTCTGCCGCACCGAGCACATGTTCTTCAATCATCTCGACGAAATTCGCGAGATGATTATTGCCGACACGAAAGAGGCCCGCGCAGTAGCATTGGCCAAACTGTTACCGTTCCAGCGCGACGACTTCACCGAGTTGTTCCGCGCGATGGGCGAGCGGCCGGTGACGATTCGTTTGCTCGATCCGCCGCTGCACGAATTCCTGTCGGAACACCACCTGGAAGAACAGCCGGATCTGCTGCAAAAGTTGGCCGACGGTTCGAATGTTTCCCCCGAAGTCATTCTTCGCCGGGTCGAGGAAATCAAGGAATCGAATCCGATGCTGGGCCATCGCGGCTGCCGGCTGGGAATTGTGTTCCCGGAGATCACGGCCATGCAGGCCCGCGCCATTTTCGAGGCGGCCTGTGCGGTTAAGAAGGATGGCATCAACATTCACCCCGAGGTGATGGTGCCGTTGGCCGGTTTCAGCAGCGAGTATGACAATCAAGCGAAGATCATTCGCGATACCGCCGCCGAAGTGATGAAGGAGCAAGGCGTCGAAGTCGAATTCCTTGTCGGCACGATGATCGAATTGCCGCGAGCCGCGTTGTGTGCCGATCAGATTGCCAAAACGGCTGAATTCTTCAGTTTCGGCACGAACGATCTCACGCAGACGACGCTCGGCATGAGCCGCGACGATTACGGCGGATTCATCGGCTACTATCAGGAAAACGACATCGTCCCGGCCGACCCGTTCCAGACGATCGATCAGGACGGCGTGGGCCGTTTGATGAAAATCGGTGTCGAAGGCGGTCGGGGATCGCGGGACAATCTCAAGATTGGCATTTGCGGCGAACATGGCGGAGACCCCGCCAGCGTAATGTTCTGCCACCGCATCGGCCTGAATTACGTCAGTTGCTCGCCGTTTCGGATTCCGATTGCACGGCTGGCCGCCGCCCAGGTGGCAGTCGCGGAAGGATAGAGCAAGACAGGGCATGCTCACATGGCCATGCATTTACCATTGTGGCGAATGCATGGCCAAATGCTCCCTCACGACCGTCACGCTGCGTTTCAAGTCGTGTCGAAATTAGCGTTTCCGTCAATTTCTCCCAGAATCCCTCTTTCCTAGGACCGTCATTGACGATAAAATTCACGATTCAGAGTTTCCTGCCTGAATCACCTGCCTTGAAATGCGCCGCTCGCCGGCCCTGCGTTGCTCTTCCACACGAAGGACATTCGACGTAGCGCAGTGACAGCGAGGCGAACATCTGGTTTCCCGAACCGGACGGGCGCTAAAGTGTCCTCCCAGAGCAGTGTCAACGGTCGGTGTACTTAGATCGCTTGGCAAACTATCTCAACTTATTGAAACCACGTTGCCGGAATTTGAATAAAGTCACCCTCCAGGCGAACCGGCTCGCCCATTCCCCGGAAGTAGTCCGGGTCACATTTTGACGGCGCCACAGAGCGCAGGCAGTTCCATGAGCAAATTGAAAAAACATCGCAACATCGGCATCTCCGCACACATCGATTCGGGCAAAACGACCCTGACCGAGCGGATCCTGTTTTACTCCGGGCGCATTCACCGAATGCAGGAGGTCAAAGGAGGCGATGGCGGCGCGACGATGGACTTCATGGACCTCGAACGTGAACGCGGAATTACCATCGCCTCGGCGACGACCCATGTCCGCTGGCGCGACCACGCGATCAACGTCATCGATACGCCCGGCCACGTCGATTTCACCGTCGAAGTGGAACGCAGCCTGCGTGTCCTCGATGGTGCGATTCTCGTCCTCTGTGCCGTTGGTGGCGTTCAGAGCCAATCGTTGACGGTCGACCGACAGATGAAGCGGTATCACGTGCCTCGGATTGCGTTCATTAACAAAATGGACCGCACGGGTGCGGACCCCGCAAAGGTCATCGAGCAGATCAAGGAAAAATTGGGCGTCACAGCTCTCCCGCTGCAACTCCCCATGGGAGCGGAAGCCGATTTTGAAGGCGTGATCGATCTGGTCACGATGGAAGCGGTCTACTTTGACGGCGCCCAGGGCGAGAAAGTTCGCCGCGAGCCGATTCCGGCCGAATACACAGACCAAGCCGCCGAAGCTCGCAGCGAAATGCTGGAAGTGCTTTCGTTGTACAGCGACGACTTGATGGTCGCACTGCTGGAAGAAACTGAAGTCAAAGAATCGGAAGTTCGCCAGATCATTCGCGATGCGACGCTGACACAGGAAATTACTCCCGTGCTGATGGGTACCGCTTTCAAGAACAAGGGCGTGCAGGAAGCTCTCAATGCGGTGATCGATTATCTTCCCAGCCCCATCGACCGAGAAATGACGGCAATCGATCTCAATGCTAAAGCAACCGACGAAGATGGCAACGCGACCGATCCTGACCGCATCGTCCTGTCGCACTCCGACGATGACCCGCTCGTCGCGATGGCGTTCAAAACCGTCGATGAACAGTTCGGCCAATTGACCTACTTCCGCCTTTACCAGGGAAAGATGGTCAAGGGCGAGAGCTATGTCAATTCGCGCACAGGCCGCAAAGTCCGCTTCGGTCGGATGGTGCGAATGCACGCCGACGAGCGAGAAGAAGTGATGGAAGCCCACGCCGGTGAAATCGTGGCCGTTGTTGGCGTCGATTGTGCCTCCGGTGATACCTTCTGCGGCGACGGCGTAAAATACGCACTGCAGAGCATCTTCGTGCCGGAACCTGTCATTCGACTGTCGGTCGAACCACTCAAACGTGACGGTGCCGACCGGTTGGGCAAAGCCCTTCAACGTTTTCGTCGCGAAGACCCAACGTTCCAGGTGGAAACCGACGAAGAATCGGGCCAGACAATCATCGCCGGCATGGGGCAATTGCACCTCGACATTTACATCGAGCGGATTCGCCGCGAGTACAATGTTGAGTGTCTGGTCGGCGAACCGAAGGTCGCCTACCGCGAACGGCCGACGCGAGAAGTCGAATTTAATTTCAAGCACAAGAAGCAAACGGGCGGCTCGGGTCAATTTGCACACGTCGTTGGCAAACTCGTGCCGTTGCCCGACGATGCCGAAGAGAACTACGAGTTCGTCAATGAAATTACCGGCGGTCGCATTCCGAAAGAATACATCCCTTCGATCGATAAGGGTTACAAACGTGCGTTGGTTGAAGGACCATTGTGCGGCTGTGAAGTCGTCGGCGTGCAAATGGTTCTCGAAGATGGCAGCTTTCACGATGTGGATTCGTCGGAAATGGCGTTTAACGTCTGCGGTTTCAATTGCATGCGAGATACACTGAAGAAAGCGAAAATTGGTTTGCAGGAACCGATTATGCAAATCGAAATCGAAGTCCCCGAAGACTATCAGGGACCGGTCACCGGCCACCTTTCGAGTAAGCGGGGGCTAATCAACTCGAGCGAAGTGCGGCAGGGCATCTCCGTCATTCTCGCAGAAGTCCCGCTGGCATCGATGTTCGACTACGCCAACGAATTGCGATCGATGACGCAGGGCAAGGGAACCTTCAGCATGGAGTTCGCCCGCTACAAGCAGTTGCCGTCCAATCTGCAGACAGAAGTCGTCGCACGCCGCCTCGCCGAAAAAGAAGAACGGCTGGCAATGGCGTAAACCGTAAAGCCGAAAACTCAACAGCCCGGCTGCTCAATGCAGCCGGGCTGTTTTTTTGTCTCGATTTCGAGTCTTCGGTTCGGTGCCACTGGCGTGGGGGGGGGGGGGGGCGGGGGGGGCGGGGGGGAGG
>CAUZOL010000150.1:0-15280 GCA_963581435.1 Planctomycetota bacterium
TTAGTACGGCGGCTGGCGAATTCGCCGTCCAGACATTCACCGTGGTGGTGGACGACGGGCAGTTGACGCTGCGGATTCAGGATGACGATGGGTGGGCGGCCATTAATGCCGTGTCGATCACCGCGATCGATGTGCCGGTCGTCTCGGCAGACTTTCAACTCGAACAAATTCAGTCAGGCGCGGGCGACACGGTCGTCAATGGTGGCACGCTGGCACAAAGCCCAGCCGCGCTGACACTCTTCTTCACCCCCGGCCAGGAGATCGACCCGAATTCGCTTGGCGGCATCACTGTGACGCGCGCCGGGTCGGACGGCCAATTCGGAAATGGCAACGATGTTGTTGTTACTCCCGACTCCATGTGGGTTGGCTCTTCAAGCCAGGTCGGCCTTGCGTTCATGAGCGTTCTTCCGGGCGACATGTACCGCATCACTATTTCTGGCACCGGCGCGACGCCGTTAATGAACCTGTCCGGTGAAACCTACGGTCAAGGGACGGACGAGTCCGTCACGTTTACGATTGGCACGCCGTTGCCGGCTTCTGTGGACTTTGAACTGGATCAGATTTCGACGGATGTTGGCGGGCTGCTGGTGGATGGCGATGTTCTTGATCAGGCCCCAGCCGAACTGGAATTCATCTTTGCTGCCGGTCAGATAGTCGATCTGGCAACGCAGGACGGCATCACCTTAACGCGTGCCGGGTTAGACGGTCTCTTCGGAGATCCGAACGACGTCGTTATCACTTTAGGGGCTGGGTCGCTTGGCACGTCAGACGAAGTCACCATCCCAATCACCGACCTTCTTCTTCCAAACGACTTGTACCAGATCACCATCGCGGGATCCGGCGCGACGCCGTTGCAGAATACTTTGGGCGAAGACTTCAATGGCGGTGTGGACGTAACCGTCACATTCACGCTGGATGTCCGGCCCCCGCCGAGCCTGCAATTCACCGAGATGAATTCGAACCTGGGTGGTCCTCCGATCCAGGATGATCAGATTCTCGATCAGTCTCCGACGGAACTGACATTCCTGTTTGGTTCCGGTCTGGTGATCAATCCGGCGACCTTGAACGGACCAACAGATGGCGTCGATGACGATGGCATTCAGGTTGTTCGCGCGGGAGCCGATGGCGTGCTCGGCACTGCCGATGACGTGACCATCACCCCCGGTTTTATCGGCCTGCGTGACATTCCAAACGATGTCGTCGTCCGGTTTGTTGAAACTCTGCCCGATGACCTGTATCAGGTGACGATCTTCGGAACCGGCCTGAACACACTGCAGGACAGTGCCGGCAACATTTTCAATGACGGCGTCGATCTCGTCCGCACGTTCGAGTTGGACCTCGGTGCACAGGTCGTCGCAATTGTTCCACAACCGGTGACACGCCAGCAGATCATCGAAGTGGTGGATGCCGGGCTGGTCGCCGACGGTGATACCATTTCCGTAACGGTTGCCGGGACGCAGGTTGTCTTTGAACTGGAAGACTCGAATGGTGTCGCCGGCGTTGATTCCGGAAACATCGCCATCGACTTCACCAGCGGGGCGGGCGGCACAACCGCCACCGCAATCGCCGCCGCGATTGCGGCAGAGATCGATGCACTGCTTGGCGTAGGTGCTGGCGTAACTACTGGCGCAGGCGGAAATCCGTTGATCACGATCACCGGCGTTTCCACCACACCGACCGTTTCGGTTGCCGCAGCCGATCCGGCGGCCTTCACCGCCAGCGAGGGCGGCCTCAAGCAAAACGACAACGTGATTGTCATTCACTTCAATGAAGACGATCTCGACCCGGACTCCGCAATCAATCCCGATGTCTATCAGCTGATCGATACCAAAGGCACGCTCGACATCACCGACGATGACGATTCGCCTGCGACGCTATTGACATCTTCGGACGGCGTCGTGTACGACAGTGTCGCCAACACGGTTACGCTGACCTACGACGCACCGATTGCCTTTGGGACGTATCGACTGAGAATCGGTGTGTCCGATCCGCGATCGACGTCGGAACTGGCCGTGGGCGACGGCGGCGATCTCAATTCCAGTTTCGATTCGGCCACGCTGTTTAATTCAACGCAGAATGTCGCGCTGGGTGCCGGCGACTTGATCGTCATCAATTCGCAAATCCAATCACAGTCCATCGCGCTGCCGCCGCTGGCGGGCGGCGTGGATGAGCCGGGTCACCGCCAGATTCCCGTCGAGTCGCACGTTGGTAGTTCGGGAACAACCCCCGTCGTCCCCGACGCCATCAGCCAACTATCCTACAATTTTCAGGACGTGATCGGCAGCGACCCGCAAGGCAACACGCTGTTCAATCTGATTTCTGAAGAGGAAAAAGTTCGCGCACGTGAGATCTTCGAGATCTACGCCGAGCGTCTCGGGATCGAGTTCATCGAAACACCGTCATCCGGACTTCTCGTGGCGACCGGTGATATGCGAGCCGTCAGTCCGGTCATCACAGTCGGTCCTGGCGGTGTCGCCGGCATTTCTGGCGGCCCCATCGTCGTCATGGATCCTGCCGACACCAGCAACAGTACTTTCGGCGGTTCCTGGCAGAGAGTGGCGTTTCACGAAATCGGCCACTCGCTTGACCTCGGTCATTCCTACGACATCCCATCGGTGCAGGGTGCCGGACTGACGGGCGAAGGGATCTTCACCGGCGATCACGATTTCACTCACCTCGAACGGCTGTTCCGACCTGATTCAACCGACATCGATCTCTACGAGTTCGACCTGGCCGAAGACGGTCTGTTTACCGCAGAGGTCTTCGCGGAACGGCTAACCGCTGTCAGCCTGCTGAACAGTGCGCTCACGCTCTATCGCGAAAACGCTGATGGAAGCCGCGAAGTGGTTGCCCGCAACGACGACTACTTCAGCAACGACGCATATCTTGAGTTGAACCTGACGGCAGGAACGTACTTTGTCGGTGTCACCAGTACCGGCAATCTCGATTACGATCCCACCGTTTCTGATACCGGTTCGGGTGGTACGACCGATGGTAATTACGAACTCCGATTCAGCTTCCTGGCAGACCCGATAGACGGCGATTTTCTCATCGACTCCACGGGGACGGCATTCGATGGCGATGCCGACGGTATTGCCGGTGGAGTGCATGAGTTCTTTTTCCAAGCTGGCGAAACGATTTTTGTCGATAAAGCGACCGCCAGCACGGCACAAGACGGCACGCTGGACAACCCGTACAGCGAGATCGACGTGGCCTTGGAAAACGTCACAGGATCGACCGACATCATTCGCATCGTCGGCAATGGCGGTGCCGACGGCGACTTGGCAACTCCGGAAGACTCTCAGACGTATCAGATTGGATTCGGCGACGATTTCGCGGAATTGGAAGACGGCATCACCTTTATCGTTCCGCAGGGCGTGACGGTGATGATTGACCAGGGAGCCGTTTTCAAGCTGCAGAATGCAATCATCGATGTTGGAAGTTCTTCCGACTTGATTGATCGCAGTCAGGCGGCACTGCAAATTCTTGGAACTCCAGACAATCAGGTTGTCCTCACCTCGAACGGCAACGATGCCATCGGCGGCGATACCGATGGTGTCTCCGACGGTGCCAATCCCGGCGATTGGGGTGGTGTCGTGTTCCGGGGCGATTCCGATTTGGAAGACGACGGCGTCTTTCTGAACTACGTGAATCAGGCCGACATTACTTTCGGTGGCGGCCAGGTTCTTGTCAGTTCGGTACTCGATATCTACAACCCGATTCACGTCATTAATGCCCGTCCCACGATTTCCTTCAACACCATTACTCAAAGTGCTGATGCGGCAATCTCGGCCAGTCTGGAAAGTTTCGCCGACACCATCGACGGCAACCGAGATGCCACTTTGAGCAGAATCGGATTGGACGTCCACGGAAACACCGTCGTCAATAACAGCATCAACGGTTTGTTTGTCGCAGTCGAGACAGTGTTCGGAAATCAGATTGACGAAATCGACTTTTCCGCTCGCTTCGACGATACCGACATCGTCCACGTGGTCACCGAGAACATTCAGCTTGTCGGCAGTCCCGGCGGTCCGATTCTAGTGGGCGGCGCCTTGCAGGCACGTGAAAGTGGTCGGCTGCGAGTCGATGCCTCGACGATCGTCAAATTGTCCGGTGCACGCATTGAAGGCGAACGCGGACACTCCAACTTCATCGCCGAAGGTACCGAAGAACAGCAGATTATCTTCACTTCAATCTTCGACGATCGTTATGGTCGTAGCGGCACATCCGACACGACGAACGATACCGACAACTCATCTGCATCGAGCGGCGATTGGGGCGGATTCGTCATGAATCACTCGTCGAACGCAAGTATCGATCAGTCGAATATTGCATACGGCGGTGGTCTTGTGCCGATCGAGGGCGGGTTCGATAGCTTTAACGTCATCGAAGTTCATCAGGCCGACCTGCGTTTGACCAACAGTCGTCTGGACAGCAACGCAAATGGCAGTTCCAGTAGCAATCGCAACGGCCGCGGCACAAACGATGCCACCACCATATTCATTCGTGGCGCGCAGCCAATTATCGTTGGTAATGATTTTGTCGCCAACGATGGCAGTGTCGCCAGTGTGAACGCCAACTCGATGACCCCCGATGTCGTTCGCGATTTGGGACGCAGCACGGGAGTGGCCGATGCGTTCACTCAGTTTCCCTCAAACTACGGTCCGCTTGTGCGGCTGAACCGTGTCGGCTCTACAATCGCTTTGCCGGCTCCTACTCGAGTTGCGACGGAGTTGATTACGAACGGTGGTTTTGAAACCGGAGACTTCACCGGTTGGACGCTGGCAGACACCGGCAGCGGAAACTGGTCAATCAACGACGGAACCTTCGACCCAGACGGGCCTGGCGACGCGCTGCCGCCAATTTCCGGGAACTTCGATGCAATCACTGCACAGGCCGGACCGGGTCTGCATCTGCTTTCCGAATCCATTGGTGTTCCCAGCAATATCCAGTCCGCTGTTCTGAGTTGGTCGGATCGTATCCGCAACGATGCTTCCGAGTTCAGCGATCCGAACCAGGAGTGGCGAGTCCTGATTCTGGATTCGTCCGGAAATCTGATTCAAGAAATCTTTTCGACCGATCCCGGTGATCCGCTACAACAGATCGGCCCCAACAATCGTTCGTTCGACATCACCTCGCTGCTGCAATCTCTGGAAGGCGAGCAGATTCGACTGAGCTTCGAAGAGCAGAACGATTCAGGCTTCTTCAATGTGACGCTGGACGATGTCAGCCTGCAACTCGAGACGGGGTCACCGACGCCGGCACCGGCGCCCAGTAGCCGCTCAAACGGAATCAACGGTATTGAAATTCGGGCCGAGGAGTTGACGGTCGAGTCTGTGTGGGACGACACCGACATCGTCCACGTACTGCGTGGCGATATCTCGATCCCCAACTTCCACACCTACGGTGGTCTGCGGTTGGAAAGTTCCGTCGACAACAGTTTGGTCGTCAAGTTGTCTGGTGCGAACGCAGGCTTTACCGCGACAGGTCGTGGACTCGATATTAATGACCGAATCGGTGGCAGCCTGCAAATCGTCGGGCAGCCGCTGAATCCCGTCGTCTTGACCTCGTTGAGTGACGACACTATTGGTGCCGGCCTCGACATTAATGGCCTGCCGCAGAATGACACGAACGGCGATGGCGCACCGCCGTCCGCTGCCTTAGCCCCGGCTTCAAGCTCTAGCGATGGCCACGTGCACGACGACAGCCACTCGCATGATGCTATCGATAGCATCGTCGTCGATTCGCACACATACCACGACAGCCATCTTGGCGATTCGACGTCAGACGTTCCAACAATCAACTTCGGCGAGTCGCTTACGATCTTCGGCCCGCACCACACCGACGCTGGACACCCCGGCAGCCCCACAACGCACTTCTTTGCGGAGACTGGTGACGCAGACCATTTCGCGTGGCAGGATCAAGACCTCTCCACGCCGAATGTGATCGATATCAATTACGACTTCCGGGACCTCAACGGCGTCACCAATGTCATCACGCCGGGCCAGATCACCATGGCTGAGTTGGCGCTGCGGGCATGGGAAAATGCTACGGCTGGCGCAATTAACTTCGTACGAAATACGACCGCACCCCGCGCGGACGTGATCATCATCGGCACGGGTAATCTTTCTGCTCTCGGCGGCGCGAGCGGTGTTGGGGGAACCCTTGGACTGGGCGGCGGCACCTTCACTCACAATGCCAACCACACCATTACCGCCGGCTCGGCTTGGCAGGATTCATCAGAAACCTGGGACGAAAACTTTAACAATGGCAACCCAACCGGCACCTTCGATTATTTCACCATTGCAGCTCAGGAAATCGGACACGCCATCGGCTTGGGTCACACGACTGACATCGCTGGACCGGACCTCATGGACGGTTCTTACACCGGCGAGCAGACGGTGGCTTCAGTCAATGACATCGCTCATGTCCAAGTGGTCTACGGCGTTGGCTCCGGCGGAGGTGGCACAGGGGCCGTTGCTCAACCGGGCGACTGGCGCAGTGTTCGTTTAGAGCAGTTCAGTAACGATCGAAATGTCGAAGTCTTCAACGAGTTGGAAGGGCCGCTGCTGGCAGACCTGAGCGACGCGGAGCAAAATGCGATTCCGCCCAACGCACAATTCCTGGGAGAACTGGCACCCGATGAAGAACACGGTGACGAAAATCGCCGGCTCGGCTTCGAAGTGTATGGCTTTATCGCGGCTGACGACTCCGGCGACACGGACGTCTACAGTTTCAACGCCGATGCCGGCAGTCAGATCTGGATCGACATCGATCGCACAGATCCCACGCTGAACGCCGTCGTCGAATTGCTCGATCCGCTGGGCAACGTCCTGGCCCAGTCGATCAACAACACCACGTTCTCCGGTTTGGCGTCCTCGCTGATCGAAGACACACGGCTGGGAGGCGACTTCTACACCAGTAATCCCAACGACCCAGGAATGCGGCTCATCCTGCCGGGCGTCGAAGATCAATCAACAACATACTTCATTCGCGTTCGGAGTAACTCGACCGATCTGTCCGACATCAATGGCGGGTTAACAACAGGTAACTATCAACTGCAAGTTCGAGTCAACCAGTTTGATGATCAACCCGGCTCGACGATCCGATACGCCGACATTCGCTTCGCGACCAACGGCATCGAAATCCTGGGGCTGCCCGGTCACTCGCCACTTGTGGGAGAAGCGGGTGAGTCAAGCGCTGCCAACAACACCCGCGGTCAAGCGCAGAACATCGGAAACCTGCTCGACAGCGACCGCAACACGATTAGTGTCGGTGGCAGCCTTTCCAGCTTGGGCGACGTCGATTTCTACCAATTCACCATCGATTACGATCTGGTGCAGGCAATTGGCGGCGCGAACAATGGTGATAGGACCTTTGCAACGATATTCGATATCGATTACGCCGACGGACTCTCCCGGCCCGATACAACGCTCTCAATTTTCGATGCCAGCGGGAACCTGATTTATGTTGCCAGAGATTCCAACATCGAAGACGATCAACCCCGACAGACCGAAGGAGTTGACTTCACCGATGATCTGCGAGGATCCGTCGGCGAACTCGATCCGTTCATCGGCTCGATTCAGTTGCCTGCAGGGGTTGTCCCCGCAGGTTCGACCAATACCTATTTTGTTGCCGTTTCTCAGCAGTCCCGTTTGGCCACTGCCCTCAACGGCACGTTCATTGGCAACTCAACGAATACGACGGTTCGATTGGAACCGGTCAACTCGATCCAGCGCATCGTTGAGGACCACATCGGCTCGATTGGTTACCTGGCTGGCAGCGAGGCTCTAGGATTCCAGATTCAAGTCGATCCGGTCAGCCCGGCTCTGTTTGATGTTGGGAACACGATCGATCTGAACACACACGTCACTCAGTTCACGCTCGGCGACGTCCAGCTGTTTGTGCACACCGGCGGAAGCGTGGTTTCTGTTGATCCGCTCACCGGGGCGACTAACTATGTCGCCAACGTCGGCGACAACTACGGCGACATCGCCATGCGGTGGGACGGCGTATTGTTCGGCTACACCCAGGGTGGCGCTCGAGCCGGGGGAGGCACTTATAGCGCGTTTGATCTCGGGTCAAACACGCGGGTCAATCTGGGCAATAGCGGCATCGCCGCCAATCCGGGCGGACGCAGCACTGCATTCGACGCAATGGCCTTCAGTTACAGCACCGCCACCGACAACTTCAATGGCCCCGGTATTCCATCATCCAGTTATGCCTTTAATAATTTCGCGTTCGACGTCGATAACGACGGGGCCACTCCGGGCAACTCGGCCGGCCTCTACCGCATCAATGCTGATACCGGTGCCGCACGCGATGAAGACGTTAATGTTGTCGGACACCAGGCGAATATCAACAGGTTGTTTTATGAAAACGCCGGCTTGACCGGCGACATCACCGGCATGGCGTTCACCAGCATCACCGGTGGTACGCTGCTGGGTGTCGATGATACCGGCAACCTGTGGAACATGTTCGGCAGAAACATTATTCAGACTAATGTCACTGAAACCGGTGTCGGCTTCACCGGGTTGACAAACGGTCCTCAGAATCTGTTGCTCGACCTCAACTTTGACGGCACCGCCGATTCCCTCGCCGATGTGTTTTTTGCCACGGGAACCGATGGGGCAATGTACGCCCTCGATGCGAGCGGAACGCTGGTCAACGTTTGGGATACCAACAGCGACAACATCGCGGATTCCTCGTCTCTTAGTCTTGGTCTTGGAAGTACCACCGGTCTGGCCTTTTCAACGCTCGACTTCAATCTCTGGCATACGACGAATAATCGTGGCGGAAATGCCGGACATGGCATTAATGCCGCCCCAGATTTCAGCCGAGACGCAGTTGACGGAGAAACGAGTTTCTACTTCGGTATGGAACCGTTTGTCACTGACCCATCCGACGATTATCGAACGTTTGGCCAGAATGCTCAGTTCGGAGTTCAGTCGAGTATCTTCCAGGAAGCGGCCACCAACGCCAGCCGCCCCGCAGCGGTCACCAGTTCGGTTATCGGCGGTGCGATTCGGGATTCGTACAACCTTCCCGGCGGTGCGCACGGCAGCCTGACCACCAACTCCTTCAGTCTGGAAGGCTACGATGCCAATGACCGGCCGACCATGTACTTCAATTACTTTATCGATACGCAAGGTGCCAACAGCGATGACTCGATGCTCGACAGCGCCCGCGTGTTCGTTTCCGACGACGGCGGCCTGAACTACACATTGCTGACGACCAACAATTCAATATTGGATCAGGAGTTAGCGGATATTCTCTCGGTGAATTCCGAATACACAACAAACTTGCAGCAGCAAGTGCAGGAATTGCACGACAACACCGGCGACACCGTTGGCTTTAGGCAGGCACGCGTCGATTTGGGCGAGTTTGTCGGCGAATCCAACCTGACTCTGCGGTTCGATTTTAACACGGCCGGTTCCTTCAATATTGCCGGCGACATCACAGCACTGGACCCATCGTTGCCGGGCGAAGTCAATACGGGCGACCTGAATAACCGCAGCCGTGCGAGCGCCAACGACTTCGAAGGTTTTTACATCGATGACATCATCATCGGCTTCGCCGAACGCGGCGAAATGGTCACCAACGCCACCGCCGGTCTGTCAACGTTTTTCGTAACGCCCGATGATCCCGATTCCGAGGAAGTGACCGCCGGTACCTATCAACTGGAAATTCGCCGCGGCACCGAATACGGAGTCAGCATTGCAGATGCCGGTTCCGAAATTATCCTCCTGCCAATCGGCGACACCAATACCCGTTTGACTTCTGGAATCACCCTGATTGCCCCCGCTGGTAGTGCGATCGCCGACGGTGACGTCTTTACCATCTTCGACGGCGTGCATGACATCGAATTTGAATTCAATAACACCGGTGGAGTGCTCGCCGGCCGCGTTGCCATCGGCTTTAATTCAACCGACTCAGATTTCGTCATCGGCAACAAAATGGCGGCCGCCATCAACACCGTGAACACGCAGTTTCCGGACCTCGTTCCTGATTTCGCCGTTCGCGCGTCTTCCATCACCACCAGCAATCTGGTCGAACTCTCCGACGCGATCTCCTCCCAGACGGGCGCCACTCCGTTGAACCTGAGGGTGGATCTGGTAACGGACTCATTTTCTGAGAACGGTGGAAGCACAACTGCCACCATCAACCGGGAAGGCGATAATACCCTGGGGTTGACCGTCACCCTCACCGCCATCGATCCGAACACGGGTGCCCCCAGCGGTGATGTGACGCTGTCCTCAACAATGGTTACGTTCGCCGCCGGCTCCAGCACATCCGCTTCGTTCACGATCACTGGCGTCGATAACGCGATCGCGGACGGCGCCCAGTCGGCTTTCATTCAGGCCACGGTTATCGGTTTCACCAGCATTGGCGACATGGTCGATGTCATCGATGACGAAACTGCGACATTGATCTTAACGGTTCCCACAATGACGACGGTTGTGGAATCGGCCGCCGCCGCCGCTGGCGGCGTGACAGACGTCCCCTTCAGCGAAAATGTCGATATCGTCTTCATCGGCAACGAAATCTTGAACGATGAAGTAGTCGATGACTTTGCCCAAGTTGTATTTCCAACGGGGGCATCGCCATTCACTTTTGACTTCTTTGGCACGACGTATACGGAGCTGTTCGTCAACTCGCATGGACTGATCACTTTTGGGTCTGGAACGACTGCGTTTCTTAACGACAACCTGACCGGCGGCGTCGGCGGCGTCACGCAGGCGGCCATCGCCCCCTTGTGGGACAATTGGTCGACATCTGAGACCGCCGGCCCTGGCTCTGATGCCGTGTATGCCGCCTTTAAGAGCGACCCGGACAATCCGGGCTTCCAGCAACTCGTCATCCGTTGGGAAAGCGTTCCGCAGACTTTTGGGGCATCAGGTCCGGTAACATTTGAAGCGGTACTGAAGAATTTCGACAACTCAATTCAATTCAACTACGTTAACCTGGATGCGGGCGATCCGGCATTCGACAACGGTGCATCGGCCACGATCGGCCTCAAGGATGTCGGCGTGCAAGGCATCGATCGTCTGCTGGTCTCGTTCAACAATGGCACCAACCCACTGACACTGATTGGCAGCGGCCAAAGCATTCGGGTCGCGCCACCAACCGGTGCCGTGGTGGCAACGGTCACCCGCAACACGCCGACAAACACCGACCTGGTTGTCGATCTGACCAGTCTTGATACCACCGAGGCCAGTGTTCCAACCACAGTCACTATTCTCGCCGGTCAAACTTCGGCAACCTTCTTCATCAGCCCGGTCGATGACCTCTTCATCGACGGGCCGCAGGTCGCCACCATCGTGGCTTCCGCATCGGGCTTCCTTCACGACGAAGATTCGATCACCGTTCTTGACGACGGGGACACCGTGCCAATCGGAACGTCTACGTGGGTGTCACAGGGGCCGGGTGCTACACAGAACGGGCAGGTCGAAAATATCACGCCCAACAACGAAGTCATCGGTGCCATTCATGCCGTCGTCGCGCATCCGACCGATCCCGATATCATGTATATCGCGGCAGTCAACGGTGGCATCTGGCGGACCACGGATGCCACGTCGGCCAGTCCCGATTGGGAACCGCTGACCGACGACCTCTCGTCGCTCTCGATGGGCGCATTAGAAATGGACCCAGGGAACAACCAAGTTCTGCTGGCCGGCGTGGGACACGTCAGCAGCTTTGCACAAATCGGCGGCGCTCTAACCGGATTACAGCTGACAACGGACGGCGGCAATACCTTTACTGAGATCACCGACCCCCTGCTTGTCGGACGAAACTTCGTGGCCGTTGCCATCCGCGGCAACGTCCTGTTGGCCGGTGCCAACGCATTCGGCGGCGGAGTCGGTGAAGGTCTGTATCGAAGTATCGACCTGGGTGCCACCTGGTCGTTCGTCTCGGGAACAAGCGGACTGGACTTCGGTGCGACGTTCGACATCGCGGGCGACCCCAGCGACCCGTCCCGGCTCTACGTTTCCGTTCAGGGCCGCGGCATCTATCGCAGCGACAACTTCGGTGCGACTTGGACCAACGTCTCACAAAACGACGCGACACTGACTACCGCCATTAGCGGTGCCGGCATCCCAGCCAACAACAACCTCGAAATGTCGGTTGCCGGCAATGGCCGGATCTTTGCCGGCGTGGTTCAGAACGGCCAACCCAACTACATTGGTTATTCCGACGACCAGGGCGTCACTTGGACGCAAATGGACCTGCCGGAAACCATCGAGACAACCGGTACCGAGGGTTTGAGTCCTAGAGCCAAACCGGACGCCCAAGGGCAAATTCACTTCTCGATCCTGGCCGACCCCAACGTTTCGACCACAGTGTACGTGGCCGGCGACCGTCAGGCCGGCGATTTGTTTGGCGCCACCGGCAACTCGCTCGGCGCTCGCAACTTTACCGGACGACTGTTCCGCGGCGATACGACTCAGGCGAGAGGTGTCGTACCGTCACCCCAATGGGAGTCCCTGACGCACGGCAACACCGGCGGTTTCAATACCGAGGGCGGCACGGTTAGCAGCAGTGCACCGCACGCTGATTCTCGCGATATGGTCTTCGACGCCAATAATGATCTGATCGAAGTGGACGACGGTGGCATTTACCGCCGCACCAGTCCAACGGACAACACCGGGGATTGGTTCTCGATCATCGGCGACCTGCAGGTCACGGAATTCCACGACATCGCCTACGACTCGGTATCGAACATCATCATCGGTGGTGCACAGGATACAGGAACGCATCAACAGATTGTGTCCGGTGGATTGGATTACAACAGTGTCTCGACCGCCGACGGCGGCGACGTCGCGGTTGATGACATCACGCTGGCCGCTACAGACCGATCCATTCGCTATTCGAGTTTCCAGAATCTGGGCGCGTTTCGGCGAGAGATTTACGATGCCAATAACGGCCTGCTCAGCACCGTCTTCCCGAATCTGACACTGGTCGGCGGCGGATCGCCGCTGGTTCCACAGTTCTCGACACCGGTGGTCCTGAATAACATCGATCCAACGCGGCTGATCATCGGTGGTGCCAACTCGACTTACGAATCGCTCAACCAGGGCGACACGATCACCGATATCGGCGGTTTGTTCGGTGTCCCCGTGAATGGACAACTGGGCCAGGATGCCATTGCTTACGGCGGTTCACTCACCGGCGTAGAAAATCCGGGCGTCTTGTACGTCGGTTCTGGCAGCGACATCTTCCTGCGAGCGAGCGATGCAGCCGCCTTGACGGCAACGAACTTCACAGGTGGCATCGTTCGCGACGTCGTACTCGATCAAGATGAATGGACGACTGCATACGCTATCGACTCCAACACCGTGTATGCGACAATCGATGCCGGAACCACTTGGGTTGATATCACCGGCGACTTGCCAGATACGGACTTTCGCACGATCGAGTTTTCTGGGAATCTGGACACGCTGTACGTCGGCAGTCGCAGTGGCGTCTTCGCGATGCAAACCGCCACCCCCGGATTCTGGCTCGAACTAGGCACAGGATTGCCCGGGGCAGTGGTATTTGATTTGGAATTTGATCCAACCGCCCAGCTGCTGGTGGCCGGAACCTTGGGACGCGGCGTCTACACGATCCAGCCACAGGCGAGTTCCGGTTTCGATCTTACGGTCGATATCAACTTGGCGGCCATTTCTGAGCAAACCGGCGGCGCGGCACCTATCAGCACGACGGCTACCGTCACGAGAGATGGCGGCACAGTCGGCGAATTGGTTGTGAACCTCAGCAGCAGCAATCTCGGGGAAGCAGTGGTTCCCCCAACAGTCACGATCCTCGACGGTCAAACTTCGGCAACCTTTACTGTGTTCGGCGTGAGCGATAGTCCTGTTTTTCTGGCCAACGGACCGCAGACGGTGTTCATCACCGCCACGGCTGCCGGCTTCAACAGCGTGACCGATGTCGTCGATGTCTTGGATAACGAAACGCCAACACTGTTCGTGACTGTAACGCCCGGCACCGTTTCCGAGACGGTCGGTGCCGCCGCCGCAACAGGCACGGTCTTCCGTAATACCCCGCTCGATCAGGACCAGACCGTCTTCTTAACCAGCAACGACTTGAGCGAAGCAACCGTACCAACGTCCGTCGTTATTTTAGCCAATCAGACGTCCGCTACCTTCGACATCGGCACCGTCAACGAACTCGCGAATGACGGCACTCGCACTGTGACAATCTTTGCCACAGCGTCCGGCTTCGAGCAGGAGGTAATCGACACGTTGAACGTGACTGCCGACTCATCGATCGCTGGGCGATTCAATCGACTGGGTGACAGCAATCTCGATCGAGAGCAGGGGCTGTTGCTGATCTCGGGGAACATCATCTCGAATGTTTTCAATGCCGGTATCCTCGTGGATTCCGGGCCGAGAGATCCGGGCAGTAACCTGTCTCATCCCGGTGCCGCGCTGAACCTGCCAACGCTGAATAACCAAGCTTTGGCCTACAGCACGGTTATCGAAAACAACATTGTTTATAACTTTGGCCAAACCGGTATCGTCTTCAGTGGCGACCCGAATACGGGCAACGTTTCCAACGCCATCGTGCCCTTCGGACGAATCGTGAACAACACGATTTACGGCGGCGAAACGGCAAACGGAGTGGGAATTGATGTTACGGACAATGCCAGCCCGACGATCCTGAACAACATCGTTGCCAACACCGATACCAGCATCTCAGTCTCCGGAAATTCATCGACGACAGTTGTTGGAACCACGGTATTCCAGGGGAATAACTCAACTCCAACAACGGGCACCAATGCCATCTTGCTAAGTTTGGCCGATCTGCTGTTTGTTGATCCGCTGGCTGGCAATTTCTACCTGACGGCCGGAAGCCGTGCGATCGACAGTTCACTCAATCGACTCGAAGATCGCCCGGGCATCACGCTTGTCAGCGATCGGCTCGGCCTCGATCCGTCCGACATCTTCGCGCCGGAAAGAGATGTCTTTGGTCAGCTGCGTGTTGACGATCCGCTGCAAGCACCGCCGCCTGGCCTCGGTTTCCGAGTGTTCACAGACCGTGGAGCTGTTGAGCGTGCCGATTTTGTCGGCCCGACTGCCGAATTGATTGTTCCATTGGATAACGGCCCGGTCGATCTCGACCCCGATGCGACGGAAGTGTTTGTCCTCGCGTCTCTGACGGTCGGCAAGTTCACATTACTTCTTTCGGACATTGGAATTGGTCTCGATGAATCGAACATCCGTTCAAGCCAATTCGAATTTCGACGCGGTTCGACCCTACTCATCGATGGAATTGACTA
>CAUZOL010000151.1:0-15101 GCA_963581435.1 Planctomycetota bacterium
AACCCGACGGCCGATTACGCCGATCTTAACAGTTGTAGGAATTGAACTGCGCTCTCATTGTCGCGATTGAGAAACCCGGTTTTTTGAAACAACCGGGTTTCTGGCCGATGACAGCAACACATTTCCCACATGCAACTTAGATCGAAACAGACAACCGTGGTTGCCGTCGGGGGGCGTGCGAATGCAGGGCGATGCGAAACGTAATCAACCGGTCCAGGCAGACTCTGCTGGAGACACTTCCTGGACGGCGGCGATATTTCAATCGCCCCTCCTCTGGGGCGGGCTGTTAACGGCTGGCTTTTACCAGCTGATTCCGTTTCTGCCGGTCCAACGCGAACTGGCCGAGCGGTATTTCTGCAACCACCCATTGGAATATGCAACGGCGGCGTTGTTCTTTGTGGGGATTGCAACGCTGGGCCTCAAGGCCATCGGCGCGTTCAATCAGAGAGCGGCGCTCGGCCTGAATCTGCTGGACAAAACCTCGGCGAGCGAAACGGTCGATGCCATCGGGCGGACTGAGTCGCTCGAAAAAGATTTGGCGGGCCTTTCGCCTAAGCAGAACCGATCGATTCTCGCCATGCGGATTCGTGACGTCTGCCTGTATGTCCGCGGACGGCGTTCGGGTGCCGGACTGGAAGAACATCTGAAATATCTGGCCGAACTGGCCGCCGAAAAGTTGCATACAAGTTATGCGCTTGTTCGTAACATTACCTGGGCGGTGCCGATTATCGGTTTCCTGGGAACGGTCATCGGCATCACAATTGCTATTGCGAATGTCACGCCGGATCAACTCGACAGTTCACTGGGCGAAGTCACCAGCGGACTCGCCGTCGCATTTGACACGACGGCCCTCGCGCTCGCCTTGTCGCTGGTGCTGGTCTTCAGTTCGTATCTTGTCGAGCGCAGCGAACAGGCGATTCTGGCGGATGTTGAAGAGTTTGGCATCAAGCGAATCACGCCGCTGTTCCCCGTTGAAAGCGAGCCGGCTTCCCCGTTAATCGCAGCGGAGCAACAGGCCTCGCAGCATTTGATCGAAAAGACCGAAGCACTGATCAATTGGCAGGCCCAGGTGTGGGAGGAAGGTATCGATTCGCTACGGAATCGATGGACCGAGACTCTGGAAAAACAACAGGACAGTCTCGACGACGCGATTCAGCAGGGGCTCGCATCAACGCTCGACGAGCATCAACGCGAACTCGGCGACGTCCGTAGCGAATTTATCGAGGCATTCCAGGTCGTCTCGAAACAGCTGACCGACAATCACGCCGCGGCTAGTCACGCGCAGCAGCAGGTCCACCAGGAATTCCAGCAGCAGATGTCGGAATTGTGGCAGCACGTGCGAATCGACTTTGCCGCGCTGCGCGAAGAGCAGAACACGCGAATGGATGAATTGCTGAAGTCGCTTTCGCAGAACGTCGGTGGCTGGCAGACACAGCTTAAGGAAAGTACAGATGCCGGCACCGCGCAGCTTGGAGAATTACGTCATCAGGGCGAAATCCTGTTGAAGGTTGTCGCGCAGGAAGAACAGTTGGCGCGATTGCAATTGCGGTTGAATGAAAACCTCGAAGCCGTGCGAGTTGCCGACACATTCGAAGAAACGCTGCACAGTCTGACTGCCGCAGTCCACCTGTTGTCGGTGAAGACGAAGACGAAGCCGAAAGCCGCATGAGGCAGTCGACCCGCGATTCCGATCTCTGCCCAGATGTGACAACCCAGGACCCTAACTGATGACCCGCTCGAAGGGCCGAACATCCAACTCGGTGTCACTCTTCCCGTTCTTAGCGGTGTTGGTGTGCGCGATGGGTGCGCTGATTTTTCTGCTGCTGGTCACCACGCGGCGAATTCGGCATAACGCGGTGATGGACGCCTTCGTTGCTGCGGAAGTGGCTCCCGATATCCCGTTGGTCATTCCTGTCGATGTTCCGGTTCGCGAACCTGATGAGAAACCCGTCGCGCCGGTCGTCCCCGAGATGACGGCAGTGGCTGCGCCAATTCCAGAGCCTGTGCCGGAAGAACGTCCCGATCCCAACGCCACGTTACGTGAGCTGATTGCAGCACTTTCGCAGCGACGCGATGACGAACGTAAACGACTCGAAAAAGACAACCAATTGGTTACAGCGGCACGAAGCAAACTCAAAGACTCCGACATCCGGCTGGCTCAACTGTCGCGGACGTTTAAGAACAAAAAAGAAGAACTGCTGACCACCAGCGTTAACCGGCAGGTATTGCGGGCCCAGTTCACCAGCCTCGGCGAGCAGATTGACGAGGCAACCGTTCTCCTACGGCGCGAAAAGCAACAGAACGCAACCCGCAGCACGAAGTACTCGATCGTTCCGTTCGATGGCCAATCGGGAACCACGCGGCGACCGATTCTCATCGAATGCAGAAAAAACGGTCTGACGTTCATGCAGGAAGGTTTGACGCTCACCGCGGGAGACCTGGATGGTTTCACAATGCAGTACAATCCGCTGTTGGCCGGTGCGCGCGCCCTGGTGCAGCATTGGCAAGCGCAAAACAAACGCAACGCCCCGGACGAAATCGATGCCGAGCCTTATGTGTTGTTAATCGTCCGTCCCAGTGGAAGCGTTGCCTACTATGCCGCCCGCCGACTCCTCTCGAAGTTATCACAATCCACCGGCTATGAACTGGTGGCAGGCAATCGCGAACTGGATGTTCCACCGTCCGACCCGCAGGCAACGCAGTCCTGTCGCCGCGCGATCGAATCCGTGTTGGGGGAACGCAAGCGGGTCATCGATTCGGTTGCGCGAGCCGGTCGAGGAGGCGATGGCGTAATGCGTTTTCAACGGGGCAATGGTGGCTTTGAACCGGTGGAACCAGAGAAATCTATTTTCGACCGTACCGGAAAACCAGGCTTCGGAGCACGGGAAAAAGGTCCGTATGGAGGGTCGAATAGCCGATCAGGAACTGGCAACGGACGACCGGGATCGAACCGCCGTCCTACGGGAAGCGGGAACTCAACGAAAGCCGATCGGGCGGGCGGTACCAGTGGAAGGCGAAACGTTGGTGGCGGAACGGGGCGATTGTCGGGACAACCGGGATCGCGTTCAGAGGTTGGCGAGAACAGTCCGGGAGGCCGGCTACCGAACGGCAGGCCGGGCGAATCGGGGACGCGAACATCTCGTGGCAACGGCGGCGACGTTGGAACCGTCGGTGAGGGCGGACGCTCGAAAGGTCCAGCAGGTCAAGATGGTCAGTTGCCGGGCGAAAAAAACAGACCATCCTCGTTCGGCCCATCCGGAAAGGGTACCGGTCGAGACGGCTCGACGACAAGCACAGGCAGACCGAGTTCCAACGAAAACCGTGGCGATCCCGGCCGTGGAAATCCCGGCGACGGTCAATTCACCGGCAACAGTCGGAACGCGGGCAGCAACGGAAACCATGGCGGTGGCGGTGGCGAAAAATCCGGCAGCGGTCGAAATGGCGGTACCGGTCAAGACAACGGCAACGCCGGAAATCCTGGTGGCGGCACCGGTGGCGGTTCACCTGTCGGCGGAAAGCCCGGTGGACAGCCGGCGATTCCGTTTCGCACATTCGGCCGTGCCGCCGGCGCAAAGGGTGGGTCCGGCGGCTCCGGTGGAAGTCGAGGTTCCCGGCAGGGGTTCGGAATTGGTAGTAGCCGCAACGGCATTGGATTTGAACGCGAGACAACAATTCGCGTTTCATCCGATCGGATTCGCGTCGGCAGCCAGCCTGAGATTTCCATCAGTCGCTTCAAAACATTCGGCGAATTGACTGAACGGGTTCTCGACGATCTCGATCGCCACGCGCGCACCTGGGGTGCACCGCCGGCGAATTTCCATTGGGTGCCGGTCGTCAATTTTGTCGTCAGTCCCGGGGGCAATCTGTACTACGAACGTCTGCACGGCCCGCTGAGAAAACTGGGGATCAGTTCGACCTCAGAGTACCCGCTCGACGCACCCGTCTATCAAAAACCACCGGAGTGATTGCATGAGCCGTCGCACCGACCGCAACAGCGTCGGATTCGAATCCGATTCGTTTCTCGACATCATCGCCAACATTGTTGGCATCCTCATCATTCTGATTGTGATGGCCGGCGTGCGGGTGGGCAATGCGCCCATTTTGCCGCTGGTTGATATTTCAATACCAGCACCAATTGACGAACAGCCGGAGATTGTCGTCGTTGCGCAGTTACCGCCGGAAGTGCAACCAACGCCCCAAGAGCAACCGCTGCCAACCGTACCTGGCCCCGAATCTTCTCCACCGAAACCTCCGCCGCCAATTGAACCATCGCCCAAACTGGTGGCACTCGTCAGCCGGCTAAATGCCGAAGTCGTATCACTGAAGTCCGATTCCGATTCGTCCATGTTACTGCTGTCGCAACTACAGCAGGCCGAAGAGGAGACCGACCAGAAACTACGGGGCGTCGCTGGATCCTTGGCCACCGAAGCGGCCGCCCTCGATGCTGAGGAACAAGCAGTGGCGGGACTCGATGCCGAATTGGCAAGCCGCCGCGATCAGGTGCAGCGGCTACGATTTCAGTTGAAAAAGACGAAGGACTCGCAGCCGCCGGCAAAGCAAATTCGACATAAACTGACGCCGATTGGCAGCACAGTGGTCGGCAAGGAATTGCACTTTCACGTCTTCCGCAACCGTGTATCACATGTGCCGCTGGATGACTTGCTCGGCCGATTGCGGTCGCAGGTTCTCAGGCAAAAGGGCTGGTTGACGAAATTTAATACGCATCACGGATCGGTCGGCCCGGTGGCTGGCTTCACGATGAACTACGTTGTCGTCCGACAACGGCTCTCTGTGGTTGAGGAACTGCGACAGGGACGCGGGATGATGCGGATCGGCGTATCGGAATGGCAACTCATTCCATCACGCGACATTGCCTCGGAAACGGCGGAGGAGGCACTGCGGCCCAGTTCGGCATTTCACCGAGCACTGCTGGCCGCCGACAGAAACGCCACGCTGACCTTCTGGGTTTATCCCGACAGCTTCGACGTCTATCGGACGCTGCAGCAGGTTGCCCAGGAAGAGGCCTTCACAGTCGCCGCCCGCCCGTTGCCCTTCGGCATTCCAATTTCCGGTTCGCCCAACGGCTCGCGGTCATCCGGCCAGTAGCTGCGATGCAACGCATCGCTGACGGCATCATGTCAACGCGTTTCGATTGATGGGGGCCACTGGCGTGTCGCCAGTGTTTGCCGCTCTGCACTGGCGACGCGCCAGTGGCACCCAGAACCGACGTCAGCGACTCGTTGAGTCGCAGCTGGGGCTCCTCATCTCGTCACTGTTTTCGGCTTGCGGATTGTGGTTTTTCTGAAACCGCGTATCGTAGAAATTCCTGAACCGATATCCGCAATTCAAAATCGATCTCACACATCATGCCCGATACGCCTCCCCCGGCCGACGATACCCCCGAAGAACTCGTTCCCGATTCGGTGATTCCGCACCAGCATTTGCCGGCGCTGCGGTATCGCGACATGCCCGATGCGATTCCGTGGCGGATGATGCTGGGGCCGAGCATCATGCTGGCGGGTCTTTCGCTGGGTTCGGGTGAATTCATTCTCTGGCCATACATTACCTACCAGACCGGCTTCGTATTTTTTTGGGCCTGCATGTTGGGGGTGATCACGCAGTTTTTTCTCAACATGGAAATCGAGCGATGGACGCTGGTCACCGGCGAAAGCGCCATCACCGGCTTCTGCCGGCTTAGTCGGCATTGGGCGTGGGTGATGCTGTTGATGAATATCATTCCCTGGGCGTGGCCCGGTTGGGCAACCGGCGCGGGGACAATACTAAGTTGGCTGATGTTCGGCCTGAAAGAAGAGGTCACTGCGAACGGAGTTGAATATACCGCCCACTATGTCAACTACTTCGGCATTGCCGGGTTGCTGCTGGTGGGAATAGTGCTGACCGCCGGACCGGTGGTCTACAAAACCGTCGAACGAATTCAGACCGTGCTGGTCGGGTTCATTCTGATTGTGGTCGTCATCATTGCATTTATGGTCATTCGGCCCGATGCCGTGGCTGCGATGGCGGCCGGTACCGTCAACATTGGCGGCCTGCCCGATTTGAGCAAACCCGGCATCAACCTGATGATGCTGCTCGGCGCACTCGCATTCGCCGGCGCCGGCGGCACGACGAACCTTGGCCAAAGCAATTTCATTAAGGACAAAGGCTATGGCATGGGCAAGTTCATCGGCCGCATTACCAGCCCGCTGACCGGGCAAGAGGAAGCGACGGCCGACGTCGGCTATCACTTCAAACATACGCCCGAAAACATGCGCCGCTGGCGAGCGTGGTGGCGAGCGGCCAACATCGAACACTTCTTCAGTTTCTTCATAACGTGCGTCGTTTGTTTGTGCCTGATGTCGTTGATTACGTATTCGCTGTTGTACGACGCGAACGGCGAATTGAAATCAAACATGGATGAATACGGCAAGAGTCTCGGCTTTGTTTGGGGACAGGCGTCACAACTGGCCAGTTCGTATGGGCCAGCGGTTCGGATTGGATTCCTGCTGATGGGGGCCGCCGTCCTACTGACAACCGAGTTGGGAGTTCTCGACGCGGTCGCCCGCATTTCGACCGACATCGTCAAAGTGAATTATCTCAAAGACAACGAGAATTGGTCGTTGAGCAAATTGTATTTCTGCTTCCTCTGGGGCGAGATTCTGCTCGGCTGCGGCATCCTGCTCATTGGGTTCAGTCGACCGTTCACGCTGTTTGTTATCTCCGCAGCCATGAACGGTGCCGTGATGTTTATTTACTCGCTGATTCTGCTGTACATGAACAACAAGGTGCTCACCCGTAGCTTATCGATGCACCCCGTGCGATTTCTGGCCATCGTCTGGTCCTGCGCATTCTTCGGCTATTTCACCTTTCAAGCGCTGCGAATTTCCTTATGGCCGGCACTGTTCGGTGATGGCTAAATAGAAAGTCTATGCGATCGTGCGCGATTCGCGTCTCGCCAGTGAAGGTTCGTAGTGACCGCATTCATGCGGTTCGAACACTTCCACAGTGACCGCTTTCGTACTTGGGTGCCACTGGCGACACGCCAGTGGCACCCGTCGATAGCCAACTGACGAAATACTACGCCAGCACATCGTCCAGCGCCGCCAGGCTGACAACTTCATCCCGCCGCACCAACACCCTGCGGCGATTGGAACTGATGCCGTGCCGTTTGATTTCGACGACGTACAGTTCGCGAGTCGTCGTCGTATCGCGGAGGTCGTGGACGTCGGCTTCTTCCAACACGAAATAGCGATCGTCCTCCCCCACAAGCGTTCCCGCATAAACAAACGGGCTGCTGACATCGAGTACGACTTGCCGATTCATCAACTCGGCGATCAGTTCTCCGTCGCTCATCAACTCTCTTTCGGTGGATCTGCTGAATGGCTACTTGACGAAGCGATATCGCCCGTGATTGTCATCGGCAATCCCCTTCAACAACACTTGGCCGCCGTCGAATTCGAAGGCAATGGTGTGAATGATTGTGCCGTGCTTGTTGGCTTCTTTCGCCACTGTGCGGGCCGTCCGCGGAAACTCGCCATCGGATAGAAAGAAGATGACATCGGGCTTCATCTCGAGCGCCATTTCCAATGCGACGTCGGGGTATGTGCCGCCGTGTGCATTTTGCTTATTGATCCACCGCCGCGTCCGCCGCAGCGTGGATTGGGAAGCGGATACAAGTTGTATTCGCTTTCCGGGTACGTACATCGGCTCCGCACGATGATTGTAGAAGATGACGAAAAACTTCTGATGCGGCTGAAAGTCACCCAATGCGCGAATGAGTTCCGTGCGCGCTCGACTGAATCGGTAACCCTGCATGCTGCCGGAATAATCGACGACAAACACGAACGACATTCCCTCGGCGTTAACGCCGAAGAATCCCACTCTGCCGTCGCCGTGACCGCTCGAATTACCGTTTTCTCCGTTGATGCCTGCAACGAGACCCGCCGGCAACTCGTCTGACGGCTCGACAGAAGCCGCACTCGAAGCAGTCACCACGAACAGTCTCTCCGATGGACGGTCGGACTGTGCCGAATCGAGCGATTCGGTGGCAGCGATGTCGAGCGCCTGCTCGGCCCCATCTTCGCTTCCCATGGTGGTCTCGATAACCGCCACGCGATCCAGCGAAGGCCGCGGCAGCAGCCAGGCGGCCAACACCAGCAACAGCGATGCATGCAACAACAGCGAGCCGACAAGCCTAATCCATCTGAGTTGCCGGTTCTCCACTCCGTCGACCGTCACCTCGTCCTCGACACCCTGCGACGGAATAACCGCCGGGGTTTCGCCAATCCCGCGATCATCGAATCGGGAGATCGACGGCCATGTCGCGGTTGCTGACATAGTTTCCATGCCGGTCACGTCGTGCCTGTTAGCTGAACGGGACGTCATCGTTGGAGGCGAATCGACACGGCGCGTATCGTCAAGCGGCTGAAACGCCACACGACACCACCCCAAGTCAACAGTCTGCCACAGACTCCAGTGTCCACAATTGCAACAAGAATCTCAATAGAATTTTGGCATCAGCGCACTCTGCTCGCTCACTTCACCCAGTCCTGCAATGCCTTCACTTGTGGCATTGGGTTTTTCAGGATGGCCCCCAATGCCTGCACCACTGCCAGACAGCCGGGGAAAGTTGTTACGCAGGGAATGCCGTGGGAGACGGCCGATGCGCGGATGCGGCCTTCGTCGGTTCGGGCACCCTTGCCGCTGGGTGTGTTGAAAATGAATTGGATTTCGCCGTTGGCCAGATGATCGAGCAGGTTGGGGCGGCCTTCCTGAATTTTCTTGACCGTCTCCACCTCAACGCCTGCTTCTCGAAGTTCCCGCGCGGTGCCTGAGGTCGAGAGCAATCGAAATCCCCATTCTTGCAAACGACGAGCCGGTTCGATCATCGGTTGTTTGTATGGTCCGGCCATGCTGATAAAGACCGTTCCCTCGCGCGGCAAATCGTTGCCGGCTGCGATTTGACTTTTGGCAAATGCCACCGGAAACTCTTCGTCGATGCCCATCACTTCACCGGTCGAACGCATTTCCGGGCCGAGGATGATATCGACACCGGAAAATCGCGAGAACGGAAACACGCTCTCTTTCACCGAGGTATACGTCGGCCAGACTTCTTCGGTGTAACCCTGCTCCTTCAGTGAAACGCCCACCATCACCTTGGCCGCCATCTTTGCCAAAGATCGATTGGTTGCCTTGGAAACGAACGGCGACGTTCGACTCGCCCTCGGATTCACCTCGAGAATGTAGACGGTGTGTGAAGGCTGAGAGTCGGACGAACTGCCGTCGCTCTCGTCTCTTGTCTCTTGTCTCTCGTCTTGTTTTACCGCGAATTGAATATTCATCAAACCGCGCACTTGCAGTTCTGTCGCCAGCGCATAGGTGGCCTGTTTGATTTCGTCAATGACCTCGGAGGGAAGTGAATGGGGTGGCAGGGCGCATGCCGAGTCGCCCGAGTGCACGCCGGCTTCTTCGATGTGCTCCATCACTCCGCCGACGAGCGTCGTTTCGCCATCGGAAATTGCATCGACGTCCACTTCGATGGCGTCTTCCAGAAACTTGTCGATCAATACCGGATGATCGGGCGAGACATCGACCGCCTCGTTCATGTATTTGACGAGTGATTGTTCGTCGTAGCAAATCTCCATTGCCCGCCCACCCAGTACGTAGCTGGGCCGCACCAGCACCGGGTAACCCACACGATCGGCGATCAGTCGCGCTCCCTCGGAATTGGTTGCCAAGCCGTTGTTCGGCTGCCGCAGATTCAGTTTTTTCAGAATCGCTTGAAATCGCTTGCGGTCCTCGGCCGCGTCGATCATGTCGGGGCTGGTGCCGATTATCGGGACACCGGCCGCTTCCAGTCCGCGTGCCAGATTCAACGGTGTTTGTCCGCCAAACTGCACAATCACGCCGTCCGGTTCCAACCGGTCGCAGATATTGAGAACGTCTTCGGTTGTCAGCGGCTCGAAGAACAGCAGGTCCGATGTGTCGTAATCGGTCGAGACGGTTTCCGGGTTCGAGTTGACCATCACGCTTTCGATGCCCAATTCCCGCAACGCAAACGATGCCTGACAGCAACAGTAGTCGAACTCAATCCCCTGCCCAATTCGGTTCGGTCCCCCGCCGAGAATCATCACACGCTGAAAGTCGCGGACATCGACCGATTGTTCGTCCTCACTCGATTTGTGAGTTTTGGCGCGCGGCTCTTTCTTAGGCGGCGATTCGTCTTCCGACTCATAAGTCGAATAGTAATACGGCGTGTACGCCTCGAATTCTGCCGCGCACGTGTCAACCTGCTTGAAGGTGGCGACGACTCCCATTTCCTTGCGAAAGCGGCGGACTTCCATCTCCGATGTGTTCCACCAGCCGGCCAGTTGCCGATCGGAAAACCCGTTCCGTTTCGCCCGCCGCAACAGCGATTCCTCGACGTCGGTCATTCGCTTCGCGCTGCACAGTTCGTCTTCGATTTCCACCAACTGCCGGATGTTGTCGAGAAACCACGGGTCGATGTCGCTCAATTCGTGGATGTCTGCGACCGACAACCCCGCCTTCAGCGCAAACCGCACATGAAAGATTCGGTCTTCGTTGGGTATTGAAAGTTTGCGGCGGATTTCATCGAGCGACGGCTGCTTCGGCCTACCCCACAGATCCTTCTTGCCGCCACCCAAACCGAAGTGTCCAATCTCAAGTCCGCGCAGCGCCTTCTGCAACGATTCTTTGAACGTGCGCCCGATGGCCATCGTCTCGCCGACCGATTTCATCTGTACTGTCAGCACGGGATCGGCATCGGGAAACTTTTCAAACGTCCAACGCGGAATTTTGGTGACCACGTAATCGATGGTCGGCTCGAAACAGGCCATCGTCTCGCGGGTGATGTCGTTGGGGATTTCATCCAGTCGATATCCCACCGCAAGTTTGGCAGCGATTTTTGCAATTGGAAACCCGGTCGCTTTCGACGCCAGCGCGCTGGAACGGCTGACGCGGGGGTTCATTTCGATGATCACCATACGGCCGGTATCGGGATCGATGCCAAACTGCACGTTCGACCCGCCGGTTTCGACGCCGATTTCTCGAATGCAGGCGATCGTCGCGTCGCGCATCCGCTGGTATTCTTTGTCGGTCAATGTTTGTGCCGGCGCAACGGTGATGGAATCGCCCGTGTGAACGCCCATGGCATCGAAATTCTCGATCGCGCAGATGATGACGACGTTGTCGGCTACGTCGCGCATCACCTCCATTTCGTACTCTTTCCATCCGAGTACCGATTCTTCCAACAGCACTTCGTTCACCGGCGAGAGCGCCAGCCCGTGGCCTACTTTCTCCTCAAACTCTTCGCGGTTGTAGGCAATGCCACCGCCAGTGCCGCCCAGCGTATAGCTTGCTCGAATGATAGTTGGCAGCCCGATTTCCCGCTGAGCGTCTCGCGCCTCCTGCATGTTTCGTACAGCGCGGCTGCGAGGAACATCCAGGCCAATCGAAATCATCGCCTGCTTGAACGATTCGCGGCCTTCCGCCTTGGCAATCACATCTTCACGCGCGCCGATCATCTCGACGCCCAACTGATCGAGGATTCCCCGCCGGGCCAAATCCATCGCCGTGTTCAAACCGGTCTGCCCGCCCAATGTTGGCAGCAGTGCGTCGGGTCTTTCCTTTTCGATGATTTTCTGCACGTATTGCCAGGTGATCGGCTCAATGTATGTGCGGTCGGCCGTGTCGGGGTCTGTCATGATGGTGGCTGGGTTGGAATTCACCAGCACCACCTCGTACCCCTCTTCTCGCAATGCCTTGCACGCCTGCGTTCCCGAATAGTCGAATTCGCACGCCTGGCCGATCACAATCGGACCGGAACCAATAATCAGTATTTTGTGGATGTCGTCGCGGCGGGGCATGGGCGGGTTCGATTCGAGACTATTTTCTTGTGATTCCTCGGTTGACGGGTGCCACTGGCGACACGCCAGTGGCACACATCCTGTCAATCCAAACATAACGCGTTGCTACTGGACAACGCGACTTTCTGGCATCAGGCAATCGGAAGCGCAACCGAGTCGCGGCGGTGTGCCTGCCGTGCAGACAACACCGCATTTTCCTCAATGCGCGCAAATCTCCACCACCCTATCATTCTGCCCGCGTTTATCAAGATTCCCGCCGCCGAATCCCGGAGCAATTCCGTTGTTTGGCTACCCTGGCATCGAACTGACATCCGCGAACCGGGCGAACAAGACGGGGCGACCAATTCCCCTGTTGTTCAGTTTTCCGTGTTTTACTACAATCCCCCGCCTTTTCCTAACCCCCCACGTCGGCTGGATTTCGAGCGTGACGAACCAATGAATCGTAGCCGTCTCGCCTGCTTCAAACACATGGCCTTGGCGTTGCTTGCGCTGGTTTTGATCCTGTGCGCGGCCGAAGTCGGTTTGCGTGTTTACGTATCCAACCGCGCAGGGCAACTGCCGGCCGACGCCCCCGGGGATTCGCTCATTGTCCGGTCCTGGTTAACGCATCACGGCTTGAAGCCGCTGGCTTCGGCAGCGTGCCGCAACCCCGATACGGGTGAAACTGTCGTCGTCTCGACCAACAGTTACGCGTTGCGCGGTCCCGAACCGGTTGTCCCCAAACCACTTGGTGTGTTTCGGGTGCTGTGTTTGGGGGACGAAACGACACTCGGTGCCGACGTCGAGCTTTCGCAAACCTTCTGCCATCGGCTCGAAGAATTACTTCAGCCCCACTGCCGCCTCAAACTCGAAGTGATCAATGCCGGCGTTCCGGGCTACTGCCCGTTGTTGTCCTACCTGCACGTCAGGCATTCGCTGTTGGCATTGCAGCCCGATCTGATCGTTCTCAATTTCGACATGGGCGATATCTGGGACGACTACCGTTATCGGCGGCACACCAATATGAACCCGTCGGGTGAACCGCTGGCCTGTCCTAATCCCGCGTTGATCAAGACAGCGGCCTCACGGCAGCCGAGCGTGGCCGATCAGTTTCTCGTCGTTCGCTGGGGCCAATCGCAATTGGCCGGACTTCCCATCACCGAAAAACGCGCCGAAGACCGGCAGCGCATCGATTCAGCTCTTGCGCGTTATGCCTGGATCGCCGACAATCCCCCCGACTGGTCGATCCACACGAAGCAAGCACTCGCTCCCATCGATCGCCTCAACCAACTGACGGCCCGCAATTTCACGCGGCTGGCGGTTGCCGTCTATCCCGCCCCTTGGCAAGTGGCAGCAAACGCGACCAACGGCGGCAACGTACGACAGGCCGCCGGAATTGAAAACGAGGCCGTCTTCCGCAGCCGCGCACCGTTCGATCAACTGCAACAATACGCCCAGGAACATGGCATCGCATTCCACGATGCCTCACCCGTGTTCCAGACGGCCCAGCAGCCGGAACAGTCATTTCTAACCAACGCCGCCCGTTTTTCACCAACCGGACATAACATCTACGCCCGCGAGCTGGCCCGCTTCATCTACCGAACGGTCCCCGATATCTGGAACACCAGCGAGTCGTCTCCCACGCAAACCGAACCGACACGAAACGCGAGATCAGCCAGGAGATGAAGCAAGACAATCCCGTAATCGCTCTTCTTGATTCAGTCGTTTTCGATATGATGAAGACTCAAAGCCCACGGGCTACGTCCCGTGGGATCGGGACTTTTCGCGATTTGGGTTGAGCCGTTTTTCCCGTTTGAGAATCAAACAGACCGCCATGAGCTCCTACGAATCCGCCTGCTACTACTTCGACCGGGCCGCCCGTTTGCTGGACCTGTCGGACAACATGCGGAAGCTGCTCCTCACTCCGGAGCGCGAGTTGAAGGTGCAGGTGGCGACCGACCTCGACAACGGACAGATCGCCACGCTCGTCGGCTTTCGCGTGCAGCACAACAGTGCTCGCGGACCGATGAAGGGAGGACTGCGTTATCATCACGAGGTCGATGCCGAGGAAGTGCTGTCGCTGGCAACTTTGATGACATGGAAGACCGCCATCGTCAACATCCCCTACGGCGGAGCCAAAGGAGGCATCGCCCTCGACACACGGAGTCTCAGCCAGGGCGAACTCGAACGCATCACCCGAAAATTCGTCGATGAAATCCAAGACATCATCGGCCCCGACAAGGACATTCCAGCTCCCGACATGGGAACCAACGCCGAAGTGATGGCGTGGATTATGAAACAATACGAGAAATATCACGGTTTTAATCCCGCGTGTGTCACCGGCAAGCCGCTCGAACTGCACGGTTCCGAGGGCCGCGAAGAGGCCACCGGCCGCGGAGTCGTCACTCTGACCGTCGATTTTCTCAAACGCCTGCATACTGACGTGCGCGATTCTACCATCGCGATTCAAGGCTTCGGAAACGTCGGCAGCCACGCGGCGAATCGACTGTTTGAACTCGGCGCGAAAATCGTCGCCGTCACCGATGCCCACGGTGGCGTCGGTAATGAGGACGGTCTCAATATTCCCGAACTGATGAACTATTGCAGCGACAATGGCAGTGTCAAAGGCTTCCCGGGGACTCTTCCCATCAGCAACGAAGAACTACTGACGGCGGAAGTCGATGTCCTCATGCCGGCCGCGTTGGGTAACGTACTCACCGCCGAAAACGCCAATCACGTTCGAGCGAAGTACATTGTCGAAGCCGCAAACAATCCCACCGAACCCAGGGCCGACGAAATCTTCAACGAACGGGGAATCATCGTCCTGCCCGACGTGCTGGCCAACGCCGGTGGAGTGACCGTCAGCTACTTCGAATGGGTGCAGAACCGCCAGCACTTCAAGTGGGAACTCGAGCGTGTGCGAAAAGAACTCGACCGCATTCTGCTCGACAGCATCGAAAAGGTATGGCAAATCGCAACCACCAAAAAAGTCTCGCTCCGCGTGGCCTGCTACCTGCTCGGGATCGGCCGGGTCGGCCGCGCGACAGTTCTCGGAGGAGTTTGAACTGCAAGGATGGACGATAGAGAATGAGCAACATGTTCGCCACCTGAAGTAAGCCCGCATTCCCCAGATGACTTCCTTAGCTTTGGCACAAGATTTGCGCAGTGCCCCTGCAAAACAAGGGTATTCTGCCAATTCATGCCATGCGAACCAGGGAACCCGATGGGTGATGCTAAGAA
>CAUZOL010000152.1:0-14956 GCA_963581435.1 Planctomycetota bacterium
GTACTCGAAACGGTAGGGGTACAGAGGTCAAAGATCAGGAGTCAGTTGCATTGATTGCATTTCTGATCGCCGACATCTGATCTCCGGCATCTGATTCTCTGTCACGCGGTTGAAGTTCTGCCATCGTCTGCCGAACTTTCTTCCTCTGGATCACGATTGCCGTGATCTCGAAAGTCTGTTTCTTCGACGGTTTCAATCTGATCGAACGACGGCTCGCGCGTTCCTGCCGACCCTTCGATCTGTTTGAGGTCGTGTATTGTGACCGTCTGTTGCCCCGTTGACAATTGACGTTGAAACTGCCGGTCTTCGCGTTTGATTCTCCACAACACGTAGATCATGCCGACGACGAGGGCAGCGATGAATGGAAGCACGTAGATGGCCGACAGCAGCTTTCTCTCGGCCGGTTTCGGTTGCCATTCAACCTGCTGCGCCAGCAACATGGGAACAAACCGTTCGGTGTCCTGTGCCTCGTAGACGTACATTTTGAAGAAATATCCGGTGACCGAAACCGACTCGTCCAGTCGTTCGCCCTCCTCGCGTGTCTTGTCCAACAGCCCGGGCGGCAAGGACGTGCAAATGGCGACGGTGGGGTGTGCCTGAGAGTCTTCGGTGTAGAACCAGATTTCATAAAGCGTTCCCAGGTCGTAGCGAATCTTGTCATCGACGGGCGACTTGGTGATTTGCCGCACTCGCCCCCGCAAGGTCATCAGTTGACCGTTGTAGGCAACGTGATCGTTGATGACGACATCGGCGTACGTTGGAAACAGAGTGGGTTTTTCGCGGTACCGGAGGTACATGGCCAACTTGCGTCGCTTCTTCCGATCGGCATCATCCAACTGTCGTTGATATTCCGCCTTCTCTTCAGGATGACTTTCGAGATGCCGTTTCGCGCGAGCGGTTCGCCGTTCGTGCTCGCCTTCCGCCTCGATTCGATAGCGTTCGATTCGCGCTCGCAGGTTTTTCTTTGCCTGCTGCTTCTGTTCGCCGTAATCGCCGTCGCGGGCATGCTGCAAAATTCGGTAGTACAAATCGCGTTCGGCGTTGATCCATTTTCGTTTCTTGTGGCGTACAATGCCGTCCCACAGCGCGGGATTAATCACCACCTGCCCCGTTTGAATCTTCGGCTGGAATTCCACACGCTCGGCGACAATCAACGGGGCATACGCGGGGCGGCCGGTTTGTTTGTCGTCGTACTCAACCAGCTTCAGGAACCGTCCGACAACCGAAACGTCGTCGATGACGCCGCCTGAAGTGGGCCAGTTGTCCGGCAAATTGAGAAAGCAGACTTCCACCGGACTGGAATCGCCCTCCTCAACATACAGCCGCAGTCGGCGGTAACGGGTGATGTTGTCGTCGTTCGGCAGCGCGGGCATTTCGCCGGCGAGGCGGGTGTAGCCGCGAATTTCGATTAGTTGGCCGCGATAGAAGTCGGTCGCGCGCAACAAGTCTTCGACGAGGAATTCCGAATCGGAACGGTTGGCGAACTCCGCCATCTTCTGGCGACGGTCGCCCACCAACTTTCGTGCAGCCGATTTTCGTTCGGCCAACGGAATCGAGCGGCTTTCACCCAGAAGACGAAAGATCAACTTTTCTTCTTCGTCGGTGTTCCCCCGTGTCCGATCTTCGACAACGTCGAACAGCGATACGGCCGGTTCGTTCTTCGGTTCGGCACCGTTGTTGCCAGCGGCTTGCTGGGCCACGCCGGTCGAAGTGACCAGCAGCAGCGCAATCGCCCCGATGAATTTCACTTGGATAAATCGTAATCGCAACATATCAAGACTCGAATGACGCACCGCAAAGCCCACGGGCTGCAGCCCGTGGAATCAAAAGATTGGACACATCTCCCTCCCTTATTCTTCCGCCAATTGGCCGCCGTGTCGAGGGAATCTCCGGTGGAATGGACAAACAGCGTCGAATCCGGACCGACAAGCGAGATTCACCGCAGTCCGCCGACTTGCAGCTGTTGATTCCTCATACGAATCGCCGGTTTTCCCCACGTTGACAGAATAGGCCGTTTCCCTATAATTCCCCCGTTACCGAATAGATAACCCGGGTCGGCCGTGCGGCAGTCTTTTGCCACCGGTTCGTTTACTCAGATCGTTGCAATCGCTGTCAGCAGAGGGGAAGTGCCATTATGGCTGAGAATGTCATGGAGTTTACCGACGACAATTTCGAGGGAGAGGTCATCAAGGCCGATCAGCCGGTCCTCGTCGATTTCTGGGCACCGTGGTGCGGTCCCTGTAAAATGCTGACGCCGGTCATTGAAGAATTGGCAGCCGATTACGACGGCCGCGTTCGCGTCGGCAAGGTGAACACCGATGAGAATCCGCAGACCGCCAGCGGACACAGCATTAGCGCGATCCCAACTGTGATGTTGTTCAAGGGCGGCGAAGTCGTTGATCGATTTGTCGGTGTGACGCCCAAAGATAAGTTTGCAGCCTCGCTGGACAGTCACCTTTCTTGACGCCAGAGATCAGAGGTCAGGAATCAGAGGTCAGTATAAGTATGGATTCGACTGATCTCTGACTTCTTTCTCCATTTCGGCGTCCGGTATTCAAGGCTTGTGCATCGGCCGCGCCACTACCATCTGTCTGCTCGCCCTGGGAAAGGAATCCCGTCATGAGCGAGACGAATCAAACTCCCGGTTCAAAACAGCGTCAAACCAAGGCGGCTGGCGATCAAATTCCGGCTGGTCCCGGAGTCCCGCTCGGTTCGTCTCTCGGCGGCGATCACCGTCTCGACGAGCCGCATGGTCCCGCTGCGCCGGAAAACCCCGTTGCGCCGAAAGACAATGCGGAACAACCGGTCGCCCCAAAACAGTCGGCGACTGAACCTACACCGCCGCCACCCGATGCTCAACCGCTGGGAACGCCGAGCGTTTCGCGGCAGCAGCGCGAACTGCTGCTGCAGGCTAGCCAAATTGCCGAGCAACTGCAGGACCAGTCCCGCGATAACGACCGCCGCGAAAATAATCTCAACGAGCAATTGGCCGCCCTCGACCAGGAACGCCGCAGTCTCCGCCTGCGCGTGCAGGAATTCGAAGACCAGATGCTCGATCGTGAGGAAGCAATCGGTGCGCAACAGGCCGAATTCGCTCACAAGTTTGCCACCTGCGAAAAGCTGGTTGGCGAGTTAGAACAGCAGCAGGTCGAAATGGCGACCGCCCGCGCGACGCTCGATGCCGAACGCGCGCAACTTCGCGAAGAGTTGGGGCGGGATCTGGAAGTCGAACGGGCCGTACTCCGGCAGGCACAGGCGACCATCGAAGCCGAACGCGAGCAGCAACGACAAGAGCTGCAACAGCACCGCGACGAATGCGATGTGGCACTGCAGCGCGATCGCGACGAACTGGAAGGGCATCGCAGCAAGCTTCACGAAAGTGTCCATGCCGAACTCACGAACGAACGGACCGAGTTCGAGAAGGAACGAACCGAGTGGAGCGAACAGCGCGACCGGGAAATGGCCGAACTCGCCCACGAACGCGACATCAACGATGAAGCCCTCACCCGCGCACAGGAAGAGTTGCTATACGCCAAGCGCGCACAGGAAGTCGAAATCGAACGTCGTACCACAGAACTGGAGGCAAGTCTCGAAGAGATTCGTGAAGAATTCGATGACCAACAGGCACAGAAACAGGCCGATTGGGATTCCCGTCATGAAGCCGAAAAGGCAGGTATCGAAAGTGAACGCGAGCTGACAGCGCAAGCTGTCCACCGTTCTGAAGACGAATTGCGACAACTGCGCGAGAATCAACAGCAACAACTCCAGGCAGAAAACGAGGAGTTTCAGCGCGACTGCGAAATCCGACGGCAGCAGCTCAAGCAAGAGCGGACCGTCCTGGAAAACCGCATGCAGTTCCAGCAGGATCACCTGCACAAAATAGGCCAGCAACTCGAAGAAACGCAGCGCGAGTGGCAAATTGATAAGCAACGGGTACAGACCGAACTCGCACAGCAGATTGAACTGCAACGTCTGCGGGCGAACCAGCTCGATCACTACCGGCTCATCCTCGACGAACGCGAGCAGTCGTTCGGCCGTGAACAACAACTGCTTGCGCAGTGGCGAAATACGAGCGACGCCGACATTCGCCGGGAGAAGGCGCGTCTTCGACAAGAACAAGACGTGTGGGAGCAGGAACGACGAGCGCAACAAGCGGAAGTCCAGCGACAACAGGATCTGCTGACGTTGCACGCCGAAAACCTCGAAGCACGCCGCGATCGGCTCGACCATTTGCGAACGGAGCTGGAAGAAACGCACCGTCGCACGCTGGAAATGCGAATGTCGATCGAAGAGGCATGGGCACAGTTCTCGCAGACGGCCGGCGACGACGACGCACGGCAAAGGGTCGATGTGGCAACCGCCGCGCTGCAGGAACACTACGATCAACTCAGTAAGACGGTCACCGCCCAGCAACAGGAACTGTTCGACGCGCAGACTTCGTTTCAAAAACAACGAGACGAATTCCGCGGAGAGCGCCACCAACTTACCGAGTGGATTGCCGAACGGGAGAGTGCGTTCAGAAACTGGGAACAACAGTTGCGGCAGGAAGCCGACAAGCTCGACGCGTTGTCGTCCGATTGGCGAACGGCCCGAGATGGTTGGCAACAGGAGAAGGTCGCCGCCGAGGGAGTCATTCGCAGCCTGTTAGCTCAATTGTCGGAGGTCAACGCCGTCGCAGACGAACACGATGCCGCGCTGCTCCATCCCGGAGCCGATTTCCCTGTCGATATCGAGTCTCCACCGTCGGCCTCAGCCGACGACGAAGAGGACGATTCTCCAAGTGTCGATCTCGATAATCGACCGATCTGAGCGGCTTCTAGTGACCAATGGCACTTGCATAAGACCTTGAATGAGAATGAGCCGCAGGGCGATAGCCCGCGGTTGCCGAACTCTATCGAGAACCGGCTGCTAGCGCGTCGCCGCTCATGACGTCAACCAAACCAATCTAGGTGGAATTGGCTTTTTTGTGACGGCATTTGTGCGGTTGGAATGCCCCTCAGCAATCGAAACCCGATAAATCGGGTCACTACAAGCCGTCAGACGACGCTCACTCACGCGGCGACGCCGTTCACCGTCGTCTGGTATAATTCGAGCTGTCGATCCGCTTCGATTCAACTGCCACTTCGCGCCCAGTGACTTCACGACTCATGCCAACACCGTTCCAACAATTCGCCGAGACGATCGAACGGATGCGAAACTCCGTCGAGGAGTTGGAGAGTGCGTGCGGGCTGCTGCAAATCGACCCGCTGGAGCAGCGCGAATGGTATGAGTTGTTACGGCAGAAACTGCTGCCACAATTGCGCGACGACGCGTTTCTGGTGGTGGCGGTCGTCGGCGGCACGAACATCGGCAAGAGTGTGATTTTCAATCACATCGCAGGATATCAATCGAGTGCTACCAGCCCGTTGGCGTCGGGGACAAAACATCCGGTCTGCTTGGTACCGCCCGGTTTTAACGAACAACATGATCTCGCCGCCATCTTTGATGGATTTGAACTTAGCGAGTGGACGGCTGCCGATGCGGCACTCGAAGAATCGCCCGAGCACCAGCTCTTCTGGCAAACGAGCAATCAGATGCCCGCAAACCTGCTGGTACTCGACACGCCCGACATCGACAGCGACGCGCAAATCAACTGGCAACGTGCCGACAACATTCGCCGCTGCGCCGATGTCTTGATCGCCGTGCTGACCCAACAGAAATACAACGACGCGGCGGTGAAGAAATTCTTTCGGCAATCGGCCGCCGAAGATAAAGCCGTCATCATCATCTTTAATCAATGTCAGTTGCCGGACGATGATGAATACTGGCCGCTGTGGCTCGATACATTCTGTCGCGAGACCGGCATCGATCCCGAGTGTGTTTACGTCGCGCCGAATGATCGTGTTGCTGCCGAGGATAACCGACTGTCGTTTTTCGAACGGAATTGGCGGGTGGATAACCGGGCAAATGCCGACAACGCCGCCGATCCTGCGAATGACGACGTCAGCTGCAATCTCTCCGAAGACCTGTCGCGACTGAAGTTTGCCGATATAAAAGTTCGTTCGTTGCGGGGCGCGTTGAAACAACTTCTCGATACCGAGGCGGGCGTCCCGGGTTACCTCGAAGAAATTCAGCAGCGCAGCGGCGATTTTCAGGCGGCCGCCGAGCGGTTGTCATCGGACAGTGTTGTCAAGATTCGCGACTGGCCGACCATCCCAAACGGTCTGTTGGTCGCCGAAATCCGCACGTGGTGGCGTTCGCAACGTGAGGGATGGGCGCGGCGCGTTCATGGGTTTTACGACGTCGTCGGGCAGGGGGTGACCTGGCCGATCCGCTTCGCACGCAGCAAACTTTCGACCGATCGCCAGCCTCCTTTCGATTTGTATCGTAAACAGGAATGGTCGGCCGCGCTCAATGCGGTCGAGGAAATCGTCGATCGGCTGACCTGGATGAGCGAATCGGGCAGTCAACTGTTGCAGCCGCGACTCGAAAAGTTGCTCGAAGGGAAGTCGCGTGCCGACCTGCTCGAACGTCTCCGCGGCGAGCACCAATCTGTCGCACTCGATGCCGAACTGACGACCGTCGTGGCTGCCGAGATGGAGACGTTTCAACGAGACAGCCCCGAGTTGTACAACTTCTATCGGCAGTTAAACAACGTCTCGGCTGCCGCCCGGCCTGTGGCCAGCGTGGTGATGTTTACGTTGGGTTGGGGACCGGCCGGACATGCGGTCGCGCCGTTTGTCGCCGACGCGGCCACACATGCCGTCGCACACGTTGTCGCCGACTTCGCCGGCGGTGCGGTTGCGGCGGTTGCCGGCGAACAGGCCCTCACCGGAGCCGCCGGACGTGGAGCCGGAATGCTGCAGGCCAGATTTCACAAGCTGCAAGCCGCATATACCGCACGTCGCGCCGGCTGGCTGATGGGACGATTGAAAGAACTGTTGCTAGGGACGCTGCCCGAAGAATTGCAGGCCGCCGCCACGCTAACCGAACTGCGCGAGTTTCAGGAAGTGCAGAGCACGCTGGTCCGCCTGGAGAAACAACTCACCGCCGATGCGTAATCGATGTCGGCATCGGTTCGGACAATTGTCCTTAATTTGGCCGCCTGGCTTGCCCGGCGTGGCTATGACATCGTATTTTCGGTATACGGCGGGCAAGCCCGCCGGCTAAATTGGATTACGTCAGCGCGTTTTTCGTGTCAATCTGCGTCGTGGCGGACCGCCCATTGCAGCAGCAACGGCAACAGCACCAGATCGCCAATGAGTCCGCCCACCATCGCAACGCTCAACAGCAGGCCGAAGTAGACCAGCGGTATGAAGTGTGACAGCGAGAGTACCGCGAAACCAACGATCAATGCCACGTTGGCGAACACCAGCGCCCGGCCGACGCCGCGATGACAATCGCGGAGCGATTCACCCACCGTCAGCCCGTTTCGTCGCGCCCGCTGAAACGCCGAAATGTAATGAATGGTCGAATCGACGGTCAGCCCCATCGACACGCTGGCGATCATCGCCGTTGCGATGTTGATCGGCAGGCCGCTCCAACCCATCGTGCCGATGACGAGGACAATCGGAAAAAAGTTCGGCACCAGTGAAATCAAGCCGAGCTTCAGGCTTCGAAAGGCCAACGTCATCATCAATGCAATGCCCACTGCCGCCAGCGCAAAGCTGACCAACTGATCGCTGAGCAGGCTTTCGATCATAAACGCCAACAGTACGAATAACCCGGTCGCCTTCGCCTGGGGAAACGTCTCGCGTGCCAACCGTTCGGTCTCGGCAATCAGGCCGAGTTTGTCTTGTGCCGATTGCTGCTCGCGGGCGCGCAGTACGATTCGCATCCGCCCCCGCTCAGGGTGATACAGCGACGATTCAAAATCTTCCTGCATGATCTTTAGCAGCGTTAACCGCCGGGGAATGCTCAACTTCTGCGTTCCGAAAATTGGCAGCCGCACTTCCCTGGGGACGAGATCCAATCCGTCGGTCAAACTGATCACCTTCGTCAAAACTGGAGCATTTGTTCTGTCGGCGTTGAGGCCGCGCAGATCGTCGGTCAACTGTCGAACCTTGGCGAGATATTCTTCGTTGAGTTTTTTGGGGGCGGGGAAATTCACTTCCCAAGTCCCCGCGCCGCCCAACTCGGTCTCGACGAAATTCAACCCCTGTACCAGCGGACTGCTCTTGCGAAAGTTCTTGCTGAAGTCCGTTTCCACCTCAAGCCGAAACAGGCCGGCTCCGGTTAACGCCACCGAAACGAATGCAATGCTGGCCAACAGCAGCGGACGCCGTTCGACCCAGTCGATGAGTTTCAGCAGGAATCGCACCAGTCCCGCTTCGGCCGGCGCATTGAGCGGATCGGTACTCAGGCGGCCGATGAGAATTCCGCCCGGCAGAATAACAATCGCCGCCATAAACACCAACGCCGATGCCAACGCCATCATCAAGCCGAAGCTGCTCACCGGTGTAATGCTGCTGTAAAGCAACGCGGCAAAACCGATGGCCGTCGTCAGGCAGGTCCAGAAAATAGCCGGCAACAATTCGACGAACGAACGCCGCAAAGCGTCCACTCGTTTTTCGTTTCGGCGGTGTTCACGATAATGCACAGTGACGTGCGTGACCGTGGCGATACCGATGATCGTCACCATCGAATTGAGCATCGAACTGACCATGCTCAGCTTCGCGCCAGACAGCACCAGGACCGCTTCGGTCCAGAGAATTGTCGCCACCACCACCACCAACGGCAGACCCACCCATTGCAGAACCTGCACCAGGAATGTCGTCAATTGTCGACCGAACGCTCTCGCGCCGAATCGCATCGCCACGACCATATGCGCAATATGCGGACGAGCAAAGAACAACAGCAACACGCATCCTAATAGCCCCAGCGAAACGAAGAACAGCAGTCGTCCATCTTCCTGCACGTAGCGAAACATGTAGTGAATTTGCAGCGGTTCCCCCACCACGTAGGTTGGGCGGTCGTGTTCGTCGGCAACCTTCAGGATCTCCGCAAACGTCTTCCCGCGCAGTTCATCGAAACTTTCGCCCGGCTCGCTCGACAGCTGAGATTCGTTTTCCAGACGCAGCACGATCGCCGTTGTCTTTCGGTCATCGCCGAGGAGCATTCGTTCCGACATGCGGATGATTGATTTGCGTTTTGCTGCGAGGCGGAGCATGGCCGCCAGATGTTGCGTCCGTTCATCCCAGACGCCGTCGATGGCATTCAGCTGTGCCGCCAAGTCTTCAATTCGTTGGCGGCTTTCCGGCTGAAGTTCGGGACTTGTTTCCAAGCTGCCTGCTTCAAACAGGTTGTCATCGCGATAGGCGACAATGACGAACTCATCGCCGCCGAACAACGACTTGCTCTCCAGGTAATCGAGGATGTGCGGATCGTCATCGGCGTACAACGATTCGATGCTCTGATCGAACTGCAACCGACGCGCCACCGGAAACGCGGCAATCAACGCCACAATTCCCACCAGCAACAGCACAAACCGCAGGCGAATCAGCCCATCGACAAAGGCTCGCAAGAATGGTTTTCGCATTTCGGTCATCAGGTGGTTCGTCGCGGGCCGTATGATTCGGGTAGAATGGTCAGCGGCGAATGTCGAAACTCCAATGCCGAATGACGAGACAATTCTGCCACACGTTGACTCCTGCTGACAGCCCATTCGTCTCTTTTTTTGCCTTTTACTTTCTACTCCGTCAAATCACCAGCAGGACGATGACTTTGCAGCGGAACTCTCGTCGAGAAACTATGTTGATTGCCGGGCTGCTGCTGGGGGCATTCCTCTTGCGGACGGCCACCGTCGTCGTGCAGTTCGACAAGCTCGCCGTCGATCGCGATGGCTATCTTGGAATTGCCCACCGTCTTGCCGACGGACACGGCTATTCACTGCCACCAACTAAGACCGATGACTATCTGCCAACCGCCTATCGCCCGCCGTTGTATCCACTGGTGCTCACCGGTATCTATTGTCTGAGTGCGGGTGAAGTCGGCATTGCCGCGCTGCAGATACTGCTCGGCATGTTGACCGTTCTGCTGACGTATCTCGCCGGGAGGCGGCTCGGGTTGGAGCGTGCTGCGTACTTCGCGGCAGGACTTGTCGCGTGCGACCCGTTACTGTTGCAATACACGGCATTGCCGATGACCGAAACGCTTTGCACGTTCCTCGTCGCGCTGTTGCTGACGATGGTGGTTTACAGCTTGCGTCCCGCCCACGATTCCGGATCGTCGCGCGACGGCGAGTTGTCCACGGTTGGAAATCGGTCGCGATCGAGTCTCTCATTAATCGGCGGCCTTTTCGGGCTGTGTCTGCTTTGCCGACCGACGATCGCGGTGTTTGGATTGTTCGGCCTGCTGTGGTGGTTAGCAATCGGTGTGCGGAATCGATCGATTCCGCCGTTGAATCTCTGGCCGGTCGCTTTGGCTGCCGCCGTTGTTGTTGCGCCGTGGATGATCCGCAACCAGTTGGTCATCGGTCGGCCCACTCCCGCAACGACGCACGGTGGCTACACGTTATTGCTGGGCAACAATCCGGTCTTCTATCACGAAGTGATCGCCCAACCTTGGGGAACGGTTTGGGATACTGCCGCAAGAAACCGCACACAGACAACCTGGTTAGGCGGTGTGGAAGCGGAACTTCACGAAGACCTTGGCGACAGCGCGAACGACGAACCGAGCCGCGACCGTTGGATGTATCGCCGCGCTTTTCAGAACATCGCCGACGAGCCGGGCCTGTTTCTCCGCGCGTGCGGATTGCGAATCGTTCGGTTTTGGAACGTCATCCCGCTTGGCCCGGCGCGCGAAGCAATCCCACAATTGGTTGTGTGGTGCGTCGGCTTGTTGTACACATTCGAGATGCTTGCATTTCTGGTGGGAACCATCGCGCTGCTGCGAAGGCAACGGGCCGGTTGGTTACCCCTTTTCCTGGTGATCGCCGCCTTTTCTCTGGTTCACCTTTTCTTCTGGTCGAACATGCGAATGCGGGCCCCGGTCATTCCGGCCATCGCACTCATTGCGGCAGCAGGATTGTGCAGTTTGACGAGCGGCCTGAGGGAAAGGCACACCGCGGACATTTTGACGCGAGCCAATGTGACGTAACCCATTTGTGACAAGTGTGTTACAGATGTTTTCCGTGTGGGGCAGCTCTTATTGACACTTTTGCCGGGCGACACCTATAATCCCGCCACAATTCTGGTCGATCCGACGGCACTGACCCATTTCGCCGTCGGTCGGCATTCGTTCCCGCAATGGCGGCGCCTTTGCCAACGCGGGGCAAACGGATTCCCGTTCGAGAATTTGTCCGATGGACCCAAGCCTCTTTGTTCGTGGTGCCAACCACCGCTGCGCGAGGAATACGCGCCGAATTCCAACCACTCCAATTCACGGCAACGACAATCGCTGATTCCGCCATCCCGGCTATTCAGCCGATTCCATTCCCGATCGTTCCGATCGGAACATAACCCAAACTCATTCGATATTTTTCGGCCAGCCAAACCGGGAGAGCCCGTGAAGGGCCTGATGACCTACTTGCGGCATTCGACAACGTTCGCAGCAATCGCAGCGGCAACTGCCATCATTGCAGTTGCGTGCTTTGTTGGGCGGCCGACATTGCGCGGCGACACGGCTTTCGATGCGCCGACGGAACGCGATGCAGTGACGATTTCGGCCGCCATGTCACAGGAGTGGGAAGAAGGTTCCGTTCGCATTTCGCTGCTGCACGGTCAGTGCCGTATTGCACAAGGCGGCACCGTCCTGCGCGCCCGCAAGATGGTGGTGTTTCACGAAAACGACTCAAACACCTGGGACAAGCGAGACCGGCTGACGGTTTACCTGGAAGACGATGTTCGCATCGATCGGCCGGGCCAATCGGTCACCAAGCCGGTCATGGTCGTGCATCTGATCACCCGCGCCGGTTTGACTCACCAAATCCGCAGCCGGGCGAAGAGCGAACCCGCCCGTCGCGACGACCCGCTTTACCGCCGCGCAGAAAAACGCGTCGCACATGGTCGTCGAAGCGCGGTGCAACCGTCCGTCATACGACAAACGCAACTCCTGGTTCCCGGCAGCGATCCCACCGATCCCGAATTCCGATCGGTGCAGATTCAATCGCCATCGGGCAGCTTGCGGCGCGTCCGGATTTCACCCCGCAGCGCCATTCCCTACAATATTCTCAGCTTCGAATCCAAGGCGACCACGCCGCCCGAGCAGGTTCTTGTACTGACTGGCGGAATCAACATTCTGATCGATGGCGTCGGGGAGTACGGTACGGTCGATTTATCTGCCGACCGCATGGTCATCTGGCGGCAGTCGAGCGGTTCCGACGAATTCGAGCGCGAGAGTATCCAGAGTCGCGATGCCCCATTTCAGGTCTACCTGGAAGGGAATATCGTCATCCGGCAGGGTGGCGATCCCACCGCGCTGCCCAATCAATCTTCACCCGGCAATCCCGCTTCGGAAGAGGGGCTCTCCTTCATCGAACAACAGCGCAGCGGCCAACTTGGTGAAATCGTTCTGCGAGGGACGCGAGCGGTTTACGATGCCAGAGAAGATCGTGCCTTGTTGCTCAACGCCGAACTGAAGACTTTTGTCCCGCAGATTCAAGGCAACATCCGCATTCGCGCCGAACGCATTCGCCAACAGGCAAGGAACTCGTTTCATGCCCAGCGGGCGTGGGTCTCGGGCAGCCAATTCGCCAAGCCGGGCTATCGAGTGCAGTCGAGCGATCTCTTCTTCGAACCACGAATGGTGAACCCGTGGGTTGGGCCGCAAGGAAATATCGATCCGCTAACCGGGCAACCGGTCGTGACGGAAGTGCCGCGGATTACCAGCCTGAACAACACGTTTCTTGTCGGCGATGTTCCGTTGTTCTATTCGCCCTTCTTTGCGGCTCCCGCCGCTCAACCCAATGTTCCGCTTCGGCGAGCCACCGTTGGACACGACAGCATTTTCGGCGGAAAGGTCGAAACCGTCTGGAATATGTTCATGCTGCTGGGGCTGGAAGAACCGGCCGGAGTCCGCTGGGATTTGTATGCCGACTACTTCACCGAACGTGGTCCCGCGTTAGGAATGGGAACGAATTACACCGGTCAGGGACTGTTCGGCATGCCGGGCAACTATATCGGCGAAGGTTTGATCTACGGCATCCAGGACGATGGTCGAGACGTGCTGGGTACCGGTCGCAACTCGCTTATACCGAAAGACGAATTTCGCGGTCGTGTGAAGTTGCGTCACCGGCAACTTCTCCCAGCCAACGCATCGTTCATCGCCGAAATCGGATTGCTCTCCGATCGTAACTTCCTCGAACAGTATTACGAGCCGGAGTTCGACCGCGACAAAGACAATGAAACGTTGCTCTATCTGAAACAGGATTTTGGCAATCTAGCCTGGTCGGCCTTGGCGCGTCCCCAGTTGAACGACTTCGAGAACACGACCGAATGGCTGCCGCGCGGCGACCTGTATCTCTTCTCCGAACCGTTACTGAACGGGCTGCTCACCTGGAGCAGTCATACTTCGGCCGGTTACGCGAATCTGGAACCGGCCGTTGCGCCGTCCGATCCCAACGACCTGTTCAACCCGCTGCCCTTCGTTGCCGACGTTGGCGGTGCGGTTCTTATGAGCCGGTACGAATTGCGGATGCCGTTCAGTGTTGGTCCGGTTAATCTCGTTCCCTTTGTGATGGGTGAAGCCGCTTTCTGGGGCGAAGATTTCAACGCAAACAGCATCGATCGCTTCGTTGGCAGCGTCGGGATGCGTAGTAGCGTCATGATCTGGAAGACCTATCCTTTCGTTTCCAGTCGCGTGTTTAACCTCAACGGGCTGGCGCATAAGATTCGTCTCGAAGCGGAAACGGCACTCACCGAATCGACCCGCAGTTTCGCCGATATCCCGCAGTACAACGAATTCGACGACAACGCGCAGGAACGCTTCCGACAACGCCTGATCACGAACACCTTCGGCGGCACATTGCCGCCCGTGTTTGAACCCCGCAGGTATGCCGTCCGATCCGGCGCCGGGAGTTCGATCATGTCCCCGTACCACGAACTTATCGATGATCAGCAGGTGGTGCGTCTCGCGATTCGGCAACGCCTGCAGACTAAAGTCGGCCCACCGGATCGCTTGCGGATCAAAGATTGGATGCGGCTCGATTTAGAAGCTTCGTTCTTTCCCAAGGCCGATCGCGATAATTTCGGCGAAGACGTCGGACTCTTAGGCGGCCAGTACCAGTGGAATTTTGGTGACCGCACACGTTTGGAAGCAAGCACATATTTTGATCTGTTCGACGATGCCCAGGAACTCTGGAATGTTGGCTTGCACAGCCAACGTACCGCACGGGGCAGCGTCTATGCGGGCGTGCGGCAGGTGAAAGGGGCCGGCCTCGACAGCCAAATTCTCACTGGCAGCTACAGTTACATTATGGGCCCCAAGTGGTTTTCCACCGCCTACACATCCTACGACATTGGTGAAAGCCGCAATGTTGGCCAGGGACTCGTTATTACCCGCATCGGAGCGGATTTCCTCATGCACTTCGGCGTCAACTACGATGAAAGCAAAGAGAACGCGGGTATTGCGTTGTCAATCGAACCTCGCTTCGGCTTATTCAACGGTGCTTCCGGCGGTGGAATGGGTTCCCTCATGAACGCCACCAACGCGGCCCCGTGACAATATTCGGTCTGACTATTTACCGTAACTAGACGGAAGGTTTTACGATGGCAACAGTGCTCAAGCCACCGCAACAACCACACGCCGAAACCTCCGAACGACCGCGGCGTTCCGCCTGGCGGCAACGGCTCGTCGAAGCCGAACGCGGCGTCACTCTCGGTTTGAGGGGCGACAGTACGCTATTCGTGCATCTATTCGTCGGCTGCGTCATCCTGATCTCGGCAGTCGCTCTCGGCCTGTCGATCACCGAATGGGCCCTGTTAATCCTGGCGCTGGCCGTCGTCATCTCGGCTGAAATGTTCAACAAGGTGATGATTGA
>CAUZOL010000153.1:0-14953 GCA_963581435.1 Planctomycetota bacterium
GTTTTGTAAGAATGGCATCGGATTCTGAAAAAACGACCAAAAACAGCGGCCGTATTCCCAACGCAGACTATCAGGGCAAATCCAATGCCATTCTCTGAGCCGCCCTGACTCAATCGGCGGGTTAGTTCGTCACAGCTCGCCGTGAGAAATTGCTGGTGTCGCGGCACACGCAATGGCGAACGAATCTCCGACCCGCAGTGACACTCTGATCGTTTCGGTTGCGGTTTCGCTCCCCAGGCGGTATTCTCACTCGATTCTGCGGTGGTCGCAGACTTGAAACGATGGCGGTAACCGGCGTCCTTTGTGCTCGCCGAAACGCCTCAATAGCGCAGTTTAAACGAAATACGGTTGATCGATGGTCGATACAGCAGTTCTTGTTGCCAAAACACGTGATGGTAGGGGTTCAGTCAATTGCCGCGGTTTACGTCGGCGGGGCGAAACGCCCGGAGTCGTCTACGGCCATAAGAAGCCGTCGGTGGCAATAACCGTCTCGTCGGAACAAGTGTCCACATTTCTACACAGCGGGCAACGGCTGGTTCAGTGTGAGATCGACGGCACGGTCGAAACGACGATGTTCCAAGAGGTTCAATGGGACACCTTCGCAATCGAAATCCAGCATTTCGATTTGGTTCGGATCGATGCTGATGAACGCGTCACGATCAACGTAGCCATCAAACTCCGCGGATCGGCTCCGGGCGATTTGGCGGGTGGCCGCTTGGTGCAGCCGCTTCACGAGTTAGCCATCGATTGCCTGGCCGCTCAAATGCCGGAGTCGATTGATGTGAAGATTGGCGCACTCGAAATCGGCCAGTCGATTAGCGTTGGCGACCTGGAACTGCCCCCAACCGTGAATTGCGATGTGCCACCCGACACAACCGTCGTGCAGATCATCGAAGTGCTGGAAGAAGAAGAAGAAACCGACGAAGCGGGTTTGGGTCCGGTGGAGCCGGAAGTCATCGGCCAAAAAGAAGACTCGGACTCGGACGAATAGTCCAAGATCGATCGGCCGTCGTGTTGTGGCCGCTCTCTTTCGGTACTCCGTGGGTACGAATTTCTGGATTTCTTTGCCTCGGTGGTTGAACGATGAAAGCGGTCATCGGTTTGGGCAATCCCGAACCGGAATATGCCGGGACGCGTCACAATGTGGGGTTTGGAGTGCTCGCGGAGTTGGCGCGGCGGCAAGGCGCAGCGCAGCCCAAACTCAAATTCGAGGCGGAAGTTCTCGAAGTGATGCTGGGCAGCGAAAAATTGCTGCTCGTCGCGCCCCAAACTTACATGAACAACAGCGGCCGAAGTGTGCGCAAACTGATCGATTTCTATCGGTTGCCACTCGATGATCTGCTGGTTGTTTGCGACGACCTGAACCTCGAAACCGGCCGCCTGCGGATTCGGCAAGCGGGGTCGGCAGGCGGACAGAAGGGTTTGGGCGACATGATCGCTCGGCTCGGCACGCAGGAATTCAGTCGCCTGAGAATTGGCGTTGGCCGACCGCCGGGACGCATGAACGCAGCCGATTACGTGCTGCGACGATTTCGTGCAGAGGAGCGGGAATTGATCGAACCGGCGCTGTCATTTGCAGCCGATGCCGTCGAAATCTGGTGTCAACAGGGCGTCGAAGCGGCCATGAACCGTTTTAACGCCCCAACACAGGCGCCGGAACGCAAAAAAGGCAACCGGCAGGATGAGGGCAAAGACTGAGTCCGTTCCGTATTTGGCGGAGCCTCATTCGACTCAAATCGGCAGGAAGCCGGGGCAAAGACGTTCCTTGTCGGAAACTTCGCCGAGCTGGGGATGGGAGCGTTGCAAATTCGCAAAAAATCGATAAAAAGGTAGTTTGCTGAAACGGTTCCGGCGATGCCGGTTATAGTCACGAATGGCGTCTGGCGGCAAATTGCAGCCAGTCGTTGAACAAGGAGTCGAGAATTGGCAGTCGCAACAAGCGCACCAGAAGCGGTCACCAAGAACCTGTACGAGGGGATGTTTCTACTGGATAGTGGCAAATTTGCCTCAAATCCGGAAGAAGTTACACAGCATGTGCTCGACTTCCTGGAAAAGGCGGGTGCCGAAGTCGTCGCCCACCGCCCTTGGCTGGATGGCCGCTTGGCGTATGAAATTGAGGGAAAACGCAGGGGCGTACACTATCTCATTTACTTCAAAATGCCTGGTGCAGGAGTGACCGAGATCACACGGCGCTGCAAACTGAGCGAATTGGTCATGCGGCATCTTGTCATTCGCCACGAGCAGACTCTGTTCGACGCAATGGTCCAGGCTCTGAATGTCGGTAGCGAGTCTGAGGCGGAAAGCGAAACGCCGGAAGCGGCTAAAACGGAAGCCGTTGCACCTGCCGAGGGCGAAGCCGTTGCACCTGCGGAGGGTGAAGCCGTTGCACCTGCTGAGGGCGACGCAGTTGAAGCCAAAGGCGACGCAGAATAATAAGGGACGCACGACGAACCGTTGCGTTAAACCCAGCGAATCGATGCGAGTCGAAGGAGCGGTGAGATGGCCAGTTTCAACAAAGTAATCATCATGGGAAATCTCACCCGCGATCCGCAGGTGCGCTACACCCCAAATCAAACCGCCGTCACCGACTTGGGGTTGGCGGTAAATCACACTTGGTACGACAAGGGTTCGCAACAAAAACGCGAAGAGGTCACGTTTGTTGACGTCACCCTCTGGGGTCGTCAGGCGGAAGTCGCCGGAGAATACCTCTCCAAAGGCCGCTCGGTGCTAATCGAGGGGCGGTTGCATCTGGACTCGTGGGACGACAAAGAGACCGGACAAAAACGCAACAAGCTGAAAGTCGTCTGTGAAAACATGACGATGGTCGGTGGCCGGAACGAGCAGGGTGGCGGATCTCAGGGTGGCGGATCTCAGGGTGGCTCTCAGGGTGGCTCTCAGGGCGGAGGCGGATATTCAAACCAAAGTCCCGCAGGCCAGTCACAAGGCGGCGGCGAACACAACCAGACGGAATCGGCCGGCGCCTTTCAGGACACCTCGCCCCCCGACGACGAGGTCCCGTTTTAGTCTCTGCTGGCATTCAGCGTGAATCGACACGGCGACTAAACGGTTGCCCAAGAGTGTTTCCAGAAACCACTCCAATACAAAACTGAAATTCGGAACGCGATTGATTATGGTACGACGGCGATCAGGAAATCAGAATTCGGTTAGTGGAACCACCAAGACTTCGGTGGATGTCCTGCTAGCCGAAAAGGTCCCACAACTTGGCGAACAGGGCGAGGTTGTGCGAGTCAAGCCGGGGTTCGCACGCAACTATTTGTTGCCGCAAGGCTTGGCAACAATCGCCACCGACCATAACAAACGTATGGTCGAGCAGCACCGGCAGCGCCTCGACGAGTTGCAGGTCAGCCACCTGAAAGACCTGCGTCGGCAGGCCGAAGCTATCGGCAAGTACAGCGTCACGCTGGAAGCCAACGCCAACAAGGACGGTCATCTGTACGGCTCGATTGTCGCCGTCGATATCGCCAAGGCCCTGCGAGCCGCATCATTCCCCGTCGATCCGGACCACGTTCAGTTGGAGGGTCCGCTGAAAGAACTGGGAATGTACACAGTCAAAATCGCCTTACATGCGAAGGTGGAAACGGCCGTCAAGGTGTGGGTTGTCCCGGTGACAGCCGCAACGACTTAAGCGGCCGTTATATCGAACGGTCCCGGACGGATGATTCCCGGCCCAGGAGGGGAAAGCGATGGCCACGGCGCCCGCGGTATCGACTAGCGACCTGTTCGATAGGCTTCCGCCCCAGAATCTCGACGCCGAACGCAGTGTGCTTGGCAGCATTCTGCTCGTCAACGAGGCAATTGACGAAGTCTCCGAGTTTCTCGATGCGGACCACTTTTACGGCGATGCCCACCGGCGGATTTATGCAGCCATTTTGAAGCTGCACGATGCTGGTATTCGCGGTATTGACCCAGTCACGCTTGGGAACGAACTGGTCAATCGTTCCGAACTGGAAGAAGTGGGCGGAGTTCCCTACCTGGCTGAGGTACTCGAGAGTGTTCCGCATGCTGCCCACGCTCGATACTATGCCAACATCGTTCGCGACAAGTCGGTACAGCGAAGCCTGATTTACGCCTGCACCGAAATCCTCCGCGAGAGCTACGACCCGGCTGGCGATACCGAAGAATTGCTGCAAACGGCTGAAAAGCAGATCTTCCAGATTCTGGAAGGGCAGGAAGAAACCGCCAATTTTGATATTGGCAACATTCTGATCGACGCCTGGGACCGCATTAACGAGCGGTTGGAGAGCGACGATAGTTTCAGCGGCCTGCCCACCGGCTACACCGACTTCGACGCAAAGACCAACGGCCTGCAACCGTCCGAACTAATTATTCTGGCCGCTCGGCCCAGTATGGGAAAGACGGCGCTCGCCTGTAACTGGGCCGTCAACATTGCAACAACAACCAACCGCGGGGTGTTGTTCTTCAGTCTGGAACAATCACGATTGGAACTCGCCGAACGCTTTCTCTGCATTCGTTCGCAAATCAACGGTCACAAGTTACGCTCTGGCGACCTGGACGAAGAGGAGCGGGACAAGTTGATGAAGGCGTCGCAGGAATTGAGCGAGATTCCGCTGTTCATCGACGACAAGCCCGGCCGCACGGTGGGACAGATGGGGGCCATTGCTCGCAGATTGAAACGGCAAAACGACATCGGACTGATGATCATCGACTACCTGCAATTCGTCGAGCCGGAAGACCGCAAGGCTCCTCGCGAACAGCAAATTGCGCTGATCACACGACGGCTCAAGAACATCGGAAAGGAATTGGGGATTCCTGTGATTGCGTTGGCGCAGTTGAATCGTGGCGTGGAAATGCGCGAAGACAAACGCCCGCGATTAGCCGACCTGCGCGAAAGCGGTGCCATCGAACAGGATGCCGACCTCGTCACGTTCTTGCATCGGCCCGATGCCTACGACCCAACCGACCAACCGGGCGTGGCCGAAGTCATTATTGCCAAGCACCGCAGCGGTCCGACCGGCATCGTTCCGTTAACATGGCGGGCCGAAATCATGCGGTTCGAAAACCTCAGCCCGCTGGCTGAACCGGACGGTGGCTACTTCGGCGAAGACGGCGACGGCGGTTTCTGAACATCGTTTAGAATTGTGCGGAAATCGACTGCCGTAGTGGCACACATCAACCGCGCACCGCTGCGGCAAAGGCTCGCGCTCGTTCCGGCGCTGGTCCCGGCGACTTGGGGCCGACGGCACCGGGAATCGGTGCCACCTTCAGCACGGCACAGGTTGGTCCCGGCTGGTCAATCACCGTCCGTACCTGCTCTCGCCACGTGTCGATGTCGTCGAATTCATACAGCGACTGAAAACCACTCGCGCGCGCCACAGCGGCCAGATCCACGCGCCGTCCGTCCGGTCCCGATGCTGTCGATGCCGGCGTCAATTGCGCGCCGGTGACTTCGTACACGCCGTTGTCGAAAATCAACAGTGTCAGGTTGTCTGCCGCTGCAGCCGTTAGCGTGACCAGCGATCCCAGGTTCATCAACGTCGAGCCGTCGCCGTTGCAAACGATGACCTTGCGGTCCGGCCTCGCCAATGCGATTCCCAAACCCAGCCCCGGCGTCTGACCCATGCTGGACGGCACAAAGTTGAAGTCAAGCGGATGAGAGCCTATCGCCATCCACTCCCGCGCGACCCCCATCGCCGTCACAACAACCGCGTCGTCGCGTACCTCGTGTAATACTCGCAGTGATTCAACCAGCGAAAGCGTCATTGTTTCAAGCTTTCCCTTCCGCAATCAACGCCACTCCCGGTTGCCCCGCTTCGCGGCAGGCAATGTAGTGCTCGCCGATTTGGGAGAACTTTTCGGGCGAATCGATCAGTCGATAGTCGAGTCGCCACGCGTCCAGAATTGGCTCGGTGAAAACAAGACAGGTATCGCCGGGCAACGTGCTTTGGTTCAGGTAGCTACGATAGCCGACGATCGCAAACAATGGCAGTTTGTAATCGTGAACGGCGTTGCGCAGGGCATCGCCTGACTCGAACAGTCCAGTGCACTGAATGATAACCAGCGGCCGCGCACCACCCAGATGCAGCCCCGCCGCCACGGCCCAAGTTTCCCCTTCGCGGCAGACCCGTACCAGTTGAATATTAGGCGCCGCTGCGAGTGCCTCTTCCCATTGTCCCAGCGTGCTATCGGGAACCCACACCACGTGAGTAATGCCCAGTTCTGAAATCAATTCGACAATTTGCGGGCCGGTGAACATGCAGGCAATGATTCAATGCAATAGGCGGCTGGGGCTAGACGGAGTCTTCGGAGCGTAGTCCCCGGAGCATACGTCTGCAAGCGTCACTTTGCGCGTCGAGTCGGAACCAAAGGCGTGACCCACACAAACGGTCGGCCTTTTTCATCGACGCGAAACTTCCGCGTCAGCTTGTACGGCGTCGTAATGCTACGCAACAACAGACTCCAAGACGTCTTCTTTGCCGGATAGGAAATCACAATCTTATCCACATCGATGCCCCGCGCTTCGATATCAAAATGGTCCAGGTGAATCGGCACGTCGGTTACGGCCGCAATTCCATCCAGCGCATCGACGAGGTTTACTTTATCCAATTCGACCGGCACAAGTTTGAAAAACCGTGGCGCGGTTTTCGCGCGTTGCTGTTTCAGATCCCAGCCAATCGGCCAGACGTCGGTCACCTTGTCCCGCGATTCAATCGAAAGTTCCAACCCGCCATTGGGCGTGCGCAGGGGGCGAAATCCCAATCCGTATTCGTGTAACGCCAACGCCATTGCCGTTCCTTTGCTATGCCCCTTGAGTAACTCGCGGACGGGCCGTCGATTTGCACTCGGCGTTCCGAGCCGCTGTTTCGCCGCCACGGTGTATCGCACCGGATACGTTGCGGGCAGTTTCATCGCCGCGAGCGCAGCGCTGAGAGTTTTGCCTTGAATGTCGGCATCCACTTTGGGCGAGAGCGCATTGTAAAGAATGTCGAACTGCGCTTTGTCCAACCCCCAAACCGGTTTGCCTTTGGGCGAACCCTGCGCTCCATAGACTTCCAGCGACCGCAGCCACTCGGCCAACTTGGATCCCTGGGAGGGCGAAAATGTGCGATCGGCAAAAATCAGTCGGCCGCTCCGGTCAAGTTTTCCAATCACCTTGACTTCCCGCAGCCGCCCCCGCGTTCGCTCTTTGATTTCCGGCTTCTCTTTGAGAATGGCCCGTCGAATTCGGACGGTGTAACCGATCTTCTCGAAGGTCTGTCCCCATTGTTGTGCCGTCAGACCGTTGGCCATTGCGTCGGCCAAAAGCTCGACGGAAACGACCGTCTTGGTCTTCGACTTTTTCGTATTCGTTGTCCGCGAACCAGTACGCAACTGCGCAAAGGCGATCGTCGGACCCGTGACAAGAAACAACACCAAAGCGGCGGTTCGGAAAAACATCCTGCACCTCGCGCGAACGGGAACGACAACCGGCTTCGTTCAGCATATCACAACCGTTCAAGCGACGCACGACCGCATTTTTCGTCGAAAAGAACAACTCACAACGACCGTTACAATCGGAATACAGTAATCCGCTCCAACTCCAGCCCAAACCGATAAAACAAGTATCGATTGATGCGTTGGGTGCCGATTTGGTATGATGGGGACACGAAATCCGACTGCGAATACATCAACGCCCCGTGGGGCTGGAGAGTTGCGATGCTTACCATTCTTGGACGCAAAGCACCAAAATCGACCACATGCGATGGCTTGTCGCGCCGCGGCTTTCTGCAAATCGGTGCGCTGGGTGCCGCCGGTATGTCGCTGCCGCAATTGTTGCGCGCCGAAGCGGCGGCCGGAATTCGTAATTCGCATAAAGCTGTCATCAACGTGCTGTTGCCCGGCGGACCGCCGCATCAGGACATGTTCGACTTGAAGCTGGACGCCCCATCGGAAGTCCGTGGCGAACTCAATCCGATTGCTACCAACGTACCCGGCATCGAGATTTGTGAACTCATGCCGCGCGTCGCCGCGATGATGGACCGGTTCGCCATCATTCGGTCGATGGCCGATTCCAATCCGCAGCACGATCTATATCAATGCGTCACCGGTTACCCGCGCAACAAACGTGTGGCGGTGGGCGGAACACCGTCGGCCGGCGCGTGGATTTCACGGATGGCCGGCCCGGTCTCTCGTGCCGTGCCACCGCACATGTCGCTGATGTATCCCACCGGAGAGCGACGCTGGGGCGATCCCGGCGACGGCGGTTTTCTGGGGTTGGGACACGCCCCCTTCCGTCTGGTTAGTGGAGCCGGCAGCAACAAAGTCGAAACGGCTGAGAACATGGTCCTGCAGGGAATCTCGTTGGAACGGTTGAACCAACGCAATAACCTGCGACAGTCGTTGGACACCTTTCGGCGGGAAGCGGATGCCTCGGGCGTGATGGACGGAATGGACGTCTTCAGCAAGCAGGCGTTGGGAATTCTCACGTCGTCGAATTTGAGCGACGCCCTCGATCTGTCGAAGGAAGATCCGGAAATTGTTGCCCGCTATGGCAAACCCGATGCGAAGTTCCGGGCCGACGGCGCGCCGAAAATGACAACCAACCTGCTGCTCGCACGCCGACTGGTCGAAGCCGGTGCGCGGTACGTCTCGCTGAACTTCAGCCGCTGGGATTGGCACGGCAACGCCTTCGGCCGCGCGAGACAGGATCTGCCAATGCTCGATCACGCCCTCAGCGCATTGCTACAGGATTTGCACGAGCGTGGCATGGAGAAAGATGTCTCGGTGGTTTGCTGGGGTGAATTCGGCCGGACGCCAAAAATCAACAAGAACTCCGGCCGCGATCATTGGCCTCGCGCCAACTTCGCGCTACTGGCCGGTGGTGGCATGCAAACCGGACAGGTCATCGGCTCGACCGATCGAACGGCGGCCGTCCCCAAAGACCGGCCGGTCAAATTCCAGGAAGTCTTTGCGACGCTGTATCACAACATGGGAATTCTGGATCTCCCCGAACGCATCTTTGACCCATCCGGAACGCCGCGCAACCCAATCGACACCGGTATCAAACCGCTCGAAGAGCTGGTTTAGTCGGCGCGCAGCAATTGTTGGCACAATTGAGTCTCGAGCGAAGAAATTGCCGTCGGTTTGCCCAATTATTCGCTGCAACCGGTTCGCACGATTTACGTGGTGCGGTTGCACATGCGAACGGACGCAATAAGCGGTCGGTTGGAACGGTTTTGCAGAGTTTGCTGCGCCGAACCGCTCCTCTCTCCAAACCAGCCGCGTACTTTTCCCTACCCTTCGCCAACCCTCTGCGCAGTCATATTGGTGAGAATCGCTGCCGATTGAGACAGTCTCCCGTCATTAAGGCTGCGACCGACCTATGTTTACTGGTTACACATCCGTAAACAGAAACCGACCTGCGGTATGGTCACACGACTTTCCCGCCAGTTGGTTTTCCTTGCCGCGAATTATCTGTCGGTCGAGTGATCGTATTAAGGCGTCGAAAGCAACTGGGGATTGGGCATGAACTGGACTGCACTACGAATTTCACTGATCGGAACGGAGTCGCTGTCACCAATTCCATCACGCGTGAAGCTCCCAATACTCCCGCTGGCGGTCACGAAGTTTTCGAAGCGAGCCGACGATCCCAACGCAACGGCCGAGGAACTGGGCAAGATCATCGAGACCGACTCGAGACCGACTCGGGACTGACCTGCGAATTATTGCGGTATGTGAACTCGTCGGCTCGAGGCATGTCGCAGAAGGCGAAGTCGGCCCAGCAGGCGGTTGCGCTCGTCGGTGTCACAGAGTGCAGGCTTTACTTGCTAACCAAGGCAGTCGAGCGTGCCCTGCGCAGCCAGGAATCGAAAATGATCGACCTCCGATCATTTTGGACGAACAGTTTGGAAAGAGCGCTGTTTGCACGGCACATTGCCCGGCTGTTGAAAACCGACACCGAAGTCGCCTTCGCCGGAGCCATGTTGCAGGATTTCCTGCTTCCGTCGCTCACAAATGACCTGTTCCACACGTATCGCAAATTCACCGAGAATCGGGATGATAACCCGGACGACCTGCATCAATTTGAGCAGAAGGCTCAGCGGTGGGATCATGCTGAAGCGGCCGCCCAGCTGATGTTTGGTTGGGGATTTCCCGACGAGTTGATTTGCTGCGTGCTGCTGCATCACCGCGGGATGAAACTGCTGAACAACAAGCAACTCGGCCGCACGCCGGTCGCGGCCGTCGCCGTCTCAGCACTCATGCCGGACGCGTTCCGACAGGTTGGCAACGGCATGGAGCAACTCATCGCTCTCGAATCGAAGTGGGCGGCCTTCGACTTGCTGAAAGCAGCGAAGCAGGTCGATCGGGAGTTTCAGGAACTCTCACCTGCCAGCGACAATCCCTTTTCGTTTCTGCGCTGCTGCCGCATTGCGACGTCCGTCGTTTGACTGCAGAACGTTGCAAGACCGCCCCATCTCGTCGGCCAGACAATTTGCAACAGCATGTACCCCCGCGCAAAAGAAAAGCCCGCAACTCAACGTGAGTTACGGGCTTATGCAGTGGACAGGGGGGGAATCGAACCCCCGACACCAGGATTTTCAATCCCCAGAGAAGGTCCGACTGAGATTCGTTGACCCTCTGATTGCCTGTTTTCACCGAGTATCACGACGGCGGTTTCGCCTTGTGTTTTCAGTGCCAGGCCGCTTTTAGGTAACAGTTCAGGTAACACTTGCCATTTCGACGGCGATTGTCGGAGCAGATTTGCGATGGAATGCATCAACTTACAAGAACAATTCGGCACACGCTACCGAGTCACGTTCGACGCTGCCTACAACCCGAAACACGTCCCACGCGACAAGCTGGACCCGTGCATGATGCAGATGCCCTGTCAACGTGGAGTCGTCTATCCGTATGGTGGCGACTTGCTGGCTGTGGAAGTGGAAGGCAGGCGGGTTACGGCGAACCGGTTGCGTGAGCTCGACTGCACTACGACGTTTCAGGAAGGCGACAGCTTTCTGGCGGTGACGTTCCATGTGGCTGACTTCGATGAAGTCGCTGCAATCGTGAAGCCCCGCCGACGACGCCAGGTTTCGGATGCGGAACGGCAACGACTGGCATCGATTGGCTTCCAGCAGACAGCACAGCCAGCGCCAGTATCTGGGCCTGTAAGACATTTGGAGGCATCGGCGTGAGTGTTCGGTCGTCCGAGCCGGCTGGAGTGGCTTGGCGGTATCGCGGGGCAAGTCCGATGAGAAGCCGCCACGCTGCCCCAGGTGCGACGCTGACGGCCAGCCGGGGCGTCGGTTGGCTCTCTGGACCGTCCAGGGCAACCCGCGTCCGTGGCGACGAATGGCTTCCGCGCGAGGTCACCGGAAATTGATCCGCTTCCCGTGCCGTGCGGACTGGTCCCATACGAATACCCCCCTGCTCCGAGACACGAATCTCATTTGCTATTGTGGGTCCATGAATGTGGAGGTAGGCCATGAGACCAAAGGGAAGCCGGAACACGCTGGTAAAGATCGATTACGACGTCATTGGCCGCTTGGCTGGGATTTCTGGAGGCACCGCCAAGGCGTATGCCCAACGCGGCGAATACGATTCGCGCGACTTGAGTTCTCTGTTGTCGTGGGTGAACTCGCGTCGGCAGCGACAAGGGGAACCACTCATCGGGATGCCTGCCGACAACGCTTCCGAGGCCGAGGCACATTTCGACGAAGGCGACTCAGAGGCGGTCACCAGCACGGCCGCACCGGTTCAAACGGGACTGCTGATCTACGACCCAATGACGGGCGATTACCGAGCAAATGACACATGATCGCTCGACGAAATGACGGGCGGGCTGTATGGCGTTAACGCGGTAAATGTCCAGCGAGTGACGCGGTAAGCGATGGGCCGGGGGACGTGCGGGGGTCGTGTGGCAGCGGTGGGCGGCGGGTAGAATTTGGCTTCTTTTCTCGCGCGGGCACGCGCGAGGCGATGGTTGGAGGGCCTTTCGTCGTTGCCCATTGGGCGCATTGACCGCCTGAACAGGAACAAGCGAGATCATCGACTCGTCGTCGCGCGTGAATCCGGCCGCGCCAAAGTGCCTATACCAATTTCGCAAAAACGGTGGTTTTTCCGTGTGTCCGCGATTCAACGGGTTTCGCGGACAGAATTGGGCCTATTGAGCGTTCAGCCGCCGCTGGATACCGCCGACATCGTCAGCTTTCGAGTGTGTCATCCACAACCAATTGGACGGCGATTCGGCATTTTGATTTCCGAGATGAGTTTCTCGCACAGCCTGCAAAGCGGAAGTCGGTGAGAGCCTGTCGTCGGACGAGTTGTGGTGTCAACGGAACGTTTCTTGAAATTCACGACGCCAAGAATGAAAGCGGGTGGGCTGCACTCGCCGTGCGACACCCACCGGCTTGATCTTCGATGCGTTACAAACAAGTCAGACCGTCAGCAACTCGTCCAACAGACTGTCGACGAGTTCGGCGAACAGTCGGTCGTACTCATTGTCGGGAAGAATCGCCAACGGCGTGTCGGCGGTTGGCGCCGCCGTGTCGTCATCGGACAGATCGCCGGTGAGGGCGTAGTCGTCAGTCTCAGCGTAGAAGGGCTGTTGGAGAATCGGCGTTTCCAATTCGTCGTCGCTAATGGCAGTTGTTGAATCCGTTGTGTCGAAGAAGACGGGGCGTTTTCTTCATCGCGGAGTAGGGTTTCCAGAGCTAGCAAAAGTGGTCGACGCTGCCAGCGACGTACCCCTTTTCGTCGGCGACCAGCTTCGCGACGCGCTACCCGGGCTGAGAATTCTGACTCTTTTAGCTTCGCAGCGATGCCGTTTTTCGCTAACTTGCCATATTAATCGCTGCGGTCAATATGCTCTCGTCACAGACAGCAAATCAATGTCTTTGGAATTCTCACCTTCCGACCCCTTATTTCAACTCGCCGTGGTTCTCGTTTCGGGGATCATTGGTGGGGAACTTGTCGGTCGTCTTGGACTACCGAAAGTGACCGGCTGGATCGCTACCGGAATTCTCCTTCGGGGCCTGGCGCCGGTTCACTCAGCTTTCACTGGCTTGACCTCCAACGCCATCGCTGGGTTCAACCCGTTCATGAGTTTCGTTCTCGGTTACATCGCGTTTACGGTCGGCGCGGCATTGCACTTTGCCAGCTTACGAAACGCTGGCAAACGGCTGGGGCTGCTGCTGACATGCGAAGCGCTGATTACGACGACCGTCGTGGTGGCAGCGATGTACTTTCCTGGACGCTGGCTGGCTCCGGGGCAGTTGTCACTGGAAGCGTGTCTGGTACTGGGAGCGATCGCCGTCGCCGGCGCACCGGGGACGACGGTTCTGGTCGTGCGGGAAGCCCGCGCGCGGGGCATTCTGACTCGGACGCTTGTCGCCGCCGTTGCGCTGATCGACATGGTGGCCGTTGCCGTGTTCGTCTTCATTACGGCGTTCATCGCGAATGGCGACGGCGGGATGGAACCTTCGCAAAGCGCGTGGGTGCATTCGCTGCTGGTTGTGGCCCACGAATTCGGAATGGCATTGGTCGTGGGGGGCGGGAGCGCACTGATGTCCCTGGCACTGACTCGAACGCTTGTGGGCCCCGCATTTCTCGGCCCAATGATGGTCGCGGCGATCCTTGGGGCTTGGGGGGGAGCGACCGGGGTTGGCACATCAGGCATTCTCGCCTGCACGATCGCCGGCATTGTTGTTACCAATTTGCGGCATGATACCGTTCGATCAACCGAAGCGTATCTGCAATCGATTGGCGGCGTCTTGTTTGCTGCGTTCTACACAATGGCGGGATTGAAGATCGACTTCACACTTGTCATGAACGCGATCGGTCTTGTCGCCCTCTACTTCTTAGCACGATTTCTCGGCAAGTATGTCGGTGCCTATACGGCGATGTCGCTTGCCGGCGCGCCAAGCAAAGTTCGCCATTTCCTGGGATTGTCCCTTGTTCCTCACGGCGGCGTTGCAGTGGGCCTGATTCTCATCGTGCAATCCAAATCGCAGTTGCAGGGTATTTCAGACATCGTGACCACCGTCGGGTTGGCGGCGCTCGCCGTCAATCAGTTGTTGGGCCCCAGTGCCGCACGGTATGCGCTGAAGAAATCGGGCGAGTCGGAAAAGGACGCTCCGAGGTTGCTGGACTTTCTGGATGAACACCACATCTCGGTCAATGTCTCCAGGGACAGCAAGGAAGACGTCATTCGATTGTTGGCCACGCAACTCTACGCGACGAAGATTCCCCCTTCTCTTCCCAAAGACGAGTTCGTCGCCGCAGTCCTGAAACGTGAAAACGAAGAATCGACCTGCCTGTCCGAGGGCTTAATGATCCCACACGCTGAAGTCCCCGAAGGTGAAGCGATGACGGGGATGTTGGGAATCAGTTCCCGGGGACTGCGACTGGGCGCGCCGGACGGTCAACCGATTCACGCCGTGCTGCTTCTGGCGACGCCGAAAGAAGAACACCCGCGTCACCTGGAGGTACTCGCGGCGGTTGCCAACTTCATTGTCCGCGATGTCAATCTGCGCGAACAGCTTTATCATGCGCGGAGTGCTGCACATGCCTACAATGTACTGCACGCGGATGAAGCTGAGGACATCAACTACTTCCTGGAAGACGCCTTGGTTCACTCGGGAATCAGTGAAGGACCTGATACAGGGCGGCAGCCGTAGTCACGGTTTCGCCGATCGAACGCGCCATTCCGGCGACTACAGCGGGAGGGCTCCCGAGCTGTCGGACATTGCTCGCGATGGAGACTTACTGCGAGCAATCATCCCGTTCTCCCTGCGAAAAACCCGCTACGTAATCGCTCTCTGCGGCCCCAAAGTCACAAGAAGAATTGTCGACAGATCCTACGAATTCCACGTTTCGTTCGACTGGGACTTAATCAGCGGCAGGTTCTTCGCGCATTTTAGTGGGTGCTGCTTGATTTGACGTGTGGAATCGATCTCGGGATCATGGGGGATTTCCGAGGTCGAGACGATGGAATCTC
>CAUZOL010000154.1:0-14919 GCA_963581435.1 Planctomycetota bacterium
GGTCTGTAGTAATCTTGCTCATGGCGTGTCCTTGTGCCCCTATCGGGCCGCTGAAGTGTGGTTACCTCAGCAGGATACCCCGCTTTTTCTCAACTCTTCAAGAACACAAGTTTTGACAATACCTCCCCGCGCCAGCGTTTCCCTGCGACCAACCATCGAAAACTTGAAACGTCAGCAGAGACGGCCACACGCGCGATTTGATCCGATTCTGTCCGCGAAAATCGTCGAATCGCGGACAGTCAACTCAAACGGAGGTTTTCGGGGTATGGGATTGACTCGTTGACTCCCGCCTTGGCGGCCGTTGTCGCTGAATCCTACTCCAATGACAGTGGTGGTATGCCTCTTGAGGGCGTGGTTTCTGTTCCGCACTCAACCGCCTGTCTAGTAGGTTGTTTCGAGAATCGACGTCGAGCAGAATCCAGTACGTGTGGCCGGAATGTGGTCTGAACAACATTGATGACGATCAGCGCACCGGGTCCATCGCGCCGTCGCAGAATGCGGCCAGATCTGGCGCGGATCGAACGGGTACTCAGTAGATCCACGTGAAGGACGCGAAGTATTGGCGGTCGAATCGCTTGTCTCCTGGTATTGTTTCTCATCAGCTTCCCAGAAGGTGACGTACATCTCCTGCCGAAGCCATCAACCTTCGATGGTGATCATCAACCGATCACCGTTTCTCCGACATCTTGAAGATGTGGTTTTCTCGTGGATTGCGCCCGTTTCAGTTGCCGGACTTCAATGCCGCAGCCGCTTTCTCGGCTGCACGCCGATGTGGCTTTAACGCGGATTCATCCGTCACCACTTCGCGATACGCCTTTAGGGCGTCAGCCTTGCGTCCTGCTGCCTCAAGTGTCTTGCCGCGGGCCAGTCGCATGGAGCCGCGCCAGCTTCCGCCGAGCTTTTCGGGCTCGACGAGATTCAGCACTTTCAGCGCTTCGGCATAGTCGCCTCGTCGAGTCAGGAGGCGGGCGGCTCCCTGCAGACCAGAGAAGTACTCAGCACCGCCCGTGTTGGTCTTCGAACTGGCGATCGTACGATAAGTTTCCAGCGCCAGATCATCGTTCTTGAGGACCGTTTCGCGGTTTTGCCCCATGGTGCGGAGGATGCTCATTCGCACTCGCGAGTCGGATGTGAACTCCAACGCCAGACGAAAATCGGCATCCGCCTTGTCGCCGACTCGCTCGCCGTAGTATGCCCGTCCGCGTGCGAACGTCGCCGCTCCGATCTGCGTGAATGGCCACGTCGAGACATCCTCGTTGCCGAACTGTTCGATGACCGCGTCCCACTTTCGCTCGCCGAGAAGGTTTTCCATCTGAACGGTCTTCGCGATGGCTTCAAGAGGGATCTGGCTGGCCAGTTCGGTCGCTCGTTTTAAGTGTTTTCCGAGCCGCGCGCATGCCGCTGCTTGTGAGAGTGCGTGTGATTTCTGGTAGTCCGTCGCCTTCTCGCGCTCTGATAAAGCAACAAACGCAGCCAAAGCCTCATCGTATTTTCGACGGCTCATCAGCTTGCTGGCGGCCGAAGCGTCGATGAGGAAGTCGGTGACCGTCTCGTCGACGTCGAACGTGTGGGAGCCGCCATCGTAGAGGTAGGCAAACTTGAGCGGCACGTGGAATCCCGCCGTGCCCGTCGGCGAGAACGCGGAGTGCTCCGAACCGTTTTTGCGAATTCGCTGACGGCAGATGTTGAAGTGCCACGGCAAGCTCTGCGAGGGCTTACGGCCGATGACCTGATTGAGTGGATCGTTCTCGTCGTCGGTCACTGGGATTCGGATTTCGACGGTCCAATGATCCTTAGCGATGTGAGTCGCGACTTTGGCTTGCGATTCCCAGCGAAACCGTGAGCTCTTGTCAGCGCCACGATCCAGGTCGACCAGCGCGCCCGCTGGATTGACGGCGATCTGGTAGTAGCGATGCGAGTCGGTAGCGAGTTCGATCTCGATGGCGTCGCCATACCAGATCGATTGATCCTCGTTCTTCGTCGTCGCGATGTTCAACGCCTCGCCGGGGCGGTCCTCGCAGCGAATCCCGAAATAGAGATGCTGTCCGGTTCGATCCCAGCCGACCTTGATCGTTGTGCCGAAGATCGGTTGGGCGCCGGTCTGCAGCTCGCGCAGACGCCCGGTCGAGGCGCTGAGACAGTCTCGCCAATAAGGATCGTCCAACTTGCCGTCGATCACGATCGGCACTTTCGGCTCCCGGACCGTGCGCAACTTCGCGACCGGCCCTCGCTTCTGCCCGAGTTGCCCGGCCTTGCTGCGCAGTGCGTCGAGAAAGTCGTCAATCAGCGAGATCCGTCGTCCGTGGATCGATTCCGGCACCACGCTTGCCTTGGCGCTGGCGAAGATTTCCAGCACGGTGTCGATCTTCTCCTTGTCGCTCTCCATCGCCTGATAGTTGGCCTCACAATATTCGAAGAACCTCTTCATCTTCGTTCCCGCCGGCCCGTAAAACAGGCGGCAGTATTCGTCTAACATTGCCGTCACGTCTGCCTTGTTGCCGCCCCACCACATCCGGGCGGTGAAGTAAACCTGGAAGTGATCAAAGCCGATGTTCGGATCGTTATGAGTACGCGGAAAGCTCAGCCAAATGTCTTCGCCGCGCGAAACACCCTTAGTCGCGTTGATGCTTTCGCCGATCGTCCGCGCGACGAAGGCAGGCAGATACGTGCCGCGACCGGTGAACGGGTAGTTTTCGAAGACCAGGATCGGGCGAGCCGTCTTCGCGATCCAGCCGGCCCGCAGTTTCTGGATCGGCTCCCGTTGTTCCGGTAGGCTGTTTCGCGGCCGTCGCCCGCCGACGATGACGACTTCGACATTTGGCTCCAGCTTGTCGATGTTGCCAGGCGGATTGGTGTTCGCACCGTAAGCGCAGCAGACGATCTTCTTCTTCGGATGCGTCTTGCCGACCTCCTTCGCGACGCGGTTGACGAAGTCCCAGACGTGATTCGACAACTTTCCGCGAGCACCCATTTTGTCAATCTGTTTGCCCTCGCAGAGATCGCACTGACAGATCGCAATGTAGGCGTCCGGCGGCATGATCGAGACTGATTCGTAGTCGTAAACATCGAACTGCGCCCGAGCCCATTTCACTGTCGCCTCGAACAGTTCTTCGTTTGAATAACAAAGGTGATTCAGTCGCTTACCAACCTGGGTATCGCGTTTCCCGCCGAAGAGGGCGAACCAGTCCGGGTGCTGCGTTTTGATGATGTCGGGATGCGTCATGGTGTGCATCCCGTGAGCGATCATGAGCCCGTAGGGATGGCGAATCCCCAGCCGCATGGCCCAGCGCATGACCTCCTCGTCCGCCGTAGCGAACCGCACGCTGAACTGCCGAACTTCGAAATCCGGCTTCACGGTCTGGTCGATTTTCGGCAGCGGTATCGACTTCATCTGCGGGACGACCTCGCCGAGTTCGCCCGGCAGGTACCAACGCACGCCAAGGCTTCGTAGATAGCCGCAGACGGCGTTGAACGAACCGCGTTCGTCGAACTGCCAAAGGTATTCGCGTTCGCCCCTGGCCAATGCCCCGGGCATCCGTTCGCGATACTTGTAAAGCGAGCCATTGGGAACGCCGAACGGCAACCCGCTCGCCCTTTCCCACTCGGCTTGCAGTTTTGCTCCGCGTCCGGAGTTGTTCTTCGCCCACGGCTCCTTTGGCGTGAAATCCGTGTCGTCGCCAATTAGCGCGAGCCACTTCTCACCGGAAGCGATGCGGTAAGCACCGTGTTCGAGACCATCCGCAGTAACGCCGAGTTTTGCCGCGTGCGGGCTTTCGCCGACGTAGATCTGAAATGCAACATCGGCGGATGGCTTCGTTTCAATGGGCAGCTGTGCGCCGGAGATCTTCGCAACGTAAGTTTGGAGTTCAGCCGCCGCCAACCGCGTCGAACGCGCCGGAGATTCTGCGATGATAATTTCAGCGTAAGCCTTTCCTTCATCAACGAGAAACCGGTCCTCGGCGTTCACCTGAGTGACGGAAAGACTGAATGCGCAGACGGCGGTCACAATTCGAAACTGTTTCATGGTGATGTCTCGGGGCATCGGCTTACCGTTCCTTCCTTCAATTCCACCAGCAAGTCCGGGGAGGATGATCAACGGATCGTGTAGCTGACGTGAGAGGATTTACGCAAGTCGATCATCACGTTGCGGCAGGTCGCGCGAGTTACGAACGTGTCGGCCCAGTCCTCGGGCGAAAGTTTGACTCTCTGCGGTTGGTCGAACGTGATCCGCACGACGCCGTCGAATCGCTTGAGCAGAACTGCGCTGACGTTCTCGCTGAACTCGGCCGTGGCTGGCGTGCGGAGGCCGTCGATTTCCCACTCGATGCTGGTCGGCGTGGTCTTGACCTGCCTGCGAGCTTCGCGAAGGAACACTGGCAGCGTCTCGTAAAGCTCGGCGAAATCGTCTTTGCCGTCGCTGGTGATCGTGGTTTCGATTCGTAATCCGTCTGGCTGGATCCTGAAAACTCGCTTGTAGCCGATCCGGCCGCTGAGCGTTTTTTTCTGCTCGAAGTCGACGGCTGGAATTTCGCCACTCACGCTGACCACGCCACCGTCCTTTGGAGTGGGGGCTACGTCGGGTTTGATTATCCGCGACGACGAGATCACGGCGCCGCTGGTCGTCAGGCCAGACACCGCGTGGACCGGCCACTGCCGCCAGGATTCGAGCGTGTCGTAGTTGACGTCGCTACGCACGGCGATGCGTCGCCCCTGAATCACGGACCCGGTTTTCGGCGTCCAGAACGCAGAGAGCTGGCCACCGCCAAAGCCCAGCGGACCGGGATACTGCGTCATGCCGTCATCCAGCAGTTGCTGGCCAACGGGGCCGGTGTGGAGAATCACGCCGTAGCCATCCTCTCGGGCGACGACGAAGGTGTGTCCGAACCTGCGAACGAAGTTCTCGCCGCGTTCGAACGGCGTCTTGAGCATGGGCGAGCCGCTGGTACGGAGGCCGTGGAGATGAGCCCAGGCACCGTTTTGATAGAACTGGTGGGCGAAGTTGATTCCGATTGGAAAGTTGTAGGTTTGCCACAGGCGCCAGGTCCAGGTTCGGCCACGCAGGTCTTCGTTGGCCCAGTAGCCGGTCCGCGCCGAGGTCTTTCCTCCGAGCAGGTCGGGTCGCACCTGGTTCTGGCGAATCTGGAAGTTGAACCATTTCGCCCGGTTCGTGAGCGCGCCTGACAACTCCTCCTCGGTCGGAATTTTGACAAAGCACGTGGCCTCGTCCGTGATCATCGCGGCCCCGAGGTCTCTGGCGCTCGACTGGTTGACGAAAGCTGGTCTCCCGATCCGACTGTTGAAATGACTCGGGCCGCTGAGAAATCCGTCCGGGTCGCGCATGGTCAGGTGCGAACGCAGGCGGCAGGCGCGCTCGACGTTTTCCTTCGCGAACGACCAGTCTGTCATCAACGCCGCCCAGGTCACGTAGCGATCGGCGCTTCCGCCATAACCAACATCCAATCCGCCGCCGCGTTCCATCCAGTGACCGGCTGGGTCGAAGTATTTCGGGTCGGTCATTAACTGGCGACCGCGGGCCTCGGCTTCCCTGGCGAAATTCGCGTCCTCACAAGCTCGGGCGACGTACGAGAACCCGATCGCCGCACTCAAGTCCGCATCGACGGTTTCGCCCTTGATGCCCCACGACATCATCTCGCGCCCCAGCTTCAGCAACCCGGTTTCGAACGCCTTCCGGGCCTTGGACGGCAGAACGTCTTTGACTCCCAGATAAGTCGAGCCGAAGCAGGCCAGCTTGTAGCCGTTGAAGTCCGCGCGGCGGGCATCTGGAGTGTTTTTGAAGTAGTCGTCGAGCATGATCATTTTCACGACGGCGGTGACGAAGGCTCGCATCTTCAGGCCGCGATTGTCGAAATAGGGATTCCCCGGGTGCTTCCACTGGACGAAGGCGGTCAGCGTTTCCGGCCAGACCGGCGGGACGACGATCCCGGACGGGACTCGAATCGGGACGGGGATCTCTCGGGCGTTTTGTGGCAACTTGACTGGTGGCTTTTGCTCCGTTTCGGGCGGCGGAACCGGCCCCTCGATTGTCGACAACAGGAACAGCCAAGAGGGCGCGTTGACCGCGGGCGTGCCCCGTTTCCAGCCGACCAGCGGTTGAAGCATCTTCGTCATCACGAAGTGCCGGTACATTTCCTCGCCGGTCAACTCCGCCTCGGCGACGCTCAGCTTATCCATTACGCCATGCTCGAAATCTGCTTCCTTCAGTGTCCCCAGAAAGTCCCGTAAGGTCCGCTGGTATTCGTGTGTCGTCGGCAGCTTCGTTCGCGCGACCAATTCTTGCGTTTGTGCAGCGGCCCACTGCGTCCACATTCCAGCGAACAATACAAGGGCGAGGCAGATTGATTTCAAGGAATTCCCCACTAAGAATCTCATCATGGTGTCTCTTTTCGTGGTGAATTTGTTGTTGAATGTTTGAGTCGTGCGACCTCTCCGCGCAGCCGGATTTTGTCACTGACGGGTTTGCCGGCGCGGACATCTTCCTCGGTAAAAGTCGCCATCAACACTTCGCCGAGGGGAGTGCGCTGGTGATCGTAGATGATGTAAATCCTGCCGTCCTTGGCCTGCACGCCGTCGGGGTAGGTGACGTCCTCACGTTCGTCGATCATTAAGCCTCCACTCCAAGTCTTGCCGTCGTCATCCGACACATAGGCGGTAAGTAGTTCGCGCGGGACACGCTTGTCGAGTGGCCCATGCTTTACCAGTAGCAGACTGCCGGACTTCAGACGTCGAACGAAAAAACGTGCAGTGCAATGCTTGATTGAGCTGCGTTGGACTGGAGCCCATGTTTTGCCTCGGTCGGTGGAAATGGTTTCAGCCAGACCTTGCACCCGTACTAGCATCCACAGTGATCCGTCTTTGCGCTCGACGATCATCGGCTCATCTGGGCCGCGGGTTTTGGGATCGGCGATATTGGCGGTGCCGCGAAGCGTAAAGCTTTTGCCCTGATCAGTTGACGCGTAGACCTTAATGCTGTTATCCGCTTTCCATACCGATGAAGTAAACAGCCAATCACCATCGGAGAGCACCGTCGGCTTGTTAAGCATGATGCCGTCACCCAGCCGACGCGGAGCGGACCACTGAAGTTCATCCGCATCAGGATCATCGCTGACAATGGCAAAGATACCATAACGTCCGTCCTGAGCCCCGAAGGCCTGCCCCCAGAAAACCCACAGTCGCCCCTGTGGATCGATCCAGATAGACGCCGACATGGCGCGCACGCCCCGGCGGGGTAGAATCATGAGCTGCGCGTCCGACCATGACTTGCCGTCATCGTCGCTGAAGGTTAGCACCTGATAGTTTCGGGTGCTCTCCACGTCCCGACCGTAAACTGCCCACAGCCGGCCCTTCGCGGTACGTTCGATTCCGGGGACGCCCTGACGTTTCGTCGGAGGGATGTGAAACCGCCACGGGTTGACGATGACGTGCGCAGGTTTGAGGGCAATGTCAGGGTCAGGGGCGGCGGGTTTGATTCCCTCGCTCACGACTTGGTGGGCGATCGCCCGCAACGAGATCGCGCGGTCTCCTAGCCACGCCGGATTCTTCGTGATCTTCCGCACATCTTCGTGGAAGAAGAACTCGTACCAGACACAGGCGGCCAGGTAGCTGCCAGCGCCGTTCGCGTGCGAGCCATCGTTGTAGAACACCTTGTCGGATCCGTCGTCCGGCTGCGCGGCACCGGGACCTGGTTGCGTCCCTTTCGCATTACCCGGCCTCAACATCCACCGGAATCCCCCATTCAGCGAGTTCTTCTCCTTGGGCAATTCCGGGTACTTGGGATTTTCGTAGTCGAAATCCGGGTCCCGTTCGAAGTGCCACTCAGGGGACTCCGCAGCCAGTTGGAAGGCGTCTCCGACCGGTATGATTCGCTTGATTCCCACTTCCCTGGCGATCGTATGATACGCTTTAGTCAACTCCCGGTACATGAATCCCCGAGGCTTCTGATCCATCCCCATCCGGGTGTGGTCTTCCCGCCAAGCCCAGGTCTGATGAAACACGACTTCCGCCTGGGGCGCATGGCGCCGGATGTAGTCGACCAGGTTTTGGGCATAGGGCCGATAGGTCTCGATCTTGAAGCTCTTCGGGCTGGCCTGTTGAATGGTGACGTAGTCCCATTTCTCCGCAGTCAACATCTCGCGCAGAGTCATCGACTTGCCCTGGTACTGGTAGATCCTGGCCTTCGGATCCTCCGGGTTCGCATCGCCTAGCATGGCGGCCTCATAGTGATTCTGTAGCGTGCGCCCGCCCGGCGTCCCTGCGCCGAGAACGAAATCGTGGCCGCCTGCCTGCACCAGACCTGGCAGACAGTTAACCACATTCCTGAGAAAGCTGTTTCCGATGCCCAGGATCTTGGGCGTCTTGGTTCCATCAGGCTGTGAGGCCTCATCTGCGGCCGATTGCGCGGCTATCGTTCCACAGTGAAACAACAGGCCGATGCCCGCTGCACACAACATGACCGGAATCGATCTTCTCATTCGCACATTCCTCTCTTCGTTTCATGCATCGAGTAAACCGGAACAAGCGAGGTGCAATTCCGCCAACGCCAATATTACAGGGAAATTCAAATACCGGAAACTCGTCTCATTGGTCTCTGCTCAAGTCTGCGGCGATGAAGAACGCGATTCTTATTTCAGGTCACCTCGAGATAGTTCGTTCGCTTTTTGAAGTTGTGTCACGACCTGGTGAAGGCGCACCGTGTCCGTGACCGGCTTGCCCGCGCGAACGTCGGCTTCGCGGAACGTGGCCATCACGACGGAGCCAACTCCCCGCTTGCCGGCGCGGTTGAGTGTGTAACGCTGGTGGTCGTAGATGATGAAAAGCGTGCCGTCTTTCGCCTGAACACCATCGGGATACGACGATTCTCGCTCATCCAGTAGCAGCCCGCCTTTCCACGTCGCTCCGTCGTTGTCCGACACGAACGCCGTCATGTGAGAGCGTTTTCCGTCTGGTGAGTTGTTCCGCACCATCAGTAACGCTCCGGATTTCAGCCGACGAATGAAGAATCGTTTGTTGCGAAACGTTCGGCCCCGCAGGTAGAGCGATCCGTCACTCCAAGTTCGGCCGCCATCGGTGGAGACACTCTGTGCGATTCCGCCTGTATTTCGCAGCAGCATCCACAGGCTGCCGTTACCACGCTCGACGATCATGTGCTCATCGACTCGTGTGCCGGAAATGCGGACCTGACCGATGCGTTTGAACGACTTGCCTTGATCTGTCGATCGATACACGTTGGAACCACGCTCGTCGCCGAGGTCGTGAGTCAGCATCTCGATCGTGTACGGCTTGAGTTCCTCGGCATCGAATTTGACATTCGGCACGTTGGTGTTGTCCCGCCATAAGCCGACAGGCAGCAGCCAGTCGCCGTTCTTCAAGACCGTCGGTTTGTTCAACATCACTCCGTTGGCGATCCGTCGCGGCTGCGACCACTTCGGTTTTTCGCCGGTCGGATTCTCGGTCACGATCGCCCAAACACCCATGCGGCCGTCCTGAACTCCGGCGCTCTGAGCCCAGAAGAACCAGAGTCGTCCGCGCGGATCGATCCAGAGACAAGGGTCGTAGGTATGGACAAACCGGCCTGCCCGGACCAGCATCTGCTCGGACCATGTGACGCCATCATCGCCGCTCGTGGCGAGTACGACATAACTTCTGGAGCTCTCCACGCCTCGCGGGCTCGGTCCCGCATACCAGGCCGCCCAGAGCCGTCCGTTCGCGGCGCATTCAATCGCCGGAACGCCCTGCGCGCCGCGAGCACTCTTCACGGTGCCTGGGGCAAAGTCAGCCGTTACCCGCGGCGGCTGTAAGGCAAGATCGGGCAGCGCCGCCGACTTGTCGTCACCCTCGCTGTTTTCGCTCGCGACGGCGACGACACAGAAGATCAGGATGTAAAGCGGTGTCTTCATTGCGTACTCACTTTGTAAATGCCTCGACAATGCGATCGAGTGCCTTCTGTACGATCGCCAGTTCCTCAGGCTCCAGCGCGCCGTTGAGGACATCTCGGATCTCTTCCGAGTTCTTTCTGAGTTGCGCGTGACGCGCTTGTCCGTTATTGGTCAAGAATACCTGCCAAGCGCGGCGGTCGGACGGGTGCGGCTGACGCTCGACCAGACCATTGCGTTCGAGCAGTTCGATCATCGTCCCGATGGTCCTCGCATCTGACGAACACCGAGACGACAGCTCCTGCTGTGTGATGCCGTCTTCTTCCGCAAGATAAGACAACAGGACGTACTGATCCGCCGTCGTCCCGAACTGCAGGAAATGTCGGTTGGAATGTCGATGCATTGCGAAATACGCCGCTCGCATCCGCATCTGGAGCGTCTCGCAATACCGTTTCGGTTTGGGCATTGGTATTGGTCGTCGGACACTTGAAGTAATAGGTACACGGAGTATAGTGTTTGTGAGTATAAGCAACGGTCGTTTGACGTCAAGCAGCAGGCGGAGTGCTATGAACAAAGTGATCATCACCGTCGCGTTGAATGGCAGCTTGCCGACGAAAGAGATGAACCCACACGTCCCGATGACTCCCAGAGAGCTTGGTGTCACAGCGGCGAAGTGTCAGGAGTCGGGTGCCGCTATCGCCCACGTCCATGCGCGTGATAGCGACGGGCATCCGACGTTGGACCCGGAAGTGTTCGAACGCATTCATGCGGAAATCTCCGCGCGAACTGACCTCATCGTTCAAATATCCACGGGCGCCCGCGCTGGAACTGACACGGAAGAACGGGCTGAGCCTGTGCGACGAATCCGGCCGGAGATGGCTTCGCTGACAACGGGGTCGATGAACTTTCCGAATCAGGTGTATTCGAATTCCTTCGAGGTCGTCGAACGACTCGCCGCGGTGATGAAAGACTCAGGGACCAAACCGGAGATGGAAATCTTCGAAGCGGGGATGATTGAGAACGCCCTGTTACTGGTCAAAGGCGGACTCGCGGAGCCACCATTACACTTTGATTTTGTGCTGGGGAGTCGTGGGTCGCAACCGGCAACTGCACGTCAATTGATGTTCTTAAGCGAATCAATCCCTGGTGATGCAACCTGGACGGTGGCGGCCCTCGGTCGCTGGCAATTGCCGATGGGTATTCTGGCGATCGGGATGGGCGGACACGTCCGCGTGGGTCTGGAAGACAACCTCTATTACCGATACGGCGAACCTGCCAGTAACGAACAACTTGTCGCCCGCATGACACGCATTTCCGAAGAGTCGGAACGGGGAGTCGCCACGCCCGACAACGCTCGAAGAATGCTGAACATTCAAAAGGTCCCGCAATGACTGTCGATGACGTCCGAAAGGTTGCTGTGATTGGCGGCGCCGGCCTGATGGGGCATGGCATTGCCCTCGAATTTGCGCTGGCTGGATTTCATGTATCACTCAGCGACGTCGATGAGGATGCGTTGAATCGTGGATGGGACAGGATTCACGAAAGCCTGCAGCTCCTGCAGCAATGCGGTCTCGCCAAACCAGATGCGGCGGACGCGGCGCTGGGTCAGATCGAGGCCGGTTTCGATCTGCGTGCGGCGGTCGATGATGTCGATGTCGTCGTCGAGTCCATTGATGAAAACATCGAACAAAAACGAGCTGTGTTTCGGCAGCTCGATGAGTACTGTCCACCGCATGCGATTTTGACAAGCAATTCATCGGGTTTCACTCCCAGTCTGATGGCCGAGGCGACGACGCGTCCGCAACAGTTTCTCGGAATGCACTACTTCAATCCGCCCTATCTGATCCCGCTCGTCGAAGTGATCCGCGGTGAGCAAACCTCCGATGCGACGGTGGAGCTGATGACTTCACTCTTGAAACGACTGGGAAAAACTCCCGTTCTGGTGCGCAGGGAAGTACCCGGCTTTATCGCGAATCGGATTCAGGCAGCGGTGTGGCGGGAAATCCTGAAGCTCGTCGCCGATGGCGTCGCCACGCCCGAGGATATCGACCTGGTCATGACATCCAGCATCGGAAGGCGCTGGTCGGTCGCAGGACCGTTCGAAATTACCGATCTGGCCGGACTCGATCTGAAGCAGGCGATCCTCACCGAGTTACTCCCCTCGCTCGCTTCATCAGCAGATGTCCCCGCGATTCTCAATGAGAAGGTCGAGCAGGGAAATCTGGGAGTTAAAACCGGAAACGGCTTCCGCGCATGGACTCCGGAGAAAGTTCGCGATGTCAAAGAGCGCCTGGCCCGGGCACTCACGAAAATCGCACAATGGGACGAACAACCATGAGCCGACCATCCGTGTGGCGAATGATTCGGGAGATCGCGTAGGGTCAAAAAACTCCGCCGATCTAATTATACCGGTCAATTCTAAACTCGTGAACTCTTAGTTTCTCCAATCTCCGGTTCCTCGATGTCCCAAATACTCATACCAATTCTGGGACTCCGATTTAACCACCCTTTTCGCGAAATTGGTATAGGCATTTTGGCGCAGCCGGTTTCACGCGCGACGACGAGTCGTTGATCTCGCTTGTTCCTGTTCCGGCGAGCCACACGCCTCCGCAGAATCGATCTGATTCACAAGGCGACTTCGGTGTGCCCGGCACGCGTAGTCGAAATGATATAGCCGCGATTCGGCTGCTCAGTCCACTGTGTCGAAGTCAATCAGTTGCAGACGCGGCACACCGAGCGCCGCCAGTTGGATGGCGACCTGTCTTCCGATCGCTCCCACACCGATCACCGTGGCCGTCAGGTCTGCCAGTTTCTCGCGCGGCACGAGGTCGCTCTGCCGCGAAAAGCGAAGGTGCTGGAGAAGATCCCGCAGGAGTTGCAGACGGAAGAATGTTCCGACCTGCTCGACAGCTGCGGTGAACTGGCCCAGCAGCGTTCCAAGGCGATCGGCGCACTCCGGAAGGGACTGGAGTCAGAGAGTTACGAGTCCGCCCTGAAGACAGCGCAGACGTACGCGTCATCGCTGGAAACGGAGATGCGGGATGACAGCGAGTTCCAGTCGCTGCTGAAATCTTGCCGTCAGGCGTTGAAAGAGCAACAGGAGGCGGAAGAAGCGGCCGATCGTCAACGGGCGTTGATGAAGAAGCTGGCGATCGCCGGAGCGGCTGTGACGGCGGTGGTGTTGCTGATCGCAGCCGGGTCGTGGATCCGTTCCAGCATGCGAGCCAGCGCGATCGCAGACGCAGTGCAACAGCAGAAGTGGGACGCGGCACTGGCGATTGATGCACAGCACGTACCCGCGTTGATTGGCCGTGCGAACCAGAGGCTGAATGCGGAAACACCGGACATTGACGGAGCGTTTGCGGACATCGGTCTGGCGGAGCAGGTGGATTCGACGGTTGCAGAGCTCAAGCCTGCGAAGGCACTGGCGCACGTGAAGCGGGCCGCCTCACTGGCGACGGACGGAAAGCTCACCGACGCGGAGAAAGATCTGAAAGAAGCGGAGGCGCTTGGGGGATCGTCGGACTCACAGTTGACGCCAGTTCGGGGGTTGCTGGCTGCGGCGTATATGAAGCAGGCGGAAGATACTGTTCAGTCAGGTAACGCATCTCAAGTGCTGGCCAGTGCGTCCAAAGCGGTTGAGTACGACGAGTCCACAGTGATTCCGCCAGCGGTGTTGCAGGTGTTTGCCGACGAGTCGGTCAAGCATCTTGAGCAGTCCAGCAGCGATGCGAATCGCGATGTTGCACTGGCGGCTATCGCTATCCGGACACGCTGCTAGGACGAGTGTTGGTTCCTTTGATCGTCCTGTTCGAAGAATCGCCCAGTCTCACGACGGGGCAGGTCCGCCATTCATGCTACAATCTAATTCGACGGCATGTTGGATGGTGTCCAGGAGGCCGCGATCGTATCGCGACTGACGGTGCCATCCCACCCTGCAGTATTCCCAACTTATCGAATACGAGGGACATCCGTTGATCGCGTTTTCGTGACGCAAGAGGAAACTGGAGTTTTTGCGAGTCTTACTGGAAAAGGCGGATGCGTGTCTCGACAGGTGAATAAAATCGCTTTTGCTGCAAAGGATCTAAGGCATGGCAGCCGGTCGCGACGGCCCCGGAACGCCACCGCGAACTCCTCATTTCCACTTTCAGGATCCCACGATCGCATGAACGCAACCCGCACGATGTTCGCCGTTGCGAGTTTGGTTTGGCTTGTTAGTGCAGTTGTGACAGGTGCCGAAGACAAGGGCTTGTCGAGTCGCATTCAGGTCACGAAATATGCGCCGAGAAACGCTTCATTCCCAGGATGCACTCAAATTGCCTTTAGCGGCAAGACCGAGATCGTGACCACGGGCGATCGGCTGTTCTATCGGACAGAATCAAAGTCGCCGTTTCGCGAGTCACCCATCAATGGACTGAAAGACGCACATTCGGTCGTTTTCAACCCGCGCGATCGGCTCTTCTATGCGACAGATACAGGAAACCATCGGCTGGTCACTTTTCGTGAGCCAGCGAGTCGCCAATTACAGAACAGGTTGACCTCGCTGGCGAATACCAAGCTCCAACGTCCGCACGACATCGTGCTCGATCAATCCACCGGCTGGCTGTACTCGCTTAATCCAGACAGTAGTCATTTGTTTCGGTTTCAGACGGTGGGCAAGAAGGCAGACTCGCTGGATCTGTCCCGGCACTTGGGCTACTCACGCGCGCTGACCATCGTGAACGGCCGGCTCTACGTCGTTGGTTCAAGTGTCGGCTCTGTGGTCGAAATAATTGACTTCGCCAAACAACGGTACAAAATCCACAACAGCTTTTGGGAAAAAGAAGAATGCTGTGGCCGGCAGTTGGCAGTCGACCGGTCTCGTGCTAAACGACGTAGACTTCTTCAAAGGCTACTGGTACGCCCAGGGCGATTGCGCCACACTGGGTAACTTGGCATAATTGGAGCATTGGTGTTTTCACCGCTTGCTGAGGAGAAGCAAGGGTGTTGTGAAATGCTATATACTCCGGAGCCTATGTGATGTCCCAGA
>CAUZOL010000155.1:0-14918 GCA_963581435.1 Planctomycetota bacterium
GGCGTCTCCCGGTTTTTTGCCGTCAGGAGTATCCTTCGGCTTTCCTTCGTCGGGCTTGGGTTCGTTGCCGCCGTCCTTTGGGTCCTGGCCTTCTTCAGCCGCATTCTCCTGTTTGTTTTCGTCGCTGGCGTCCTGCGGCGGCGGCTCCGGTTTGCCTTCGGGGTTCTCGTTCTCTTCTGCTTCTTCCAAACGCTGCTTGATCCGCGCGCGGTCTTCGTCGAGTTGCTGATCTGCTTCTTCCTGGGGAATGCGATCGATGATGTGCAGTTCGAGCAGTTGCCGCTTTTCGCTGAGGTTGCCCAGCGGCGTTTTGTTGTCGCGTGCCTCAACCCAATAGGTAATAACGTCGCCGACCTTGAGGTTCAGCGGTTTGAGATCCCAATCCCAAGTGCCACGAAACTTCTTTTGCGGCCCTTTGAAAATCTCGGGACTGCGGGGAAGCACCTCGCCGTTTTTCTCGCGACGCAGCGTAATGTACTGCAGTTGGAAATCGGGATCGTGCGCTTCAATGAGCAGTGGGATGATGACATTCGCCGGCACTTCCAAATCGCCACGCGGTTCGAGCAATTCGACCACAGGCCGGCGGTCTGGGCGAATTGTTTGTGTGTACAAAGTTGGCTCGGGGTCCGATTGACCGTCGTCCGTCACGCAAAGAATGCGGTAGCTGCGCGGATAGGTGCCGTCGGTGCGAAACTTCAGCGTCCATTCGGCGCGCAGTTGGTTTCCACCGGTCACCTGCATCCGCACTTCTTCGGCCTTGGTGGTGGCCGTCTCGTCATCGAAGAATTGCAGCACGGCCGTCTTGATCGGCTGATTGACCGTGGCGGCAAGGGTGACTTTCGTGCCCTCCCAGGCATCGATATTTCCGCCCGGTCGCGTCTTGTCTTCAAACTCCATGTACTCCGGATAGACGTAGCGAACTTCATCGACTGTGGCCGACGGCGGTTGGTTGACCAGCACCGTATACTCTTCACTCACAGCATCGCCGGCGATGACGCGGAACGATGTGTTTTGCAGAATGCCGCGGCCATTTTCACCGTTGAGCACGCCACGGTATTGTTTCAGTCCCTCTTCCACCCGCCGCATGCTGACCGGCTCATCGACAAACTTGCGGTCGGCCGTTGTGTAGCGCAGGATGACTTCGTCGGGAACCTGACCACTGAGATCGACCACGACTTCCAACTGGGTTCGCGCCAGAACATCGACTTCCCGTTTGTGTGTGCGCGTCAACGGTGGATCGGTGTGGAGATCGAGGATCACCGTGCGCGTGGCCGGTCCGACTTTCACCGGTGGCAGAAACGCCCGGGCAAACGAAATGTTCTTTTCGGAAATCACCGAATACAGGCAGGCAAACACCACCAGCCCCAGCAGCACGTAGGCCGCTCGCATTAATGGACGGCGATCAACGGCTTGATCGACATCCATATTGGACAATGCCTCTGCGGCCCGCATCTCCAGCGAACCGCGGATTTCCTGCGGAATTTCACGTCCGCCGCGTCTCAAGTCGACCAGATTCAACAGCGAACTTTTAAGTCCCGGTTCGGTCGATTCAATCATCCGCGCGGCATACAGGCCGCTCACCTGCTTCAGATACGGAAGAATCACTCTCCACGTCAGCCAGCCTGCGGTCACGGCGAGCAAACCGCCAACCATCGCGAAACGGGCCGTGTGACTGAATCCACCCGGGACGAGCCAGTGATCGAGAATAGTGAAGAGCAGCAGATAACCGACGACAAATGCAGCCACCACTGCTGTGGCGGTCACGATGTCGGTCCACTTGATGCTGTGGCGGGTTTTTTCGAGCTGGAAATCGACGTACTCGTCGAAATCGACGTACCCGGACGGCGACTGTGATTGGGCCGTTTTCGGTTCAGCTGTTTTCGGTTCAACTGTGGCCGGCATGTCGTTCATCTCCTGGAGAACCGTCCGCGACGTTTACACGTTGCACATCCACACCGCAACATTCGGTGGCAGCGATCGTGCCGGTCGTACCGACGCGCACACCCCTCCCGATAACTTCGACTTTCATTATAGGGTAATCGACGCGGAATCTGCCAGAATCGTTCCCGGAAATCTTCCGATTCCCCGCGATGCCGATACTGCCGCTGCGCGGACGGGATTATTCCGGCAGAGCTGCCGTACGCGTCGCGGTCTGCGCGGGGCTCTTGGCAAAGGCAGCTGCATCCGTCCGCCGGCGTTCGCGCTGGACACGCATTATCACGTCGTCGAGGCGGGCTTCAGGCGACCAAACCTTGCTGACGCTGCCACGATCGATGTTGATGCTCAGAAACGCCGTTCCCTCATGGCGGTTCTGGTCGTCGAAGAAACCGCTGTGCGCCAGATCGACAAGCATCAAATCGAGTTGCTGCCGCGGGAAGTCGAGCACCCACACTTCGTCGTCCACCGACGGAGAAACTTCGGACGGCTGATCACCACCGGGCAGCCAGCTGATGTTCGACCGCAGCCGACCAACGAACGACTGCGCCCGAGCAACTGCCGGCTTGACGGATAGCCGCAATGTTGCGCGAACCATCTCCGGTTTATTCTCGGGATGCGGATACTCGATTTTCAGTGCAGCATTCGACCGACTGATTTCGGCTTGCCCCGATGCTCGCACGATGTGATCGACGTTTCGCACCAATGCCTTGTGACTGGCCGGAATTCGGTACGAGATATCGACCCGCTGATACTGCGGAGCGCCGGAGTCATTCACCGCCACCTTGTGCGACATCGCGCAGCCGCCCGCACAAGGCAGAAAGAGCGCCAGCATCGCTGCATAGGCGATGTAACGATAGCCAATTCGATTCACTTGTCGATATAGTCATCGCGAACCGGGTGAAAGATGTCGAGCGCTTTCGCTTCGCCATCCAAACCAACCACCCGATGCGTGACCCCCCCCGGTATTGTGTACATGTCGCCCGGGCCAAGCACCCGGTCTTCGTCGCCCACGAAAAAATGGGCGCGGCCCTCCAACACCATCCCCACTTGTTCGTGCGGATGCGAGTGCGCTTCGACCACGGCTCCCGGCTGGAATTCGACCAGACTCAGCATCATCTGCTGACCGGCCGCAACGGTGATATCGACACCGGGAAAAATGGTTTTCGGCGCACATTGGGATTTATCGACAAAATAGGCAGACATGCTGTAGATTCCTTATTGAGATTGCGATGTGGTGACAAGTTCGCTTGCGGTTTCCCAGCGTTGGAAGCCTTCCCCAACCGCGAAACCGCAAGCGATGTTCACTTGGCTGAAAGTGTGGCGAATACGTCGCGGCCGATGTAATTTGCCCCTTCCAATTGTTCTTCTAACCTCAAGAGTTGATTGTATTTGGCCAGTCGTTCACTGCGGACGATTGATCCCACTTTGATTTGGCCCGCTCCGGTGGCGACGACGAGATCGGCGATCGTGGCATCTTCGGTTTCGCCGCTGCGGGCAGAGACGACCGGCCAATAGCCGTTTCCGAGGGCCAGCCGAATCGTTTCCAGCGTCTCCCACAACGTGCCGATTTGATTGAGTTTCACCAGCACACTGTTCGCCGTGTCCGTATCGATACCCCGCTGCAACCGAGCGGAATTCGTGACAAACAAGTCGTCGCCAATGAGTTGGACGCGATTGCCCAGCCGTTCGGTCAGGCGTTTCCAGCCGTCCCAATCGTCCTCTGCCAGTCCATCTTCGATGCTGATAATGGGATAACGATCAACCCAGTCGGCAAGCAGATCGATCATTCCGTCACTCGATAACCGTTGCCCGCCCTTCTCGGCCAATTGGTATGTCCCGTCGGCAAAAAACTCGGTACTCGCGACGTCGAGGCCGATCATCACATCGGCCCCCGGACGCAAACCGGCCGCCTCGATTGCTGCGATGACCAGTTCCACGGCCTCTTCGTTGCTGCCAAGTTTCGGGCCGTAACCCCCCTCGTCGCCGACGAGGACACCCTCGTATCCGCGGTCGCCCAGCAGTTTGCCCAGCCGGCGGTAAATGGTCACAATCCAATCGAGGGCCTGACGATACGATTTCGCCCCCACGGGAAGAACAAGGAAGTCCTGAAACTCGATGTTATCGCCGGCGTGTCGTCCGCCGGAAATCATGTTGACCATAGGCAACGGCAACAGCGGACCGTTTCCGAGTTGCGCGGGTGGATTTGGCCGACTGGCTTGTGTGTCGTAGCCACGCCCCGCAAGCGGGTCGGCTAAATTGGGATTCGACTCGTGACACTTTCGCCAGATATTTCCCAGATGTTCGACCAACTGCACGCCGTTTGCTTCGGCCGCTGCGTAGGCGGTTGCCAACGAGACGCCGAGGATTGCGTTGGCGCCCAGCCGCGATTTATTGTCGGTTCCATCCAGCTCGCACAGTCGATGGTCGATGCTTTGTTGATCGTTGGCGTCCATGCCGATGATCGCCGAGGCGATTTGACCGCGTACGTTGGCCACCGCCTGCAGAACACCGGTGCCGTCCAGCCGTGCGTCATCACCGTCGCGCAATTCGACGGCTTCAAACTTCCCGGTACTTGCGCCACTGGGAACGATCGCCCGCCCCGGCCGTGCACCGGCGCAGGTGACTTCGACTTCGACCGTTGGTTTACCGCGACTGTCAAAAACTTCTCGGGCGTGAACCCGTTCAATTCGGCTCATGTCAATTCGATTTCAATCATTGTTTGTCAATTGCAAAAAGCCGACGGAATGCAATCCGTGGGTCCCACCGGTTGCAACCGGTGGGCTTTGTGATTCATTTGCGCGGAATCTGGTGCAGCGTGTAGTGTCCGGTTGCGGGCCAGAGTGGCGTCTTCGCATCGGCGCCGATGCGTCCGCAACTGACTTCGTACACGAAACCCTCGCGTAGACCGTTTACTTTCAGACGCAGGCTGCGACCGTCTTTGGCGACGATGACAGCCGTCACTTCCGCTCGATGCCGGCCGGAATCGGGTGTGGCGTAGCTTCCCTGCCAGGCCCGCGTGTAACCGGAGATAGTGTAGCTGCTTTTTTTGGTGGCCGCGGCACGGTCGATTTCGCTTTGAAACTCAATCTCGAATCCGTCGGCCGTCGCACGCAGTTCGCGAATACCGTTCGGCAGTTTGCCGTTGGGACGAAGCCGCGTGATCGCCCCGGTGTTTTGCCCGCCCAGCCAGCCGCTGTCGTAAATGTTTCCGATGTAAATATCACCGTTCGGCGCGACCGCACCGCAGATGGGACCGACGAAATTGTTATCGCCGACTCCCGAATTCGGACGGCTAAAGTAGTAAACAGCCCCCTGCGTCACGTCGCCCACTTTCTGTGTTGTGAATCGCACGAGAAATCGGCTGTCGTATTCACAGCCGATGCCGTGACCGGCGAACGTCCCGGAGAAACCCGGCTTTTTTGAAAAACCGGGTTTCTGAGCTGGCAAAAAGAACAAGCCGTTCACGCTTCGCGTCCAGGGGTGCGGCACCTGGATCGCGGGCGGATACGCTTTGATTTTGGGATTCGGCTCGTGCCGGCTCGGCACCCCGTAATGTCGGCCGGGGACGAGGAGATTGATTTCGTTGAAAGTGTTCTGCACACCCTGATTGTCGGTGACGAAGATCTCGCCGGCGGGGTTGATTGCCAGTCCGGTGGGATAACGGAACGAATGACCGACCGGAGTAATCTTGCCGTCGGGCGCGATCTTCAGCACCTTGCCGCGCCAGCGTGATTGTTCTTTGGGACGCGTTTTCTGGGCGTAGTCGCTGCCCAGTCCAATATACAGGTTGCCCTGTTTGTCGCGGACGATGCCGGTGGTCCAGTCGTGGTAATTCTCGTTGTAGCCCCAACCGGTGGCAACAACCGCGCGCTGATCGGCTCTGCCATCACCGTTGGAATCGCGCAGCCGAATCACCTCCGGCTTGTGGGCGACAATCAAATCGTCGCCATCGGCGATGATGCCAAACGGTGAGGCGAGTCCTTCTTCAAACAATGTCAGCTTGTCCTGCACGCCGTCGCCGTTGCTGTCCTCGGCAATGTAAACGTCGCCCTTGAGTGACGTAAATGCCAGTTTGCCGCTGGGAGTGAAGGTCATTGCGGTCGGCATAATCGCTCGCGAAATCGGCAAGCGGACGCCATCGTAACCGGGGGTCGATGTCACCTTTTCAATTGTCGGTGGGGCGGCCGGTTTGGTCTTCAGTTCCCCCGACTCCAGCTTGAGCGAATTGGTGTAACGCAACTTGGCGACTTTGTGGTTGGGACCAAATACACCTCCCGGAGAATTCGTCGCCATCTTCAGAAATTCGCGATCTTTCACTCCTGGATACGAATTCCATTTGCCATCGAGGCTGCGAATTGCTTCAATTTTCGGCGAGCCGGTGGATGATTTCGCCACTGGCCGCGAAACGAGTACGTGATGCGTGTCGGTGATGGCAGTGCCTGAGTCGTCATTGCTCGTATCTTGCACCAAGATTTCGCGTGTCCAACCACCGCGAGTGCCCGGTTTGGCTAAAGTTATTGGCTCGATTATCTCAAAGAAGGGTACCTGGCGCAGTTTGCTGCCTACCTTAAACGACATGGAATACTTGATTACGACGCCTTGGCCGTGCACCGCGTATCCCAGCAAACGACCATTTGTTCCAAACTCTCTTTTGGGAAAAATGAGTTTTCCATCATTCTTGCCTGCGGGTAAAATGGCGAGGTCGGATGCCGGCTGAAAACCGTTCATCACCGGCACGCCGGCCATGTCCCAGAACCAACTCTTGCCCTGCGTGCGTTGGCGGGCGAAGTCGCCGACGGTCCAAGCCCGTAACGAAAACGTGTCCAGATCGAACAGCATGTTGTGACCGTTGTGCAAACCGATGGCGAATGCACGGGGTATGTAGCCGCCGCCGTTCTCCTTTGGGTTGGTAAAGACGTCGCGAACAATCCGCGCCCGTTCGCCGGACTTCACTACCCAGAATTGCTCGACGGCCGACGGGTTGGTGGGCGGCGTGAATTTGGGATCGTTCAACGCATCCCACGTTGCGGCCAATTGGCGGTCGATATTTTCGTCGAGAAGTTTTGGTGCCGCCTTCACGTACGACGGCATCTCCATGCCGGGAACAATTCGCGCCGGCGCACGCGTCCAACGAATGTAGAACTCGCGCCGCATCCGTTTTCCCAACGCCATCAGATCCGACCCGCGGGTTCCGAGCGCGACATTCCGCGGCGTGTAACTGCCCACCTGATGGCAGGCGATGCAACTGAACCCCTTGGGGCCGACGAGCGAATGGCCATCCACCAGGTTTTGTGAATTGTCGATCTTGGTCGGTTTCGAGTAGGCGATCGTTGCCGGCGCATCGGCGGGAATGCGATCGTGGCCGATCAGGTACGCCATCAGATCGCGTTTTTCTGCTTCGCTATGTTTGAATCGTGGCATCCGCACCATCAGCCAGGGCAACCGCCGGTCCTTGCGGTCACCACCGACGGCTTCTGCTAATGCGCTGTCCAGCAATTTGTCACCAACGGCATTCAGCGCGGGTGGGATCAACCCCTGACTCTTTCCCTGCAATTCCGAATCAGCCCGCGCCATTTGGCCGGCGACATTGACGATGCCCTTATCACCGCCGCGCGGATGACACGCCAGACAACTGCGATGTTCCAGCACCCGCTGCCCTCGCGCGAATGATCCGGCAGGAGATAGCGTTCCGGTCCGCGATTTGACGTACGCAGTGACCGCTTCGCGATCAATGGCCGTGTACAACGGTCGGCCGATTTTCAAATCGGGCCGGGCGGTGATGCAGGTTTGCGACCAGTCTTCAATCGGCTGCGACAAGTCAGGAATGTCAGCCACGTTTGCTTTCAGGCCGTCAATACTGTGGCACGCGGCACATCGCGCCGTTTCGACGAGTTGCCGGCCTGCAGCGATGAGAGACTTGTCACCAGCAGCCGGGCGACTTTGTTCGCTGCCTTGCGCGAGAAACAACACCAGTTGTCGGCGTTCGGTCGCCGTCAGTTTCATGTTCGGCATGCGGTGATCGGCATTCAGTTTGGCGGGATCGCTCAACCAGCTATTCAGCCACGCAGGTGAACGCTTCGCGCCAATCTTCGTTAGGTCACCACCGCCCCACGTTCCGCTTTTTCCCTGCTTGCCCGATGTGTGACACGCGAGACAACCAACCGACCGCAACAACACCTGCCCCGCTCGTCGGTCTTTCTTGCGGTCCTTCTCTTTCGTCTTGCCGGGAGATTGCAGTTTCAACGGTTTTGATTGACCGACGAGAAACGCTGCGACCGCTGTTGCCTGTTCTTTGTCGAAGCCAAATGTCGGCATGCGGGAATGCGCCGACGATTCGGCTGGGTCGAGCAACTGCGCGATGAGATGTTTCTCGCTCAAACCGGCGGCGACGTGTGTCAACGCCGGCGCAGCAGGACTGGGCAATTCGAGCTTGCGAATGTGACAACGGTTACAGCGATGCGCGTCGAATGCGATGCGGCCCTTTTCAATCTGCGCCAGCGTTTTCGAACTCTCTTCGCGAAACAGCAGGTGTGCTGGCAGCGGTTCCAGGCCGAAGGAATCGGACGACCAGAACAGTTGCAGCCGCGCCGACTTGCCCGTTTTGGTGAAGTCGATTGCTAACGGTGTTTCGCCGAAGCCGAGCGAGATTTCTTCGCCCGACACCCAACCCGCTTCGCCCCTGGTGGCATCCAAGACCGATTTGCCGTCCACGGTCACACGCACACGGCCTTGCACGTAAGCATGAAACGTGTACTTTGCGTCCCGCCGCATCAACAGATTGCCGTTCCACTTCGCCGAGAAGGAACCGCGTGGCAAGCGAACATCGGGGGCATCTTCGCCCCATAAAAAGGAAACGTCGGCATCGACCCGTTCCACGGTCTTCTCGGCAATGGAGTATCGTGCCAGCAAGCCGGGCGGAAAATCTTCGTCGTCGAGCTGCGCCACGGCTGCAGAGGGAATGAGCGCGGCGACGAAGACGGCATGGCTGAAAAATCGGCGAAACGCCATATTGCGGCTCCGAAGTTTAAATTGAAGCGTTACAGGCTGTCGGCTGCGGAAAATCGATTATACTGACCACAGCAGCCGAATTCACCGTAGCGGACAGGACGCCGATGACTGCAACACATTCCGACTGGCCAACGCTACTCGACGCGTTTCGCAGTGAGACGGCGACGATCGCGCTCGGCGGCGGCGAGCGGGCGATAGAGCGACAACACGGCAAGAACCGCATGACGGCGCGCGAGCGGATTGCGGCGCTCGTTGACGACGACAGCGAATTCTTCGAATTGGGCCGCTGGGCCGCATGGGGCATGTATGACGAATGGGGACCGGCACCGTCGGCGTCTGTGATTTGCGGCATCGGCCGCGTGTCCGGCCGCGAGGCGATGATCATCGCCAACGACGCCACCATCAAAGCGGGCGCGTTCTTTCCCATGACGGTCAAAAAAGTGCTGCGAGCGCAGCGGATCGCGATGGTGAACCAGCTACCGTTGATTTATCTCGTCGATTCCGCCGGCGTGATGCTGCCTTTGCAGGCCGAAGTCTTTCCCGATGAAGACGACTTCGGCCGCATCTTTCGGAACAATGCCGTGCTGTCGGCGATGGGTGTGCCGCAAGTCGCCGCAATTATGGGGAACTGCGTCGCGGGGGGCGGGTATCTGCCAGTGCTGTGCGACACTTTGGTGATGACCGACGGCTCGGGTTTGTATCTGGCCGGTCCGGCGTTGGTCAAAAGTTCGATCGGTCAAAGCGTCACGCACGAAGAACTTGGCGGGGCCGAAATGCACGCGTCGGTCAGCGGGACGATCGATTTCCGCGAACCAGATGAAGAGGCGTGTATTGCGCGATTGCGAGCGTTGGCGGCGACTTGGGCCGCGAAACCGCAAGCGGTGGAGTTTCGGCGCGATGAAAATGGGGGAGTCGAACCGGCGCGTGCGGTCGAGGACATCTACGATATCTTCACATTGGACGCGCAGGAAAACTATGAAGTGCGGGACCTGCTCGATTGCGTGATCGACGCCGACAGTTTCCAGGAATACAAATCGGAATTCGGGCAGACGCTGGTTTGCGGTTACGCTCGCATTGGCGGCGAAAGCGTCGGCATCATCGCCAACCAGCATCATCCCGTGAAGACCGGTCAAGGCGAACTGCAACTGGGCGGCGTGATTTATCACGACTCGGCCGACAAGGCGGCCCGTTTTATTATGGACTGCAACCAAACGTGGACGCCGCTTGTCTTTCTCTCCGATGTCTACGGCTTCATGGTGGGCCGGAATTCCGAACAGTCAGGCATCATTCGTGCCGGTGCCAAACTGGTTAACGTTATTTCCAACAGTCGCGTGCCGAAGCTGACTGTCATTACCGGCGGCAGTTACGGTGCGGGCAATTACGCATTGTGCGGCAAGGCGTTCGACCCGCGTTTCATTTTCGCCTGGCCCACCGCCCGTTACGCGGTGATGGGTTCCAATCAGGCCGCAGGAACATTATTGGATATTCAAATCGCCGCCATGAAACGAGCGGGCGAAGACCCCGATGCCGAGGAGATGGAAGCGTTGCGGCAGAAGATCGTTAACTCGTATGATGAACAGACCGATATCCGCTACGCTGCGGCGCGGGGTTGGGTTGATGAAATTATCGAACCGGCCGACACGAGGGCGGCGCTCATTACGGCACTCAAGATTTCGACCAGACATGCGGAGGACGAGCCATTTCGCACCGGCGTGTTGCAGGTGTGACGGGGACACGGCTGGAACGGGAGGCGTCAGATGCGGCGCAATTTGATTTCACTGTTCATTCTGCTGGCGGCCTCCACGCAGACGATGTCTTTCGGCCGATGCGATGAGCCAACCGGCGATTCGCCGTCGAGTGAAACGATTCGCCAATGGGTGGTGGACCTCGACTCCAACAGCTTCCGCATTCGGACGCTGGCAACGCGTGGTCTCCTTAAAGCAGGGCGACTTGCAGCGGCTCCGGTTGGTCGAGCCATTGAACGTGGTGGAGTGGAAGTTCGCGAGCGAGGATTCCTTATTCTTCGCCGCTTGGCCGCATCGGACGATTTAGAAGCATCGGCCGCAGCTGAACGTGTCCTCGATGCTCTTTCGAAAGCTGACTCTGCGCCGGTTGCGGGTCGCGCGGCCAAAATTGTCGCAGATTTCCGCCGCGATCAACTCCACCTGACGATTCTTGAAATTCAGAAACTGGGCGGGCGCGTAACGGTTCGATCCGGAAAGGCCGACCGGGTCCACATCCGCCAGAAATGGACCGGGGGCGACGACGGACTGAAATTGCTGCGCCGCCTGCCCGATGTCACCTGGCTGAGCCTCGAAGATTCCAAGGTCACCGATGCCGGACTCATTCATGTTGTGGAGCTGAAAAACCTCAAATACATCTATTTCGGACACAGCCGCGTGAAAGGTCCCGGGCTGGTTCACCTCAAGCAACTGAAGAACCTCTACCATCTCTCGTTGCGATACATGCCAGTAAAAGATAAGTGGCTGCGGCACGTCGGCGAGATGTCGCAAATTCAATCGCTGGGCCTCGACGACACGCCGACAACCAACAACTCGCTGTTGTTGTTGGAAAAAATGACGAACCTCAAATCTCTTTGGCTCGATCGCTCGAAAGTGAGCAGCGAGGGTCTCGCGCACCTGAAATCATTCAGCAAGATCGAGAAGCTCGATCTTGACGGTTTGACGTTTGACGCCAGCGATCTCAGGCATCTCGAATCGTTGCCGAAACTTGCCACGCTTTACCTGAGCGACATGCCGTTGACCGATGACGATCTGGTGCATTTAGAGCCAATCGAAACATTGCGGAGATTGTATCTGAGTGGCACCAAGGTCACTGAGGAAGGAGTCGCCCGCTTCAAACAGGCCATGCCGAAAGTCAAAGTCAGCCGTTGAGTCGTGCGTCCGTTTCATCGCGTTCTTTCTCCTTAGTCCCGGCACGGAAACGAGGACGTGCGTCAGATAGGAGCCTGAAGCGCAAGCGAAGGATGATTCCAGGGCGATGCCAACACGCTCCTTCGCTTGCGCTTCAGGCTCCTGTTTCTTGTTGTTCTTCTTTCTTCTTTGCGAAACTTTGCAGCCCTTTGCGCCTTTGCGTTAAAGACGAATCGCCTCGTGTGTTCCAACCTGGGTTGAGCGCCCGCCAGACTTGACGCTGCCGTGATCGGCTTGTCATGCTCCCTGCTGGTCGATCTCGCCCGTTGCACACCGCAGCGGCGGCCAACAAGATTTTTGATTCGCCAGCCTATGAGGGTCCCGGAATGAAACAAAAGTTCGCAATCGCCATTTCGCTCGTTTCGATGATTGTCGTCGCTGCTATCGTTTCCGGTGATCAATCACCCAAGCCGAAGGCAGAAACGACACGAACGGCAACGGGCATTGTCTTTGACGACGCGAACAATAATCTGCGGTTCGATGAGGGCGAAAAACCACTCTCCGGCGTCCGCGTCTCCAACGGGCGAGACATCGTGCGGACTGGTGACGATGGTCGGTATCGTCTGAGTGTGTCGGAAGACACCATTCTGTTCGTCATCAAGCCGCGCGGCTGGCGGACTCCGCTCGACGAGAACAAGCTGCCTCAGTTCTATTACAACCACAAACCCAAAGGTTCGCCGAAACTCAAATATCCCGGCGTCTCTCCAACGGGTGCGCTGCCCAAGTCAGTCGACTTTCCCATGTACGCGCAGAAAGAGCCGGAAGAATTCCGTGCAATTCTGTTCGGCGATCCTCAGCCGCGAAACCAGCAGGAAATCGATTACATTTCGCACGATGTGATTGAAGAACTCGTCGGCACCGACGCCTCGTTCGGTGTAACGCTGGGGGACATCATGTTCGACGACTTGTCGCTGTTTCCGTCACTCTCGCGGTCGATCGCGCTGCTGGGCATTCCCTGGTACAACGTCATTGGCAACCACGACATCAACACCGACGCCACACACGACCGGTTCAGCGACGAAACATTCGAGCGAGCTTTTGGACCGTCTTATTATTCATTCGATTACGGTCAGGTGCATTTCCTGGTGCTGGATGACATTGAATGGACTGTCCCCGATGCGGGCGGCAAAGGCCACTATCAGGGTGGGCTGGGCGAACAGCAAATGGCGTTCGTGCGGAACGACCTGGCGATGATTCCCAAAGAGCAGGTGGTCGTGCTTTTGATGCACATTCCGCTGGTGGATATACGCGACCGGCAGGAGTTGTATCGTTTGATTGAACAGCGCCCGTTTTGTCTGTCGGTATCGGGTCACACACATCACCACGAACACCGCTTCATCACCGAAAAAGACGGCTGGAAAGGTCCAAAGCCGCATCATCATATTATCAATGTCACCGTCAGCGGAAGTTGGTGGTCGGGCGCTCCCGACGAACGCGGGATTCCACACACCATGATGGCCGACGGTGCCCCCAACGGGTATTCCATCATTCGCTTCGACGGCACGAAATACAGCCTCGATTTCAAAGCGGCGGGCCGTCCCGAAAGCTACCAGATGTCAATTCTCGCGCCCGAAGAAGTGGCCGTGGCCGATGCTACGGAAACCGACGTGTTCGTCAACGTCTTCAACGGTTCCGAGAAATCGAAAGTCGAGATGAGGCTGGGACAAAAAGGAACGTGGCAGTCGATGCAGCGGCAAGTGAAATCCGACCCGGGTCTCATCAAACTGTTCGAGTTCGAGAATACGATTAAGGACAAGCCGTGGCGGAAAATGTCGAAGCCGAAACCTTCGACGCATCTCTGGCATTCAAAACTTCCATCCAAGCCGCCCGTGGGAACACATTTCATCGATGTTCGCACGACAGACATGTTCGGCCGCACGCACGAGGGTCGGCGAATTATTCGTGTCGTTCGCGATTCGGACGCCGCAAAATAGTCGACCGGCGTTTCACCCATGAGTTGTAAATACCGCGTTCTCATTACCGACCGCGCTTGGCCCGATTGTGACGTCGAACGTCAGATTCTGTCGCAGGTCGATGCAGAGATCGTCGAGGCGCCGAACGGCGACGAGGACACGCTCGTTCAGTTGGCCCGCGATGTCGATGCGATTGCGACATGTTGGGCGAATGTCACCGAACCCGTCGTGCGGGCTGCGAAGCGCTGCCGCATCGTTGCGAGATTTGGGATCGGACTGGATAACATTGCGGTTCCGGTTGCAAGCGAATTGGGAATCCCGGTCACATATGTTCCCGATTACTGCGTTGAGGAGGTGGCCGACCACACTTTGGCGCTGTTGCTGGCCTGTGCCCGGAACATCGGAATCTACCATCAGCAAAGCAAAGCAGGGACCTACGACAGAAGTGCCGGGACGCCACTGCGTCGCCTGTCGGAACTGACTTTGGGTTTGATCGGATTCGGTCGCATTGGCCGGGCAGTCTATCGCAAGGCCCGCGCTTTGGGCATGAATGTCGTTGCGTACTCTCGCAGCAACGATGATGGCGGCACCGGTTGTCCGATGCTCGAATGGGATGAGTTGCTGCAGGCTGCCGACTTCGTGTCGCTGCATTGTCCGGCGAACGACGAGACGCGCGGAATGATGTCGGCCGCGGCAATCGGGAAGATGAAGTCGTCTGCATGGCTGATCAACACCTCGCGCGGCACGCTCATCAATCACGCCGACTTGTGGGAGGCAATTCAATTGGAAGGGATCGCCGGGGCCGCGTTGGATGTTTTCGATCCCGAACCTCCCGACCTGTCACAACCGTTGTTTCTGCATGAGCGAGTCATCGTCACGCCGCATGCCGCGTTTCTCTCGCGCGAAGCGCTGCTCGAATTGCGAACGCGAACCGCCACACAAGTCGCAAAAGCGCTCCAGGGCGTGCGGCCGGAACATGTGGTTAACCCGCATGTTTACGCCTACATTTCCCATATGGGTCGAGCCTGAAACCGATCCAGGCTCGCGATGTCGCGATTGTAACACGCTGCGGCCGCCCCGTGTCTAGCGCTTGGTGATGTTTTGGCATTTTCTCCCCCGCTGCCAT
>CAUZOL010000156.1:0-14848 GCA_963581435.1 Planctomycetota bacterium
CCGAATCCGCGGTTACGTCTCGACGCTCCGCAAAAACGACCTGAAAATCCTGGACGGCATCCAATCCGCCTTCCACCAGTCCCCCAACCTGCCAGCGCACATCTTCGTCACTGGGTAGTTACGAAAAACTAAACGTCTACCAATCAGCCATCAAATTCGTGGCATGGGCAAACGACTTGCTTGCAGCGGTCCCCAAGAGTCTCGCCGTCCACAATCAACTCGACCGCGCATCGACGTCAATCCCATTGAACATCGCAGAGGGTAACGGGAAATACACATCGGCCGACCGCTGTCGATTCTTCGACATCGCACGCGGTTCGGCACTGGAATGCGCCGCGTGTCTTGATGTGCTTGTTGCGAAACAGACGGTGGTTCGGACTGTGATCGATGACGGGAAGCAGTTGTTGCTGGAGATTGTGTCGATGCTTGTTGGTTTGATTCGGTCGAATTCTGAAAAGCGGACGGTTTGGTTGGTTAATGCGTGATCGCGAGAAGTGATTAGGATTATGAGTAGGATTAAGATTAAGATTAAGAAAAAGAGTAAGAATCGGGCAATTTGTGCCGCATTGGAGACATAGATGCAACCATCACATCTCTGCAAACCGTGGGAACACGATCTTTCGCGGCGACAATGGCTCGGCACAACCGCTGGTGCGGCGGCCGGTGCGGTTGGGCTGGGGGCGCTGCTCGATCCTGCAATTGCGCAGCAGGTCAAAGAGCAGCAGAAACAGGTGTTATTCGTCTGGCTCGATGGCGGCATCAGCCAGTTGGAAAGTTGGGACCCCAAACCGGGGACGCGGTTCGGCGGGCCGTTTCGGGCGATTCCGACTTCGCTGCCCGGCGTTCATATCAGCGAGTTATTGCCGCGCTCTGCCACGATCCTGCATCATCTGTCGCTGGTTCGCAGCATGCGGACGCAGGACAATTCGCATTCGGCCGGCGTACCCCGCATGCAACGGGGCGACCCGAAGAACCGCGGCGTCATTTATCCCTACTTCGGCTCAGCCGTCGCAAAACTGTTGGGACCGGGCGACAGCGGGCTGCCTCCGTATGTTTGGATCAAGCCGGGCAGCGGCGGATTTATTCATAAGGACGCCGGCTTCCTCGGCCCGAAATACGGCGCGCTCGCTTTCGGCGACGGCAAACCGCCGGCCAACATGCAACTACCCGAAACCATTTCCGAGAAAGACAACGACGACCGTAACGCATTGCGGGTCGCTTTGAACGGTCGCTTTGCAGCTCGCCGACGTAAACAGGCGACGGAAGCCGACACCTACGTTTACGATGTTGCCCGCACGCTGATGAAGCGGCAGGATCTGTTCGACGAATCGCAGTTCTCGCCCGCCGATGTTGAACGATACGGGCAACATGAAATCGGTCGGCACATGCTGCAGGGCCGTAAGATGCTCGAAGCGGGGGTGCGGTTCGTCAAGGTGAACAGCTACGGCTGGGACTCGCACGGCGATCATTTCAATGGCGCGTTCAGCCAGCACGCCAAATTCGATCAGGCATTTGCGGCCATCGTCGAAGACCTGCACGAGCGGGGCATGATGGAACATGTGCTGGTCGTTTGCATGTCGGAGTTCGGTCGCACGCCGCGTATTAACGGACACATCGGCCGCGATCATTGGCCCGAAGCCTGGACGGTCGCGCTCGGCGGCTGCGGCATCACCGCCGGCAATGTCGTCGGAAAAACGAACGATGAAGGCACGTTTGTTGATTCCGACGAGTACGACATCGGCCACATGTTCCACACCTGGTTCAAGGCGCTCGGCATCGACCCCGATGTTGTCGAATACGATAACGCCGGCCAACCGCTGCCCATTGCCCACGACGACATGCACGCGATCAAGGAGGTGCTTTCATGAGCGATTCTGAAACACTCCTCGCGAAATACCAACCCGCACACATCGCCACTTTTTCGGCCGAGCCGCAGGTGTTTGGTGCGCGGTTCAGTCCGTGTGGTAAGTTCCTCGTCGCCGGCAGTTTTCTCGGGCAGATTCGTCGTTGGGATGCGAACATCGAAATCCCGCCGGTCGATCCGAAAGCGAAGAACAAGAAACAGAAGCCGGTCACTGAAGTGAAAGAGTTGCCCGAACTGAAAGCACATGGCGGCTGGGTGCAGGCACTCGCTTTCAGTCCGCAAGCCGACCGGCTGTTGACCGGCGACTCGTGGGGCAAGCTCTGCTGCTGGGCTTATGCCGAAGACAACCCGCAGCCCAAGTGGACGGTGGATGAAGCGCACGATGGCTGGATTCAGGCGCTCGATGTCAGCCCCGACAGCACGCTCGTCGCCACGGTTGGCATCGACAAGAAAGTCCGCATCTGGCAAACAGCCGACGGCAAGAAACTCCACGAACTCGACGGCCATATTGATGCCGTCCTGTGCGCAAAGTTTCATCCGAACGGGAAGTTCTTGCTCACCGGCGGCCTGCGCGGCGTGGTGAAGCAATGGGACGTCGCCACCGGCAAACATTTCCGCGACATCGACGCCACGCAGCTTTACACCTACCGGCGGTTACAGAACACCGGCGGCGTTCGTGTGATCGCCTTCGACCGCGACGGCAAGACGCTCGCTTGTGGCGGCACCGAACCGAAAACACAGGGCAACGTCACCGGCACGCCCACGCTGCTGCTGTTCGATTTCGAGACCGGCAAGGTGACTGAGACGATGACCTTCGGCGGGACGACCGACGTTTTCGTCAGCGACGTCTGTCTGCACGAAGAAGGTTTCGTGATGGTCTCCACCTCCGGCACGCCGGGCGTGGGCAAGTTCGTCTTTCAACGCCGCGGTGAGACGAAGCCATTCTACACCGGCAAGACCATGCGCAACGTCCACGCCCTCAGCCTCAGCCCCGACGGCAAACGCATCGCCATCACCGGCACCAACAACGGCAGCAACGGCAACGGCCGCCGCCTCAACAAAGACGGCAGCTACCCGGGCAACAATTCCCCCGTGCATGTGTTTGAGTTGCGGGGAACAGCCGAAGCATAGCGAGACGAATCGCCCGGCGAGCGGCGGGGTTTATCCCCGTCGTCCATTCCGTGGGGATAAACCCCACGGCTCGCTTGGGGAGCGATTCCGGTCACGTCAATTGCCTCGCCACGGGAATGCCCTGAATGGTGTCATCGCGCCAGCCGGAATAACCGATACAGAGAGTGGTGAGGTGCCGACTACGCTACCGGTACGACTTCCGTTCGGTTCACTGTCGAAAGCAGAACCATAAGTGCTGTTCCGATGGGCTGTTGCGTTCTCGTTGCTGCTGATTTCAGCGGCCGGTGGCTGTCGGTCTGCGCCGTCGGTACGGTCGGCGATGACGGAACGGTTGCCTGATGAAACGGGCAATGCACAGGTTGAGCCAGCAACGGATGAAGAAACAACGCTCGTCCATTTCGAAGAGCCGAATTCCCAAGCCGTGCTGACATTGGAAGACGACAACCCGCCCGAAGAAATGACGCTTGCCGACCTCGAAGGGATCGCCTTCGAGCACAACCCAACATTGTCGGCGGCGGCGGCGAGAATGGAGATCGCCTCCGGGCGGCAGTTTCAAGCGGGACGTCCGCCCAATCCGGTGGTGGGATATCACGCCACCGAAGTCGGCAATCTGGGAACGGCAGGCGGTCAGGGTGGATTCATCAGCCAGCGATTCATTACGGCGGGCAAGCTGCAACTCGATCAGGAAATCGCCGGCAAGGAAACCGATGCGGCGCACTTTCAGTTTCACGCGCAGGAACAGCGCGTGCGAAGCGATGTCCGCGTGCGATTTTACGATGTACTCGTCGCGCAGCGGAGGGTCGAGTTGACGAAGGAACTGGTCGGCATCGGCGACAATCTCGTCGAAGCGGCCAACACGCTGCTCGAAGGTCGGCAGGGAACGCTCAACGATAAACTGCAGGCGCAAATCCGGGCCGACGAAGCACATATTCTGTACGACAACGCCCTGAACCAAACCGCAGAAGCATGGCGGCGTTTGGCGGCAATCATCGGGATGCCGACGATGCAGATGCAACCACTCGTGGGTCAACTCGACGTCGATCTGCCCACGTATGATTGGGACGAATGTCACACGCTTGTTTTGGGTAGCAATCCACAATTGAATGCCGCGCGGGCGCGCGTGGATCGCGCGGGCATCGCCATTCAGCGAGCGCAGAAGGAACCGATTCCGAACATCGACGCGTTTGTCAGCGCGCGGCACCAGTATCCAACTGGCAGTGACGTTGCAAATATTCAGATTGGAATTCCGATTCCCATCTTCGACAAGAATCAGGGCAACATCCGCAGCGCCGAGGCTGAATGGATCGCCGCGAACAACGAGGTCAAGCGGGTCGAACTCGATCTGCAGGACCGACTTGCCGTTGTCTATCGGCAGTTCGCCAACGCACGGCAACAGGTGGATCGATACAGTCAGAAGATGGTGCCACGCGCCAAGCAGTCGCTGGAACTGGTGACCGACGGATACGATAAAGGACAGGTGAATTATTTGACGATGCTCACCGCCCAGCAAACGTACGTGCAGGTCAGCCTGTCGTATCTCGCTTCGTTACGCGAACTTAGAACATCCGCAGCAGTCATCGAGGGACAGTTATTGACCGGCAGCCTGTCGGGAAATCGTTAGTCGGTCCGAAAATCGCGATTGCCCGCCCCTTGAAACCCGCGTATGATACGGGACAGAGGAATTTTTACCGATGTATGCCCAAGCCATTTCCATTGTGATGACTGCGGCGATCATTGCCTGCCCCATGCGGTGTGGCAGTGGTCTGTGCCACGATGAGGAATGCTGCGCGGCTGGGAAGTTGGTCGAGCAAACTTGCCCGGCTCACGATTCTGGCCGTTGCTGCGGCGGTAAAGGTTTGCCCGGCGACAGCAGCGATTGCCCGCCCGATGCTCCCTGCGAGTTATCGTGTCAGGGCGTTTGCGGGGGCGTGATCTTCGAGAAGCCGTGCGAGTTGACCGGAGAAATCGAGTCATCCGTGCTGCCCCTCACCGCAGACGAAACTCCGGTTGCATGTCAGACGGCGGAACGCCGAACGCGCGGCGGTGATGGTTTCTTACGAAACGGCGGCAATCACGACCGCCTGCTGCGCACGCTGCACATGTCTTTCTTGTGCTGAACGCTTCGGCGCTTCCCCAATTGGTTCTCAGTGCTAAGAGTTCATCCTGCGCTGAGTTGCCTCTGCCCGTTGGTCCTTCGACCGTGAAGCGTGTAACGCCATGTTCTTTCGCCTGCTCCCGTGGGAGTACGCAATCCGAAATCTCTTCCGTCGCCCGTTGCGAACGTTTTTGACGTTTGCGGGGCTGACGACGGTGATTGTGTTGGTGCTGGTCGTCGTCGGTTTCATTCGCGGGCTGGAGCAGTCACTGACCGTAAGTGGCGATCCACAGACGGCGATCGTCTTCTCCAAGGGGATGGGCGAGAACCTCGAATACTCGTCGATCGCAATGCGGACCAGCGATCTGGTTCCCGCCAGCGTCGCCGGCATTCAGGAGCGTTTCGGCCAGAAGTACGTCTCGCCGGAATTGTATCTCGGCACGGAAGTGACTGTGGGAGATCGAGAACCGTCGATGGGATTGATTCGCGGAGTCACCCGCTCGGTACTGCTCGTTCGGCGACAGGTTGAAATTGAAGAGGGCAACTGGCCCGAGCCGGGTGAAGTGATGGTGGGCCGAATGGTCGCGGCAAAAACTGAAGCGACCAAAGCAGAAATGAGCGTTGGGCAATCGATCACCTTCGAGGGCCGATCGTGGCGAATTAGCGGGATATTTTCGGCAGGCGGTTCGGCGTTTGAATCGGAAGCCTGGTGCCGACTCGATGAGTTACAACAGGCAATGAAGCGGCAAGACTTGAGCATCGTCGCCGTGACCCTGGCGCCGAATGCAGATTTCATCGATCTCGACTTGTTCTGCAAAGAGCGGCTCGACCTCGAACTGCAAGCGATACAGGAAACCGAATATTACGCCACGCTCCAACAAGACTATGAAACGGTGCGGTGGCTGGCGTGGCTGGTTGTTTTATTGGTTTCGGGCGCGGGCGTCTTCGCCGGGCTGAACACGATGTACGGCTCGGTTGTCGGCCGCATACCGGAACTTTCCACATTGCAAACAATCGGCTTTGCGCGTCGAGCCATTGTTACGAGTTTGATTCAGGAAGGTTTACTGTTGGCGGCGGCAGCAAGTCTGTTGGCGGCGCTGCTGGCATTGGTCTTCGTCAACGGTGCCGCGGTGCGATTCACGATGGGAGCGTTTGCGCTTCGCATCGACAGCATGGCCGTACTTATCGGCTGCGCTGTCGGTTTGTCACTCGGATTCTTTGGAGCCATTCCCCCGGCAATCCGAGCACTACGTATGCCCATCGTCGATGGGTTAAAAGCGGTTTGATTTAGTCGAGAGACGAGAGTCCAGAGACAAGAGCCTCTGGACTCTCGATACAACACTTTTCAAGGAGTGAATATGAAGTTTTGCAATCCACGTATTTTGCTTTGGTCGCTTGTCACTGGACTCTCGGCTCTCGCTGGATGCGGGCAGGATTCTGCGACGACGCCCGCATCGTCGGCATCCAAGTCGGCAGCTGCCATTGATGGCTCGAAATACCTGCTGAGCGGCGAGCCGGAAAATGCAGCGCCGGTGATCAAAGCGCAGGAAGCGGCCAAGGATGACGAAGACATCGTGATTGTGGGACGCATCGGCGGAGAAAAGAGTCCGTGGATCGATGGGCGGGCGGCTTTTCTGATCGTCGATCAGTCTCTCAAATCGTGTGCGGATGTCGGGTCGCACAATTGTCCCACACCCTGGGACTATTGTTGAAGCGAATCCGAAAAGCTGTCGAGTTCGACAGCACTGATCAAAATCGTCGATGAAAACGGAAACCTGTTGAAGAAGGATGCTCGCGAACTGCTGAACGTCAAGGAACTTTCGACCGTCGTCATCAAAGGAAAAGCCAAACGAGACGCAGATGGAAACCTCACGATTCTCGCCAACGGCGTGTACGTGAAGAAATGATATGACCATGAGTACTAACGTGGATCTTCGGGAATTGGCGATTGACCGTGGTGCGACGGGCCAGGCAAATCTGCGCGCTCGGCGAAATGTGCTTTCCAGGTACGTGTTGCCGTTGGTGTTGATTGCCGGATTCCTGTCGCTGGTGGCGTGGGCGTCGCGGGACTTTCTGTTTCCTCCGAAAGCCGTGAAGGTCGTGCCAGTGTTCTCGACCACGGCCGAGGTTCGGCAGGAAGGGACGCCGCTGTTTCAGGCGGCCGGCTGGATCGAACCGCGACCAACACCGGTGCGCGTCGCCGCACTTGCGCCGGGCGTTGTTGAGAAACTGCTGGTGGTTGAGGATCAGCCGATCAAAGCGGGTGAGCCTGTCGCTGAACTTGTGAAGGACGACGCAAGACTCACCCTCGATGCGGCATCGGCCGATTTGAAACTTCGAAATGCCGAACTGGATGAAACTCGGTCGGTGCTTACCGCTGCTGAGACACGGTTGAAACAACCGGTACATCTGGAAGCGGCACTGGGCGAAGCAGACGCATCGTTAGCGAAGATCCAAACTCAGTTGAAAAGCCTGCCGTTTGGAATACGCGGAGCTGTGGCCGATCAGCAAGCGGCACAAAAGGACTATGAAGGCAAAGTCGCCGCGAAAGGTGTGGTTGCCGGTGTGGCGATTGACATCGCCAAAGGCAAGGCGGACTCGGCCACTGCGCGCGTTGAAGAACTGCGAGATCGCGAAGGGTCGCTCAAGAAAGAACAGACCGCGTTGACCGGGCGCCGCGATGCACTGAAAACACAACTAAAACTGCTGGCCGACGAACTCAAGGAACGGGATGGAGCGCTCGCGAAAGTGAAAGCAGCGACCGCGCGTGTCGAGCAGGCGCGGGTCGTTGTTGCGGAGGCCCAACTGCGACTGGATCGTATGACGATTGTCTCGCCGATAGACGGTCGCGTGTTCCGATTGATTGCTCATCCCGGCGCCCGCATCGGCAGCGGCATGACACAGATGGCCGGTCACGACGGCAGCACGGTCGTCACCATGTATCGCCCCACCATGTTGCAGGTCCGCGTCGATGTCCGTTTCGAGGACATTCCCAAAGTCAGCCTGCATCAGCCGGTGGAAATCCATAACCCGGCACTCGCCTCACCGCTCACCGGCAAGGTCCTCTTCATCAGTTCCGAAGCGGACATTCAGAAAAACACGTTGCAGGTCAAAGTGGCAATCCCCGATCCGCCGGCGGTGTTCAAACCAGAAATGCTGGTCGATGTCACGTTCCTCGCTCCCAAACAACCCGAACGAACAACCGAGCCGTCGCAAGAGTTGAAGCTCTATGTTCTCGGGCAACTTATTCATCAAGGTGAAGACGATTCGTTCGTCTGGCTGGCCGATCAATCTGAGCGGGTCGCGCGTAAAACGACGGTCCAAACCGGAGCAGTCGGATCGAATGGCCTCGTAGAAATCACCAACGGCCTCACCGTTTCCAGCCGGATTATTTCCAGCGGAATCGAAGGCTTGCAAGACGGCGACCGCATCACAATCACTGAAGAAAGCCAAGGGCCGAGCGTCAAGAGTCAAGAGAACGGCAAAGCAGACTCTCAAGACTCCAAAGCGGAACAACTGAAACGGCGATCCGGTTCGTAACTTGTTGGCTCTTGTCTCTCGACTCTAGATTCTGGACTAAACAATGGCTCTCATCGAAATCCGAGACGTCACAAAGCAATTCCACAAAGGCGATGAGACGATTACGCCATTGGATGACGTGTCGCTGAATATTGAACGCGGCGAGTTTATCTCGCTGATGGGCGCCAGTGGCACCGGCAAGTCGACGCTGCTGAATCTCATTGCCAGCATCGATCGCCCCGACAGTGGCAGCATCGTCATCGACGGCGTTGATATCACGCGACTGTCTCGCACCAAACTAGCCAACTGGCGAGCCGCCAACATGGGCTACATCTTCCAAACGCACAATCTCGTCCCCGTGCTGACGGCCTACGAGAACATCGAACTGCCGTTGTTATTGCTGCCGATGTCGCGTTCCGAACGCCGCAAACGAGTGCAAATTGCCCTCGAAGCGGTCGACCTTCTCGACCGGGCCGACCACTACCCGCGTCAACTTTCCGGCGGACAGGAACAGCGAGTCGGCGTCGCGCGGGCGATTGTCACTCACCCCACAGTTGTCGTGGCGGACGAACCCACCGGCGACCTCGACCCCGATACGTCAGAACAAATTCTGAATCTACTCGGACGATTGAACGAACAACTGAATGTCACGTTACTCATGGTCACCCACGATAACGACGCCGCCGAATTCGCCGGCCGCCAATTCCGGCTCGATCACGGCAAGTTGGTTCAGACGGGCGGAACAGGTTTCCAACCTGCCGTCTTCACCGAAGCACGGGAAACAGCTGGTTAAAACCCGTTGGAGAATCCATGTTCAAATTCTTTCCTTACACACTCAAAACACTGTGGCGGCACCGTTCGCGCACATTTCTCACGGTGAGCGGGTCGGCCGTTGCGTTGTTTGTTTTCTGTTTTGTTGGTGCGGTGCAGGAAGGCATGAACGATCTGCAGCGACGGCAAGCGGCGAAGGGGTCGCTCGTCTCATTTCAAGCCAACAAGTTTTGCCCGGCGACCAGCCATCTTCCGCAAGACTACGACGACCAGATTGCGCGTCTGGACGGCGTGCGAGAAGTCTTCCCGGTGCAGGTCTTCACGAACAATTGTCGGGCTAGTCTCGATGTCGTCGTGTTCTACGGTGTGCCGCCGGAGAAAATCCGTACGGCCCGCAACTTTGAACTCGAATCGGGCAGTTGGTCGGAGTTTGAAAACCATCAGGATGCCGCCGTCGTCGGGCGGGCGGTTGCCAATCGACGCGGGATCAAGGTGGGCGACAAATTCTCCATTGGTGAACTCAGCGTGAACGTGGCCGGCATCTTCACCAGCGACGATCCGGCCGAGGAAAACTACATCTATTCGCATCTCGAATTCCTGCAGCGCGGCAAAGGCATGGACCTCGTCGGCACGGTGACGCAAATTGAAGTGCTGTTGAAAGACGGCGTCGACCCCATCGCCAAAAGCAGAGAGATCGACGACATGTTTCGTGGCGGTCCCATCGAAACCGACACGCGACCCAAGGGCGTCTTCCAGGCCAAAAGTCTCGGCGACCTCACACAGCTCATCGGCATGGCCCATTACCTCGGTTACGCCTGCGTCGGCCTCGTACTCTCGTTGGTCGCCACCACCACGGTCATGTCGGTTCAAGACCGCATCAAAGAGCACGCCGTCCTGCAAACCCTCGGCTTCTCTGGCCCCCGCGTCTTTCGGTTGGTGATGCTCGAAAGTATGCTGCTCAGCATCGCTGGCGGAATCATCGGCGTCGCCGCCGCCATGCTGATGTTGAAATACAAAAGTCTGGCAGTTGGGGCCGAAGCGGTCACCATCGCCTTCACCCCATCGCCCCGCCTGGCGATCACCGGCCTCATCGTCTCAGTCATCGCCGGAACCCTCGCAGGAATCGCCCCCGCACTCCACGCCGCCCGCACAGAAATCGTCCCCGCGTTACGGCAGGCGTGATCTTGGCAATCGGTTCCTGCCGAAACGCATCCGTGACACGCAGTCGTGGTCGTATTAAACGGATTCTCCGGCATCGTTTGTCTGTGCCGATTCGTGCGGGATGTTGCCTGGGATCAACGCGCGCGGCTCGAAACTCAACATCATCCGCCAGTGGTGTCGCCGGTCTTTTGCTAAACTGGCCGAGAAATCCTGCGATTGCATTTCGCAAGCTGGTCGCCGCGGATTTGCGGCACATGAATTGCATAATTCGTATCACTGCCGCTTGAAGCGAGAAAAAGAATTCAACAAGGAATCCCATCATGAATGAACGACGAAAACTCGCCCATGCAATTCTTGTTCGCACACGCGACATCCTTGCCGAGCGACTTACCGATCGGGTTCTCGAAGACGAACAAGATATTCTGGATGATGCAACAGGCGCCGACTTTATGGACGACATCAGCCGTCTGTACGAAAGTGTGGGAAACAAACTTGGTCAGGTCAATTTGATGATCGCGAATCTGCCGGTCGAAAAAGAACCCGTGCAAAAACCGCAGACGTTCAAGCCACCGATGGCCATGAAGATGCCGCCAATAGCGGCAGGGGCAACATCCGATGCGCCCAAGACGTTTGCAATGTTCGGCCAACAAGTTGCCTCGAACCAAATCGAAACCGCAGCAGAAACATTGTCCGAATTACTCGCGATCGGTCCGAAACAGGCGTTGCGCTCGGCAAATCACTTCGGTCAAAAACTGCGAACCGATCCGCACACGATTCAGAAAACGATGCAGCTGCGCGCGGAAATATACGCAGGAAATACCAACAAGTGTATTATGATTCTCAGCGAATGCTTCGATGTGGAGGGAGCCGAGGCCCTGCAAGTCGTGCAACACCTGCTCGCGCAAGTCGCTTGAATCGCTGCGCTTCGACCCCAGCCACCCCAAATCAAGAACCGATCCGCTACATCAATCCGGCAATCGGTGCGGCGCGGTAGATTTGGTGGGGGCGGCCGTCGAAGTCGGTCCAGCCGCTTTCGCGGGGGACGCCCAGCGTTTCGTAGATTGTCGCTGCCAGATTCTCCGGGGTTTGTTTGTCGGCAATCGGATAGCCGGCGATCTTGTCCGATGCACCGATTACGTTTCCGCCACGGACTCCGCCACCTGCGAAGAATGACGTCATCAACGGTCCCCAATGGTCGCGGCCGGCGTCCTTGTTGATCTTCGGTGTGCGGCCGAATTCGCCCGTCACAATCACTGGCGTCTCATCGAGCAACTCGCTGTCTTTCAGATCGTCCAACAACGCAGACACCGAACGGTAGTCGATTGGAAAAACTAACGAGACTCGGCCACGGCGGGTTCCACCCATCTCTTTTCCAGTAGGAATCCGTGCAAGCTCTCGGCAACGCGACGGTGGCCGTACGCGTTCCAGTGGTGACGGTAGTTGCCTTCCAGAACGCTTGTCCTTGAGATCTTGAGTTTCTCGAACTCCCGGTCCAGGTCGAGAAGGTTCCAGTTGGGAAATCGGCTGAACTCCTCGAGCAGCGGACCATCGTGCGGTTTCCATTTGTCGTCGAGAAATGCTCCAAATTTCATGATGACCAACTTCGCTCCGGCTTGCTCACACTTCTGGTGCATGCTGTCGATGATGACCGCCGAGATGTGGACGGGGATCGTTTGTACGATGAGCGGACCGACGTGATCGCTCGGCTTTGGAACCGGGACATTCTCCAGTGTCATATTGTCGTCCACAAAAACCGGTTTGTGCAAACCGTATTCGTGCGCGCTGGCATTGTTGATTGGATCGTTACCGAGAAAAAACGTCAGAACGACAATGTCTGGTTTGTACTTGAATCCTTCCCGAGTAAGAAACAGGTATTCCTGGTCGGTTCCCCATCCGCAGACACCGGTGTTAATTACCTCCCACTTCTGCTGCGTCTTTTCCAACTCTGCTTCGAGAATTTCTGTAAAGATATCGTCGATCGCGACTCCGTATCCCCATGCATAGGAATCTCCGAGTACAAGAATGCGTTTGACATCGGTGGGTTTCTCAACGGTGTAGTCGCGATCCCGAAATCCACGCGAGTTAATTCTCACCGGCGACCCGTATGTCATTCCCTCTTGATTTGAGACGTTGACCCAACCGTAGACGGGATGGAACATCGAGCGCATGCCACTCTCCTCGTGATCGGGAGAGTTGAAATAGATGGGAGCGTCCGGATCGAGCAGTTGGGGGGGGACGCGATTCCAAACGACGATGGCCCCGATGATCGCAGGTATGCCCAACGCAATCAGTCGAAACGTCCAGAGCCGCCGTTTGCTCATGCGTCTCGGCTGATTTAGATCGTCTTGCGGTGACAAATCATCGATGGACCAGGGCATGCAATTCTCAATCAATACTGTCGCGAACATCGTAGATCGAATGATCTTCCGTCGGGGACGTCATAATACACGAAGGGCAGGGCGAAAAAAGTATTGGCCACGTGAAATCGCCAACTTGCCAGATGCGTCTTCGCAATGGAGTCGGGGGAGACTCTAATGAAAGACACACCCGAACGCAGACCGCGATTCATAAAACCGATCTGCTACATCAATCCGGCAATCGGTGCGGCGCGGTAGATTTGGTGGGGGCGGCCGTCGAAGTCGGTCCAGCCGCTTTCGCGGGGGACGCCCAGCGTTTCGTAGATTGTCGCTGCCAGATTCTCCGGGGTTTGTTTGTCGGCAATCGGATAGCCGGCGATCTTGTCCGATGCTCCAAGCACGTTTCCGCCACGGACTCCGCCACCTGCGAAGAATGACGTCATCAACGGTCCCCAATGGTCGCGGCCGGCGTCCTTGTTGATCTTCGGTGTGCGGCCGAATTCGCCCGTCACAATCACCAGCGTCTCATCGAGCAATCCGCTGTCTTTCAGATCGTCCAACAACGCAGACACCGAACGGTCGAAGTAGGGGAACAGGTTGCGTTTGAGATTGACGAAGTTGCGGCGGTGCGTGTCCCAAGATGAGTTCTTGCCGAGATTCACCTGCACCATGTTGACGCCCGCTTTCGACAGCCGGTAGGCCATCAACAGCGACAGTCCGAACTTGTTCTTGCCGTACCGCTCCAATAATTTCGGGTCGGCATTCTCGACGTCGAATGCCTTGCTGGTTTTGGGATCGGTCAACACGGCCAACGCCGCCTGCCGGTGGCGATCGAGCCGACGTCCGTCGGCTGCCTGTTCCAACTCCTGGCGTTGCCGTTCAATTGTTTCCAGCAATCCGACGCGTCCCCGCAAACGAAGCCGGCCGCCTTCGGGCAGTGTGAGAGTGGGCGTGTCGAAGATCGAATCGGGAACGTGGTCGAACGAGTCTTCGTCGAAGCGGAAACAGTTCGGGCAGGCTCCGTTGCCCAGCGGACATTTCGAGGCAATGTCAACGTGCCAGGCTTCCCAGCGGGAACCGAGTTTGCCCGCGTATTGTCCCGGGCGAACGGCGGCGGCCTCGTTCACACTCGGCTGCGGCAACACGACGGCCGGCGGTAAATTGTTCCGCCCCGCTGTGGCGTACGTCACCATCGACGGCAACGAGGGCCATTCGTTCGGACTTGGAACGGCGCGCTGATTGAAACCGGGCGGTAGATCGAGCCGACCGGTCAACAGCATGTGGCAGGCAATGCCGTGGCCGCTATTCTCGGTACTCATCGAACGCACCAGCGCATACCGCTCGCTGCGCTGTGCAAGCATTGGCAGATGCTCGCAGATTTCCAAACCGGGCGTGCGCGTGGCAATCGGATTGAATTCGCCGCGCACGGTGGCGGGCGCATCGGGCTTCATGTCGAAGCTATCCTGATGCGACATGCCGCCGGTGAGAAAGACAAAGATGACCGACTTCGCCGGTGGTCGGCGACCGGGAGCCGCCATCGCCCGCAACGCCGAGACGTCGGACATTCCCAAGCCCATCAACCCAATCGAACCGGCCTGCAACATGCTCCGCCGCGATAGCGTGGGGTGAGAAACATTCGTCGGGCCAGCCTTGGACATCAATCAACTCCCGGCAAAACCGCCGATCGACCGTCGCACGGTCAAACGGAGCAAAATATATCGATTCGTTGCTGCGACTACGCGTGATGGTAAACTTGCGGCGTATACGGCGTCAATCCGATTCAATTTCTGGAACACTAAACGCCACTAATTTAATTGGAAAAGATAAGCGAGGATCAGTGGAGATTAGTGCGGTTGGGTGTTAATCGTAGCGGTAGCCACAGTGACGGAAGTAGTTGCGGCATTCGGCCGGAGTGAATTCGTCGAGGATGGTGCCGCACAGTTCCCAGAG
>CAUZOL010000157.1:0-14672 GCA_963581435.1 Planctomycetota bacterium
CGCCGGCATCCGCCCACACATCCGCAGGAATTCCGTTCGGTCGTTTTGGGGTTTCCTTTCCCATGCCCGAAACCATCGCATCTTCCGCCTCATGCGCGAAGAGCGGTTTTGTGAACGGTTACCTCAGTCGGCTCCGTTGCATTGGGGCGTTCATACTGAATCAATTCGCCCGACCCGTCGGCAAACACACGTAACTTCAAACGCCCGGTGGGAACGCAGAAAAACGTATCCTCCTGCACCAGTTGCTCTGGCGTTCCGCTCGCTAATTTCTCTGCAAGCAAAGCCTGTCGCTCGAAATCCCGGCAACGGGCCTTAATTTCGACGTTGCTTGCCAAGATGTCGTGCCTTGTCAATTGGGGGGATCAAACGCGACGAAGACCGACTTTGGCTCGACCAGCAGCCGAACAGTGACGTTCAGGACAACACGTCCTTGATTACATCTCCGTGGACGTTGGTCAGGCGTCGCTGGATTCCGTTGTGGTAGAATGTGAGCCGTTGGTGGTCGATGCCGAGCAGATGCAGGACGGTGCCGTGCAGGTCGTTCCAGTGGACGCGGTTTTCGACTGCCTTCATGCCGACCGAATCGGTTTCGCCATAGGACATGCCGTGACGTAGGCCGGCGCCGGCGAGCCAGACGGAAAATCCGTATTGATTGTGATCGCGTCCGGTTCCCAGTTGGCCGGCGTTCGACTGCGTAAACGGCGTGCGACCGAACTCGCTGGTGAACAGCAGCAGCGTTTCGTCGAGCAGTCCACGGCTTCGCAAGTCGCGAATGAGGCCGGCAATCGGCAGGTCGATGCGTCCCGCTTCGCGTCCGTGGTTGCGACGCATGTCCTCGTGTCCGTCCCAATTGATGCGCGGGCTGCCAAATGCTCCACCGGCAAACAATTGCACAAACCGCACACCGCGTTCTAACAATCTGCGCGCCAACAGGCACCCCCGGCCAAATTCAACGGTGTCCGGATTGTCCAATCCATACATTGCGTGTGTCGCCTTGGTTTCCGCATCGAGGTTGGTCACTTCGGGTACGGCAAGTTGCATTTTTGCAGCCAGTTCGTAACTGCGAATCCGAGCCGCCAGCAAGTCGCTGGAATCGCGGCGTTCGAGGTGCTGCTTGTTCAACGCGGCCAGCAAATCGCGGGTGGCTGTTTCGGTGTTGGGCGAAATGGCGCGGGCCGGAAACAAATCGTCGATTGCAACTCCCTGACTTCGGAATGTGACCCCTTGATGTTGCGCGGGCAGAAAGCCGTTGGTCCAGTTGATCGAGCCGCCTGCGGGCAGGCCACGCGTATCGGGAATGACGACGTAGGCGGGCAAATCGTCGGTTTCGCTGCCCAGCCCATACGACATCCACGACCCCAGCACCGGGAATCCGTTCAAGCGAAACCCGGTGTTTTCCTGAAACGTTGCCGGCGTGTGATTCGACGTCTCGGCGTACATCGACTTGATAACGGTCAACTCGTCGGCAACACCTGCCAGATTCTTAAACAGGTCGGAAACCCACAGACCGCTTTTGCCGCGTTGCTTGAACGCCCAATCGCTTTTTCGCAGCAGGCCGACCTTGCCGAAAAAGACGTCGGGACGTTCGTCACCGCCCAACGGCATGCCGTGCAGTTTTTCCAACTCCGGTTTGTGATCGAACGAATCGATCTGGCTGAGTCCGCCGGTGAGGGTGATGTGAATCACCTTGTTGGCGCGGGGCGGGTGATGCGGCGGCGGATCGCTCGACTCGCCCGGAACCGCTGCAGCCTGCAGCGTTCCGTCGCGCATCAACAGGCTCGACAACGCCACGCTGCCGATTCCGGCCGAGGCGAACGATAGGAAGTTGCGGCGATCGATGGGATGGTTCATGTTGAGTTCACTATTCAGGTGAATTTCTCGTTCCCACGCTCTGCGTGGGGACGCAAGTCTTCGACGCTCCGCGTCGCGATAGATTCGTTTTTCAATCGACGTATAGAAACTCGTTGCTGTTGAAAATGGCTCGGCAGAAGGCGGGCAGGCCGTGTTGTTTGACGAAATCACTCGTCAACCGCCGTTCATTCGGCGTTGCCGATCGTCCATACGCGAGAACAAACGCACGCTCCACCTGCATATCTGGATCGTTGCCGGCTTCGCGCTGCAAACGATCGGCAAGACGATCGGCCATGCGAAGAACGAAGGAATTGTTTAGCAATGCCAATGCCTGCAATGGCGTTGTTGTGACAGCGCGGCGCGGCGATTTGGTCGAAGGATCGGGACAGTCGAAGACGTCGAGAAAACGGTTGCGGCCCGAGCGAACCCAAGTGCGGTACAGACTGCGGCGATGAAAACTTTGTCCGATCGCATCGATGGGCTGATAGAACTGAGAATTGCGAGAAAACGTTGTGAAGTCTTCATAGCCAGGACCGGCTACTGCCGGGTTGAGTTCTCCGGCGACCGCGAGAATCGTGTCGCGCAGGACTTCGGCTTCCAGTCGCACCGGCGACTTCTGCCACAGCAGTCGGTTGCCTGCATCGATCTTTGCTGCGTCGGCATTGGCACGCGATGCCTGCCGATAAGTTGCCGACAAGACTATGGCACGCTGCACTGCTTTGAGGCTCCAGTTACTGCGGATCAGCTCGCTGGCCAGATGATCAATGAGCAACGGATGCGTGGGCCGAGCGCCGTTGAAACCGAAATCGCTGGGCGTTTCCACCAATCCGATGCCGAAATGATAATGCCAGAGCCGATTGACAATCACACGGGCAAACAGCGGATTCTTGCGATCGCTTAACCAACGCGCCAATGCGATTCGGCGGTCGGCATCGGGGCTGTCGGCGGCGAGGGCAAAGTCGGCATCGACACCCACGACCGCCGCCACGCCGCCCGGTGTGACGATGCGCCCCTTCTGTGCCGGGTTGCCTCGCAGCAACAAGTGGGCCGGCTCGGGGGTACGCGGAACAACGGCGTATGACCTTGTTGCCTGCGCTCGGATGCGCTGACTTTCCAGACGGGCAATTTCAAAAAGTCGCTGTTCCCGCAAACGCTTCGCTGCCGGGTTGAGTTTGGCCAACAGCGATTCCGTGTCGATGGAGTCGTACGAAACACCAGCCGAAGCGGCAACCTGTGCCGGTGTGAGCGCCCTATCGTAGAGGTGAACCTTGTCGATTTCAGCGGCCAAGTGCTTGTTGGTGCCGACGGGGGTGTGACGCAAACCGAACAGCAGTTGCGCCTGTCCCTTCTTGAATGTGATCGGACCGTTCGACTTGTATGACTTTCCATACGGTCGACCGTTGCGGTAACCGGCGATGACGCCATTGGCACGGTAGACGATGGCCACATGCACAACGGCATTGTTTGCTGTGGTTTCATCGGTGCCACCAAACTGTTGCGTTCGCTGGAAGCCGCTACTACCGGCGAGCCAGCGGCGCGACCGTTGCTCGCCGAAGACAATGGCATCGAACAGTAAGCCATCGAGAGTTTGCAGGCTGACAACTCCGCCGCCGCGCTGATCGAGATTGTCGAGCTTGACCCAGGCTTCCAGTGTGCGGGCGGAAATGTCGCGATCGATTGGCGCGCTCGTCACATACCCCGACTTGCCGTCGGTATGCAATCGTCCCGCTTTGACTTCCGCCTTCCCATGCGCCGTGCCGTGCAATGTGCCGACGGCATCGTTCAGGTCGCCATCAAAAGTCCAACGAGCGATTGGCTTGGGAACAGTGACCTCTGGTCGCGGCTTGCCGCGGCGTTCGGCAAGGATTTGTTTCCGGGCCGTTTCTTCCAACTGCGTATTTTTCCGGTTGAGAGAATCAATCCGCGCCTGCAGCGCACTTGCGAAGTTGGACGACGCGGCAGATGTTGCAGCGCTACCAATGTTTCGTTCGCCGTGACGCACGCCACCGAGCGCGGCGGTCAATTGGTAGTATTCCGATTGCAGCACGGGGTCGAATTTGTGATCGTGGCAACGGGCGCAGTTAATCGTCAGGCCGAGGAAGGTCTGGCCGACCACACTCACCACGTCTTCCAGTTCGTCCTGTCGCACGACGGCGCGCATGGCGGCGCTTTGCTGGCTCTGGCCGACCTCATCGTAGGGACCGGCGACAAGAAAACCGGTGGCGATTGCCGCCGACGGATCGTCGGGTTTGAGAACATCGCCGGCCAGTTGTTGCCGGGCGAATTCGTCGTACGGTAAATCATCGTTGAAGGCGGCGGTGACCCAGTCGCGGTATCGCCAGAAATTGGGTCGCAGCTTGTCCCGTTCAAATCCCTGACTTTCACCAAAGCGAACAATGTCGAGCCAGTGTCTGGCCCAGCGTTCTCCGTAATGCGGCGAGGCAAGTAGTCGATCGACCAACCGGTCGTACGCAGCGGGCGATTTGTCTGCGAGAAAGGCGTCGATTTCGTCGGGTGTGGGAGGCAGGCCGATGAGGTCGAACGACAGCCGACGGATGATCGTGCGTTTGTTGGCAGATGCCGACGGTGTGAGTCCCTCTTTCCTGAGCTTCGCGAGGACAAACGCATCGATTGGACTTTGTTGCCACTGCGTCGGCGCGTTGCTCACAGCATCTGGAATTTCCGGACGGCGAAGCGGCTTCAGCGACCACCAGTCATAGCCGGCGCGTTTCGATGTGGTGACACGGAACCGATCGATCGGATCGGTTCCCCATTTGGCACCGGACGTAATCCACGTTGAGAGAAGTTTCTTTTCGTCGGCTGCGAGCGGAGCCTTTGGTGGCATATCGCCATCGGTGATGCGCTCCCAGAGAAGACTGTCGCCAAGGCGTCCGGGAACGAGGGCAGCGCCGCTGTCGCCCCCCTTCAACATGGCGGCCTTGCTCGAAAGATCGAGACCGCCTTTCTTATCGGTAGCGTTGTGGCAGTCGAGGCAGCGTCGCGAGAGCAGCAGGGCGATTGTGTCGTCGAATGTTTTGGAAGCACGGCTCGGTTTGGGTGGCTGGCCACCATCATCGCTGTTGACGGCAACACACAGGCACAACGACGTTATGAGTGCAACACACCCTGTGATTTTGGCAAGCACGTTCCACCACTCCCCTGTTGGTTCGATAGCCGGGCGGAGACAGTACCGGCAGCGGACTGCGCCCAGTAATGGCTATGCTACCACAGAATCGCGTGGCAACGCGAACGGGCGAGGAATGCTCAATCGCCGCATTCAATTTAGCCGCCCCGCTTGCGGGGCGTGTCGATGGTTCGTTGCCCCAGCGAACACGGGGCAAGCCCCGCGGCTAAATGAATTTTTTACCTTGGCGAATGTCGCGAGTGAAACACGAATTTATGCGGCGAATTGCTGGTCGCCCCACATTGCGACATTTAACATCGGCCACAGCCACATGCCGGCGCTGGGGATGTTGTCGGCCAGTTCGCGAACGGCCTCGGGTTCGAAGACTTCGTGAGCGAAGGGACTGCCGAGCAGCGTTTCGCGAGCCCACGATTGCAACGGTCCCGAGAGCCAATCGGCAACCGGTGTCGGAAAGCTCGCCTTGGGTCGGTTTGCCAAAGTCGATGGCATGATCTTTCCCGCCACGCGGCGAAGCACCATTTTGGATTGAAGTGTCCCCCGTGCGTTCAACTCGGCCGAGCAAAGATAAGGCGCGTGTTCATCGTGCGCAACATCAATTTTGAATCGGCGCGGCACACGAAACATCTGCTCGACCAGGTGATGGTCGGTAAACGGTACACGCGCTTCGAGGCCGGCAAGCATCGTGGCGCTGTCGAGCCGTGCGAGCAACGCTTCGAGATTGACCCGATGTAGCATCACCGTTTGTTGGTCGGCGGTTGTGCGATCCTGTGAAGAGTCCAATTCCGCCGAATAGAATTCGGCCATCGTTTGGTCTTCCTCGGCCTGTTTCCATGCCCAAGGCTGTAACATCGCGGACTTTGCGGCAACCGGGATCAAACTATTGAGCGCGAAATAATGGTCGGTCGCCGACGTGAACTCTTCGCGACCATACTGTCGCCGCAAGCTGGCGCGGAACATTCCCGAAGCGGCCGGCGATCCTTCCCAGCGGTTTTCTTGCCATTGCTGATAGCGGTCGAAATCATTTCCAGCCCAATGTTGCACCGCGTAGCCACACAGCAATTCGTCGGCCCCTTCCCCGCCGAGGACAACACCGGCCGACTGTTTCATGTCCTCAGCCAAACGATAGATGATGACATCGCTCGGCGTGGAGACCGGCGTCGCATAAGCGCCCACCATCGATTGCCAATGCTCTCGATACTCGTCGGCCGAAACGCGCGTCTCGTCAAAATCGAACCGGGAATGTTCGGCAGACCGGCGGGCGTGGGCAAAGTCGCCATTCGTATCATCGTCGCCTCCGCCACATCGACCCGGCAGCGACCGCGTCGTGGAATCTCGCATGATCGACGCGATGGTATTCGAATCGACTCCACCGCTGAGAAACATGCCGACCGGAACATCGCTGGCAAGTCGACATTCGACAGCATCGCGCAAGCCGGTTTCAAGTTGTTCGGTGGCCGTTTCGTAGTCGATATCAGGGTTTTCTTCGGGATAGTCCCAGTAGCGGGAAATGCGAATCTCGCCCCCGCGCTTCTGCAACATTTCGCCGGGCAGGAGTTGCCAGATCCCGCGATAGACCGTCGCTCGTCCCAGCGTGATCCGCAACGTTGTGAGATAGTGGCTCACAGCCGGCAGGTGTGGAGCCGTAGAGAAGCGGGGGTGCTTGAGAATGGCGGCGATGCTGCTGGCGAACACGGTTTCGTTCTCAACGTCGGCCAGAAACAACGGCTTGACGCCGAACCGGTCGCGGACCAACAACAGCGAATCATCGCGAAAGTCGTAAACGCCGAACGCAAACATGCCACGCAAATGATCGACACACTGCGCTCCCCACTGCAAATATGCGGCCATCACCACTTCGGTATCGGAACGTGTTTTGAAGTGGTAACCGCCGCCGGCCAGTTCGCGGCGCAGTTCTTTGTCGTTATAGATTTCTCCGTTGTACACCAGCACTGTTTGCCCATCGGGCGAGACCCAGGGCTGCGCCCCGCCCCGCCGGTCGCGGATGGCCAGGCGACGGTGCGCGAAGGCGATGTTGTCTTTCACGAAATCGCCGGCATCGTCGGGACCACGTGCCTGCATGGTATCTCGCATCGACAACAGCTCACCGCGGCCAATCCGGGGGCGGTCTCCCCGTTCTGCCACGATTCCAAGAATTCCGCACATGTTGTGAATCCAGATCGGTGAAACGCGAGAGAGTCTGACGGGAGCTGAAACCCACGGGGCGCGGCCCGTGGGCTTTGGGGACGCTGCACAAACATCAGTTTGGGACTCAATGTCATTTATTATTGAAGCGGATATTCCGCTGCGTCCCGTCCTGCCGGTTGTATCGGCCGCTGAAAGCATCCGAGAACACGGATACCGGCTTCGCATGGGTTGTAGCCGTCGCCCCAATCGTACTGGTCGTGCTGGTTGGGATCGGTTGTTCCGATTGGGTAAGCCGCCGACGGCATGCACGATTCCAACGTGCGTGAGTGAGGCTGGCGGTTCAAAACCCTGAAATTCCGTGGAGCGGATCGGCGGACTCTGTGAAACTTTCGTCGATTTGTTAACATTTGCAGTGATAGTGCGTGCAACGTCACGCGACAGACAACGCGGGGCGGTACCGCTCGGCTCAACCAGTGATCGCCGGTTTCTGAATTGGAATTCTCATATGTCCCTCGATCCTTACAGTCTCTGTCCGTGCGGCAGTGGTAAGAAGTTCAAGTTCTGCTGCGTCGATCTTGCCGAACCAATGGAGAAGGTTCACCGTCACCGCGAACATCATCAGCCGCGGATGGCATTGCAGGTGTTGGATCGGATTGAGAAGAAGCACGCGACAAATCCGTGGGCGCTGATCGAGCGGGCTTCAATTCACTTGGACGAGGGTGATGCGAACGCAGCCAAGGCGGCGCTCGAGCAACTTCGCGAAAACGAACCGAATCACGAGTTGGCAATTGTGCTGCACGCAATTGCCGTGTTCGATGCGGACGGCTTCGACGAGGCGAAGTCGTTTATCTACGAAGCCTTTCTGAAGTGCGCGAACACCCATTTTGAAATGTTGAGCGGATTGGCACTCAGCATCGCTTCGCTGATGGCTGCAGCGCAGAGACACATGGCGGCTCGGCAGTTTTTGACATTGGCCATGCGGCTGGCCCCGCAAGAACGTCAGCAGGAAATCTTTCTGGAATTGCTGCGGTTCGACAGCAGCAGCGACTTTCCCTACCCGTTGCGCAGCGTTCATCAATTGGTGCCGTACACCGGTGCAGCCGACTTGAAGAGCCAGGCGGACGAAGCGGAGCGACTGGCGGAATTGGGTTGCTGCGAACCGGCGGCCGAAGTGTTCACACGTCTCGGTGAAGAGCAACCGGACTGTGCCGTGTTCTGGCAGAATGCCGGCATCTGCCGGGCGTGGGCGGGTGACGAACAATCGGCGGCCGACGCACTGCATCTCGCCGCACAATTGCACGACGACTTCGACACGGCTGTTGAACTGGAGACGATGGCGCAATTGCTCGATCTGACTCACACCGAGGATGTCGTCCGCTTCGGGCAGGCTGAGTATCGCGTGCAGTCGGCATCGAAACTATTGAGTCAGTTCTCCGATCACGCGCGGATCATCTCGCTGCCACTTCCCCCCAAACAGGAAGGGCAATCGGACGACGAACAGCCCATTGGTTTTCTACACGTGATCGATCGAGACGTTCCGGCCGAATCGGATGTCGGCTCGCTCACACTCGAAACAATCCCGAATGTTGAAGCGGACATTTCTGTTTTCGACGGCGATCCACGCAAGGATCAGCCAGCGATGGCGTTCATTTCCGGATTGGAAGGCGAGCGATTCGATGCCGCCAAAAAGCTGTTTGAAGAAACGGCCGGCGACAACGTGGAAGTGGTGACGCCGCCGGACGGAGATGAAGAGTTCTCCGGGACGCGGTCGATTCCCTCGCAACTTCGGCTGCTGCATTGGCAGTGGCATTCACCCGCAAAAACGCCGGGTGTTCTCGTTGAAAACCTGGAACAACAGAAGTGGCGTGAGGTGATTGAAGAAGGTTGGGTGAATCAGCCGCAGGAAGCGTTACGTGGAAAGTCGCCACGCGAAGCGATGGACGATGAAGAATTGCGGCTGCGCTTGACCGCATCGGTGTACGCACTGGACGCCCTTTGCGATCGCAACAACAACGCCCTGGATGTCGAGGGGCTTTGCAATCGATTAAATCTGAAATCGGCCAGCCCGATTTCAGTGACGGACGAGACTCAGTTAAACGCCTTTTCGGCGATGCAGTTGAACCGATTGTCGGTGAAGGAACTGAACGACGAGCAACTCAACCTCGCGTTGAATCGGTCGCTGCTGCTACATCATTCACGGTTTCTGTACGAGGTGTTGATTGAAGCGCTCGGCCGCCCCAGTTGTGCCGAGCAGATCAACCGCGAACGCGCCTACATGTCGCTGGTGGAGTTATGCAAAGCACAGTTTCGGCGAGAAGAAGCAATCGAGTGGGTTAAGAAGGGGGGCGAGTTGGAAGGCGATGGTGCCAACGCGTTTCAACAACAGGTGATTTGGAAACTCCGCGAGTTGACCATTCGCCTGGACGATCCCGACGACCCGGAACTCAATCCACTGTTGGAACTTCTTTACACTCGATACGCATCCAAGTTGCCCGAATTGGGTGACCAGCTGGATGAATTGTGCGAGACGCGCGGCATTAAAGCACCTTGGCGAGATGCCGCTTCGATCATCACATCCGCCACAGCGCCAGCCGGCGGCGACTGGAATCCGGATTCCGGAGCAGAGCCGTCAGGCGGCGAGAAGAAGTTGTGGTTACCCGGCCAATAGTTGTTGGCCAACCGGTCGTTCACTTGCATCAATTAGACGTGACAGCCGCATGACCGTACAGTTCGTCGATGAACGACAAGCGATGCAGCGGGCGTGCGAGTTGGCAGCGAAAGGCGTTGGCACCGTCGAACCGAATCCGCCTGTCGGTGCGGTTGTTGTCGATGACAGCCTGCAGCTGCTCGGCGAAGGATTCCACGAGTCGTTCGGAACCGCGCATGCGGAAGTGAACGCGCTACGGCAAGCCGGAGAAAACTCGCACGGGGCAACGCTGTTTGTCACGCTCGAACCCTGTTGTCATACCGGCAAGACGCCGCCGTGTACACGCGCGGTAATCGATGCCGGCATCCGAAAAGTCGTCATCGGCATGCGCGATCCATCACCCCACGCCGATGGCCAGGGCATCGCAGAATTGCGGGAAGCTGGCATCGAAGTCGAGGTGGGTGTACTCGCAGCAAAAGCCGAGCGACTGGCGGCTCCGTTCGTCAAACGTGTCACCACGTCGCTTCCCTATGTCCATGCCAAATGGGCGATGACGCTCGACGGAAAAATCGCAACGCGAACGGGCGACTCGCAGTGGATTTCCAACGAGGCCTCCCGCCGGAAGGTCCACGAGCTAAGGGGACGAATGGATGCGATCGTCGTCGGCCGCGGGACAGCGATGGCCGACGACCCGTTACTGACGGCTCGCCCCGCCGGTCCGCGCACACCCGTCCGCATCGTCTTCGACAGCCGGGCGGAATTGCCCGCGACTTCACAACTCGTCCGCACGGCGGGTAATGTCCCATTACTGGTGGTCGCGCACCAATCGGCGGCCGCAGAGAACATCGCAAAGCTAACCGCGGCAGGCGTCGAAGTGCTGACATTCGACTCTGTTGCTGATGCCGAAGAAAATGTACTTTACCCAGATCCACGCGCACTGCTCGAAGAGTTGGACCGTCGTCAAATGACCAACGTGCTGCTGGAAGGCGGCGGGCAACTGCTCGGCACATTCTTCGATCAACAACTCATCGACGAATGCCACATTTTTGTCGCCCCCAAAATCGTCGGCGGCGCCGATGCAATTGGACCGTTATCGGGTCGGGGTGTCGAACAGATGGCGGCTGCCGTGGGACTCATCGAACCGCAAATCGAATCGGTCGATGGCGACATTTACGTTCACGGACCGCTATCGACAGTGACTGGCGGCTGAGAATCCCACTCATTTCTCTTCGTCGCGTTCCAGCTCGTCCAAACCCTTCTGCAGCAGCTTCAAGTATTGAGCGTACTGCCGGTCCAGCTCGGAAAACTCCGTGGCGGTCAGGTCGGCCAGCGATTCTGTGCGACCGATCGGTCGCTGTGCCGGGTGGTAGAGCTGCGACAAATGCCGAATCAACGCGTCGCGATATTGGCCGTCGTCGTAGTGCATAAAAAAGTGCGCCAGCCCCGAGGCCTGACTATAATTTTTCGCCAGGATGCTTCGTTCTTTCATCTGAAAGACCCGCATGCCCATGCCGGCAAACTGGCCCAAGGGAACGTAATACTTATCGACCAGATACCGATGTCGGGCGGCGTGAAAGCGGATGTAGCGCGGGTCGCCCAACGTTAGCCTGCCTGGCGTTCGCGAAAATGACTCCATGTAGCAGGCGATTCCTTCGACGATCCAGAAATTTGCGTCGAAAGCGATCTGCCGTTCCCTCACCGAACTCTCGTAAAACAACTGATGCGTCGCTTCGTGGAACAGCGTCCGCTCGTTCGACGCGGCATCGTCGTGGTAGAAATAACAGGTGCGGTCGGTCGTGAAATACAGCCCATTGGTAATCGCAATTTGCGGAATCTTTTCGACCAGCCGCCGGTTGTATTCTTCGCGTGTGCGGTAGTAGTGAATTTCATAGGGTTCTTTCCGGCTGCTTTGAAATGAACCCCGTCCGCTGAAGAGCTTCTCCATTTGCTCGGGTGTATTGAAGAACCCTGCGAAAATCTGAAAGAAGTTGTCGTAGAATTCTTCCAGCGACTTCGCCACCGCAACACCGCGTTCCAGACTGTGATTTGTCTTCACCAGAAAATGATCGGTGCGCACTTCCCAGGCGAATTTGAAATCGCGGCGAAACTCGGTTTCCTGCGCCGCCGTCATCCATCGGCTGTTGAAGAAACGTTGCCCCTTCTCATAATTTTCGACGTGTGATTTCAGCAGCCAGCCGTAGGTTTCGTGCCAGACGTATTTCTTCTGCATTTTGGCGGCGAAGGGAGTCAGCCATTCGTTGCCGCTGCGTGTGTAACCCAATAGCCGCCGTGCCGGTCTGTAATCGGGATCGTGCTGTGCGACCTCGCGCACCAAATCGAACGCATAGCTGGGCGAACCGGCATACAGAACGCGCCGCGAGAGCAGATACAATTCCTTGGCGTGCTTTCCCTGCACAAACCGCAACTGCGTCTGCCAATAGCGATCGTCTGCCGAGAGATCGGTGGAAAGTTCGGGCCGCACCGTCGAGGGCAACTTGTCCATTCGTACCGATTCACGCGTGACAGGCGCAGCCAACTTGCGAAGATTCTCCGCCGCTTCGGTCAGATTCTTGTCGTCGCAATAAACCGCCAGCCGCTCAACTTCGGCCGAAAACTTCTGCTGTAATTCTGTGTGCTGTTTGCGGGAAGTGGCCAGTTTACGCTCGGAACGCACTGCGCGTTTCCGCCGCGATTGTGCGTCGGCAGATGACGGAACCGAGATGACCAATGCGACCGCGGCGCACACCATCAACGTGGTGAAAAACGTCCTGGCGCGTAACAACACTTTCATCGGTTGCCTCGTTGCTGACCTGCTTGCCAATGAGGTGGGCAAATCGCCTCACACCCATTCTATGGCAGGCCCGGAACGAGCGATAGATAAATCTCCGGCGGCAATTGCCGATCGACATCCTGAATAACGGCCGATTTCGGCCACGAAAACCCAAACCGACAGCTTGCTGTCGAACAGCGTGATCATCGTTGTCGACCAATGATGCCGCAAATCCAGGCGCAGTTGATCTCTTCGACAACAAATTGTCGGTTTGGGTTGCCGGCGGCTGCGCCGCCCTGCTTTCCGCGGATCAATCGTCGCCGAATGCGGCGTCGAATGCACGACCAGACGGCTGGAAATCGACGTTTTTGCAGAATGCCGCCGCTTCGGCCGCACCCTGTTCGCGGTCCATGCCGCTGTCTTCCCACTCGACCGACAATGGTGCATCTGCCGGATACCCAACGTCGTTCAAAGCGCGAATGATCTCTTCGAATCGCACACCACCTCGGCCCACGCTGCGGAAATCCCACCCACGTCGTGCATCACCAAACGGCAGATGGCTCGTCAGAATGCCGGTTGTGCCGTTCAGGGTGACCGAAGCGTCCTTCATGTGCACGTGGTAAATGCGATCAGGAAACGCGCGGATAAATTCGACCGGATCGACGCCCTGCCAGATCAGATGGCTGGGATCGAAGTTGAAACCGAATTCCTCACGGCCCTCTAATGCATCGAGCGATCGCTGCGACGAATACACGTCGAACGCAATTTCCGTCGGGTGCACTTCCAATGCAAACTTCACGCCGCATTCCTGGAACACGTCGAGAATCGGGTTCCAGCGGTCGGCCAGCAGTTGGTATCCCGCGTCGATCATCGTGCGCGGTGTCGGCGGGAAATCGTAAATCAAATGCCAGATGCTCGAACCGGTGAACCCGTTGACGACGCTCACGCCCAGCCGTTGGGCGGCACGGGCCGTGTTCTTCATTTCCTCGGTCGCCCGCTCGTTCACACCCGCCGGGTCGCCGTCGCCCCACACATGTTCCGGCAGAATCGCCTGATGCCGGGCGTCGATGTTATCGAGCACCGCCTGACCGACCAGATGATTCGAGATCGCAAACAGTTGCAGGTTATGCTTTTCGAGCAGTTCCCGCTTCCGCGCGCAGTAGGTGTCGTCGGAGATCGCCTTATCGACCTCAAAGTGATCACCCCAACAGGCCAATTCCAGCCCATCATACCCAAATTCGACAGCCTTCTTGCAAAGGTCTTCCAATGCCAGATCGGCCCATTGGCCGGTAAACAGCGTGACGGGGCGCGCCATATTCGTTCCCTTTCGGTTCGTCGGTGTGAAATCTCAGCTGCAAATCGAACAAGACGCAATCAATCGTTGATTTGGCGTGGAATTAACTTAAAATAGACCAAACATAAAGTCAACGGACGGGGGTGCATCGATGATATTGCGAATAACCGAGGGCGAAGTCGCTGGGACCCACTCGCTCAAGTTGACGTTCAACGATGGCGCGAAGAAAACGGTAGACGTAACGCCGTTGCTCGACGGTCCGGTGTTTGAACCGCTCAAAGATCCCACGTACTTCGCCCGCGCGACGATGGACACCGTATGCGGTACCATCGTCTGGCCAAACGGGCCGACTTCGCCCCAGAATCGCTGTACGAACTCGCGCCGGAAGGTCATCCGACGGCCAGTTGACGGCCCTGCACCGACATCCTCTTTCCCCATTTATGCCATTCTTCGCGCAGTTAGCCTCGCTCAACGCACGCATCGAATTGGTTGCTCAATTCCTGCGCATCGATACGCGAGCCGATGGCGACGATCTGTGTGCGCGGCTTCCGATCTCCCCACTCATCCAGTTCGGATATCTCCGTGCGACGTCCGACAATCTGAAGGGCGATCCGCTTGTCAGGTGATTCGGCCGCAAACACGATGCCTTTGCACCGGTAAACGGACGCCGGAAGTTCCTTCCGTACCATCTCCCTTAGAACGTGTCTTCAAACGGTCTTTACTGGTTAGCTAATCGTCGGGACATCAGGTTGATCATGGCGATGTAGATCATGGCTTCGCTGGATGCGGTGGTCTTTTCATAGTCTTTGGAATGGCGGCG
>CAUZOL010000158.1:0-14535 GCA_963581435.1 Planctomycetota bacterium
TGGTCGCCGGCCTGGATTGATCACGTCGAGGTATTCGATTTTGGCGGCGGCATTGTCACGCTTACGCTGTTTGAAGTCGATCAGGAAATCATCGACGACTTCAGAAAGGAAAAGGACGACCGCATCGTCGCTGACAGCATGGAGACATACTACCGGGTTCATCACGAACGCCTAGTCAATCCCTCGCACACTTGGGATGAGATCGAGGCCACAACGGTTCAGATCAAATCGGACGAGTCACTGATGACGAAGTTGAAAGCCGAGATTGCGGAGCGAAATCGCAAGATCGCTGAGCAGGAAAGCTGGCGATGACTGGAAGCGGACCCGTGTCTCTCAGTGTCGAATCCTGGGGCACTGTCCTCTGGTGCAAGATCACGGTATAACGGTGTGATATCCTTCTTCTCGCAGTCGTGTCATCGAAGGTCACCGATTTCGGAGCGTCGTCGTGTGTGGCATTGTCGGACTGCTCATAAAACGAGAGAGTCAACGGGAAAGCCTGGGGCAGCTTGTCACACCCATGCTCGACTGCATGGGTACGCGTGGTCCCGATTCGGCCGGCCTGGCCGTGTTTCGCAAGCCACTTAACGACGCCCATCGCCGCTTCGGATTATTCTGCCGAGAACCGGGATTCCAGTGGCAGACATTTCACCAGGATTTTCTGCGGGACACGTCCAGTGACGGTCGCATTGAGATTATCGACAACCACGCGACCGAAATTTCGTCAATTGCAGTGGATACTTTCAAGGCTTGGTTGGAGGCATCGCATCCCGACGTGCATTTGATCTCGGTCGGCCGCGCGATCGAAATGTACAAGGACGAAGGCCCCCCTGGTGAAATCGCCGAGCGGTTTCGTTTTTCGGAACTCATCGGAACACACGCAGTAGGACACACCCGGATGGCGACCGAATCCGCCGTTTCGCCCGCTCACGCCCACCCCTACACGGCCGGTGAGGATTTCTGTCTGGTACACAACGGTTCGCTATCGAATCCCTACAGCATCCGCCGCAAGCTCGAAAGTCGGGGCATCGTCTTCGAGACCGATAACGACACCGAGGCGGGTTGCCGGTTTCTGGAATGGCGAATGCGCGAAGGCGACACCCTCGAAGCGGCCATTGAAACGTCGTTCGACGAACTCGACGGGTTCTTTACGTTCCTCATGGCCACGGCCGATCGCATGGTGCTGGTGCGGGATGCGTTCGCGTGCAAGCCTGCCGTTGTCGCTGAAACCGACGATTACGTCGCCGTCGCTTCCGAGTTCCGCTCGCTGGCTCATCTGCCCGGCATTCAATCGGCTAACGTTTTTGAACCCGCACCAGAACAGATCTACTCATGGACCGTGTGAAGCAATTCGATCTGGCGAAACTGAGTGTCCGCGAGGTCAATCAGTTTCTGCATCACGAACTGCCCGGAAGTGGCATTGAACGGGTCGAGATTCTCAATCCAGACGGAAGTCACAGCATCGCAGCCGGGCTGGACTGCGATGTCGCGGTCGAAATTCAAGGACACGCCGGCTACTTCATCGCGGGCATGAACAAGCTGGCGTCGGTCACCGTGCACGGCAACGTCGGCTGGAGCGTGGCCGAGAATATCATGTCGGGCTGCGTGCGGGTGAAGGGTCACGCCTCGGAGTCCGCCGGGGCGTCGGGGCACGGCGGACTGGTCGTCATCGAAGGGGATGCCTCCTCGCGGTGCGGTATCTCGATGAAAGGTTGCGACATCGTCGTCAGCGGCAGCGTGGGACATTTTTCCGCCTTCATGGCGCAAGCTGGCACGCTCGTCGTGTGCGGTGACGCGGGGCCGAACCTCGGCGATTCATTGTACGAAGCGACGATCTACGTTCGCGGAACAATTCACAGTTTGGGAGCCGACGCGCGGGAAGAAGAGATGGAACCGGCCGATGTCGAACGGGTCTCGCGATTGCTCGCGGATGCAGAGATCGACCTCGACACAAGCGGTTTCAAGCGAGTCGCCTCGGCCCGCAGTTTGTATCACTGGAACGCTGAAGTGCATCAGGAGTATTGAGTTGTCCGGGCCGATCCACCGAGAAGAGAGCGCTTCAATCGATCGCCGCGCGATCGGTTACATCCGCGAAGCGGCCGAATACGGTCTGTACGACATCCGCGGCATGGGCGCCAAACGCAGGGTGCCATCGTTCGACGATCTGGTATTTCTGACCGCATCGGCATCCCGCTATCCGCTGGAGGGGTATCGCGAAAAGTGTGACTCGAAAACAGTGTTGGGAACCCGGGTCGCGAAGAAACCGGTCGAGTTGGAGATTCCGATCACCATTGCCGGCATGAGCTTCGGCTCTCTTTCGGCCAACGTGAAGGAAGCCCTCGGCCGGGCGGCGACAGAGATGGGCACCTCGACGACCACCGGCGACGGCGGCATGACCCCAGAAGAACGGCAATCGTCGAAGACGCTCGTCTATCAATGCCTGCCGTCACGGTACGGGTTCAATCCCGACGATCTGCGAAAAGCCGACGCCATTGAAATTGTCCTTGGTCAGGGGGCGAAACCGGGTGGAGGCGGGATGCTGCTGGGCCAGAAAGTCAGCGCCCGCGTGGCCGAAATGCGAACGCTGCCCGAGGGAATCGATCAACGCTCGGCCTGTCGGCATCCCGACTGGACCGGCCCGGACGACTTGAAAATCAAGATCGAAGAGCTGCGCGAAATCACCGATTGGCAGGTGCCGATTTACGTCAAGCTGGGTGCCACCCGCGTTCGCGACGATGTGAAACTTGCCGTCAAGGCCGGGGCCGACGTCGTCGTCATCGACGGTATGCAGGGGGGAACCGCGGCGACTCAACAAGTCTTCATCGAACATACCGGCATCCCCACATTGGCCGCCCTGCCGTTGGCGGTCGAGGCGCTTGAAGACATGAATGTCGTTGGCGAAGTGCAGTTAATCATCTCCGGCGGGATTCGCACCGGGGCCGACGTCGCCAAAGCGCTGGCGTTGGGAGCCGACGCAGTTTCCATCGGGCAGGGAGTGCTTGTCGCGTTGGGCTGTAATCACGATTCGTATTTTCAGGACGGCCGGGACGTGGACGCGACCGACGATTACGCGAAGCTCGGTACAGCACCCGGTTATTGCCATCATTGTCACACCGGCCAATGTCCCGTCGGAATCACCACGCAGGATGCCGTCCTGGAACAGCGGCTGACTCCGGAAATCGGTGCAAAGCGATTGAAGAACTACTTACAGGTTCTCAGCATGGAATTGACAACGCTCGCCCGGGCCTGCGGTAAGTCGAACGTACATCACCTGGAAAGAGAAGACCTGGTCGCACTCACTGTGGAAGCGGCTGCAATGGCGAAAGTGCCCCTCGCCGGAACACAATGGATTCCCGGACTACAGCAGAAGTAGAAGCAGGAACAGAGGCCGAAGAGGCGACAGTTGAAAACGGCTAAGAATATTGGGAACCGCGAAGTACGCAGCCGCTGCCCGGAAGCTGCGAGAGTCGAACGAACTGCACCGGGCGCTGACCTTGAATTCAATGAATGACAATTCGACCCACGACGGCGATCAGCATCAGGAGTGAACATGGCCGATCGAGAAGTAATCCGGGAACAGATGCAACTGGACGGCATCGAGTTCGTCCTTGCGCAGTTCGTCGATATCCACGGTTCCGCCAAAGTGAAGATGGTGCCCGCGTCGTGCCTGGACGACTTGCTCGACGACGGTGCCGGCTTTGCGGGGGCCGCCGTCTGGGGCGTTGGCCAGGGACCGCATTCGCACGACATGATGGCCCGGATCGACTTGGACAGCTACACGCCGTTGCCCTGGATGCCCAACACCGCGCGGTTCGCGGCCGACCTGTTCGTCGATGACGAAGTGTATCCTTTCTGCCCGCGGACGAATCTCAAGCGGGTGCTGCAATCGGTCCGCGAGAAGGGCTACGTCTTCAACGTCGGGATGGAGCCGGAACACTTTCTCGTCACCCGAAGTGCCGACGGTTCGATTGCACCTTGGGATCCCGACAACGTCGATAGGCTGGCCAAACCGTGCTACGACTTCCGTTCGATGGCTCCGGCGATGGAATACCTGCAGGAGTTGACCGGTTCTCTCAATCAACTCGGTTGGGGCGTTTACCAGACCGATCACGAAGACGGGAACGGTCAATACGAAATCAACTTCGCCTACCAGGATGCGCTGACGACCGCCGACCGCATCACGTTTTTTAAGATGGCGACGTCACAAATCGCCAAGAAATACGGCGCGATCGCCACACACATGCCCAAGCCGTTTTCCGAACGCACCGGCAGTGGGTTGCACGTTCACTTTCACCTCGCCGATGCCGAAAGCGGGAAGTGCGTGTTCGACGATTCCTCCGACCCGCGTGGACTGGGTTGCTCAGAGATGGGCTACCATTTTGTCGGCGGCGTATTGCATCACGCGCGCGCCTTGTGTGCGGTGACCAGCCCGACCGTGAATTGCTACAAGCGATTGAAACTGGGCGCGGGTCTGCATTCTACCCGTAGTGGCTTCACGTGGACGCCGGCCTTCATCACCTACGGCGACAACAACCGCACGCAGATGATCCGCACAGCCGGCCCCGGTCACTTTGAAGACCGCACGGTTTCGGCCGGCTGCAATCCGTATCTGGCACTGGCCGCCTATGTGGCCGCTGGGATCGACGGAATCGAAAACAAGATGGACCCGGGCGATCCCAATCTCGGCAACATGTACGAGCGGCCGCTCGCAGAAATCCTCGAACAGGGAACGAAGATCCTTCCGCAATCGTTGCCGGAAGCCATCGAGGAACTGTCCGGCGACGAAGTCGTCAAAGACGCGCTGGGCGTGATCGCGGATGAGTTCATCGCGTTGAAAACCCGAGAATGGGAAAAGTATGATGGTCAGGTAACTCAGTGGGAAATCGACGAGTATCTCACGTTTTTCTGAACGACGGACAAACCGCACAAACATGCCCTACCGCTTACTGAAGTTCGCTCTTCACAAAAAACACCCCGAGCCGCGGATGTTCCGCGCGCCTGCCGAGCTGAGGAGCGAGTACGACGTGGTCATCATCGGCGGCGGCGGGCATGGCCTGGCGGCGGCGTATTATCTGGCGAAAGACCACGGTATCACCAATGTGGCCGTCCTCGAAAAGGGTTACATCGGCGGCGGTGGAACGGGGCGGAACACGGCGATTATTCGCTCGAATTACCTCACGAAAGAGGGAGTGAACTTCTATCGGGGCAGCGTTGAGTTGTTTGAGGACCTCTCGCGGGAACTGAACATCAACCTGTTCTACTCCGAGCGTGGGCACTTCACTCTTGCCCATTCGCCCGCGTCGCTAAATACGCAGCGCTGGCGGGCCGAAGTCAATAAGCATCTGGGAATCAGCAGCGAAGTCGTCGGTCCGGAATTCATCAAAAGGAAGGTTCCCGAAATCGATTTGAAGGCTGGCGGCCATCAGGCACCGATCTATGGTGCCCTGTATCATCCGCCCGGAGCGATCGCCCGCCACGACGCCGTCGCGTGGGGTTACGCTCGCGGTGCCGACCAGAGAGGCGTCGAGATTCATCAACAGACCGCAGTAACCGACGTCGAAATCCGCGACGACGAAGTCGCTGGTGTGCATACAGACAAGGGCTTCATCAAGACCCGCAAAGTGCTCTCCGCCGTCGCTGGCTGGACGACAAACATTACTGCCATGGTCGGACTGCGAACGCCGCTGGTCATTCATCCGCTGCAGGCGCTGGTCACAGAACCACTCAAACCGTGGCTGAACAGCATCGTCGTCTCGGCCAGTCTTCATCTGTACGTCAGCCAGTCGTCGCGCGGCGAACTGGTCGCTGGTGCTTCGCTGGACCCTTACGAGTTGATTTCAATGCGATCGACGCTGGATTTCGCCGAAGGGATGAGCACAGGCCTGCTCGACTTGTTTCCGTGTCTGGGTGACGTGAAGGTGCTACGTCAATGGGCCGGTCTGTGCGACATGACCCCCGACTTTTCGCCCATCATGGGCACCACGCCGATCAAGGGGTTTTACATCGACGCCGGCTGGGGCACTTGGGGATTTAAGGCGACGCCGATCAGCGGCAAGACGATGGCCGACACGCTGGCCAACGATCATGACCACGGGTTGATCGAAGCGTTCAATCTGTCACGGTTCAAGCGGTTTGAACTGGTTGGCGAAAAAGGCGCAGCTTCGGTGGGACATTAGCGACAATGAAGATCATCACATGCCCGATTAACGGCCCGCGACCGCTGCAGGAGTTTCACTTCGGGGGAGAAGTGAGAACCATGCCTGACGCGACGGCAGCCACCGACGCTGAGTGGGCCGATTACGTGTTCAACCGCAGCGGCGAACCAGGAGTAAAACGCGAGTGGTGGTATCACGTGCCGAGCGGGACGTGGTTCATCGCCGAGCGGGACAATTGCACGGACGAGTTTCTGAGGACGTATCTTTACAGGGCGGAACACGTCGATGGATAGACGATTGCCGCCGCGCGAGGGCGAATGGATCGATCGCAGCCGGCCCGTGAAATTCCGGTTTGAAGGCGCAGCGTACACGGGGTTCGCGGGTGATGTGCTCTCTAGCGCGCTGTGGGCCAACGACGTGCGTCTGCTCGGCCGCAGCTTCAAGTACCATCGACCGCGCGGCATCTACAGCTTGGCCGGTCACGACGCCAACGTCATGGTCGAAGACGGTCGGCGGACCAACATCCGCGGCGACCTGCTGTCGATCGAACCGGGGCTAGATGTTCGCTCGGTCAACACGTCGGGCGGTGTCGAACGGGATCGGTTGCAAATCATCGATTGGTTTGGTCGGTTTCTGCCCGTCGGGTTCTATTACAAGGCGTTCCATACGCCGCGGTGGCTGTTTCCATTTTACGAAAACCGGATGCGAAAGGTCGCCGGCCTGGGTCGAATTCACCCGGACAACAAGTACCCGCCGTCGCCGAAGGACTACGCGTATTGCGACCTGTTGGTCGTCGGTGCGGGACCCGCTGGTCTCGCCGGCGCGATCGCTGCCGCCGAGCAGGGATTGCAGGTGTTGCTCGTCGAAGAACAACCGCGGCCCGGCGGTAGTCTCACCTGGCAGTGGGCCGGAGAACCGGCCGCTGATCAGCACCTGTTTGGCCTGTTGGAAAAGGTCGAGGCTTTCGACAACATTCGAATCCGTTGTGGAACGCAGGTCGCCGGCTGTTACGGCGATCATTGGGCGGCGTTGATTGATGACGATCGTCTCACGAAGCTCCGAACGAAGTCGATGCTCGTCGCTGCAGGCTGTTTCGAGCAGCCGGCGGTCTTTCAGAACAACGATCTTCCTGGTGTGATGTCGGCCTCGGCCGCCCAGCGACTGATTCACCTCTACGCCGTGAAACCCTTTGGAAAAGCCGTCGTGTTGGCGGCCAATAGCGACGGTTACCGAGCGGCACTCGATCTGCACAACGCCGGAGTCGTCGTAGCCGCCCTCGTCGATCTGCGTCACGACGGCGAGCCGACGAAGTTAGCGCAGATGGTTGCAGATGTGGGCATTGTCAGCCACACCGGACATGCCGTTTACGAAGCCCTGCCGGCTCGCGGAAAGAAACGGATTTGCGGCGCGGTCATTTGCCCGTTGGATCGCGACGGCAACCCGCGCACCGAGTCATCCATTCGCATCGACTGCGATGGGATCGCCATTAGTGTCGGTTGGACTCCGAATGTCGGATTGATCTATCAAGCTGGTGGACGATTCCACCACGCCGAACAGGTCGAGCAACTCGTTCCGCTGGAATTGCCGGCCGGTTTGTTTGCGGCCGGCCGCGCGAATGGTGTATTCGATCTGGGTGATCAGATCGACGATGGTTGTCGTGCCGGGCTGGCAGCGGCGGCACACCTCGACCGTTTCGATGGCGAAATACCGGACTCACCGAAACACCAGGTGGCAGCCCCCACCCATCCGTATCCGATTTTCGCCCACAAGCGGAAAAAGAACTTCGTCGATTTCGATGAAGACTTGCATCTGCAGGATTTCGAGAACGCACATCAAGAGGGCTATGACAACATTGAACTCATGAAGAGGTTCACGACCGTCGGCATGGGACCGAGCCAGGGCAAGCTGTCGAACATCAACGCGATCCGCATCCTCGCGCGACTCAACGGTGCCTCGATCAACGAAACAGGAACGACCACGTCGCGGCCGTTCCATCGGCCAGTGCCGTTAGGGATTCTGGCCGGGCGGCGATTCCATCCGCAGCGCAGAACGCCGATGCACAATTGGCATGTTCAGGCGGGGGCCGAGATCATGCACGCCGGCGCATGGCTGCGGCCGGAGTATTACAAAGCCGGCGGCCAGAACCGCGACGACTGCATCCTGAACGAAGCGGCCAACGTGCGAAACAATGTCGGCTTGATCGACGTCGGCACTCTCGGCAAACTCGAGATCAACGGTCCCGATGCAGTCCGGCTCCTCGAACACCTCTACACAGGCCGTTTCCGGAAACAGCAGGTCGGCCGTTTGCGATACGGCTTGGCGTGTGATGAGACGGGCGTGATCATCGATGACGGCGTCATCGCACGGCTTGCCGATGACCGATTCTACGTGACAGCCACCAGCAGTGGTGCCGCGGCATTCTATCGCGAGATGCAGCGGTGGGCGCTGATCTTCGACATGGACGTGACACTGATCAACGCCACTGGGCAATTGGTGGCCATGAATATCGCCGGCCCGAACTCGCGCGAGGTGCTGCAAGAGCTGACGGAAAGTGATTTGTCCAAGGACGGGTTTCCCTATCTTGGCGTGCGCGAGGGCATCGTTGCCGGCGCGCCGGCCAAGCTGATGCGCGTCGGCTTTGTCGGCGAACTGGGCTACGAAATTCACGTCCCAGCGTCTTACGGCCTGCACGTCTGGACGACGCTCATGCAGGCGGGAGAACGCTTCAGAATTCGACCGTTTGGAGTCGAGGCGCAACGCTTGCTGCGACTGGAGAAAGGGCATCTCATCGTGGGACAAGACACTGATGCTTTGACAAATCCATACGAAGCCGATGTCGCGTGGGCAATCGGGAAGAACAAACCGTTTTTTGTCGGCTCCCGCAGTCTCGACATCATCCAAAAGAAGCCGACGACGCGGTGTCTGGTTGGACTCGCATTCGGCGATGACCAACCGAGGCCGATGCCCTCAGAATGCCACTTGATCATTGCCGACGGTGAAATCGCCGGACGTATCACAAGCATCGCACCACGTTCGACGCTTGGCCACTCCATAGCCATGGCGTTCGTCACTCCTGAACTGGCAGCAGTCGGCACGCGTGTCAAAATCCGCGCGGATGACGGCTGCATAGTCGAAGCACACGTCGCGAAGATGCCCTTTTACGATCCTGAGAGCACTCGACAACAATAGTCGATTGGTAACAATGCCTGATCCAGCCGCCAGACGAAGTCCCATACACGACGCGCTCAAGGAGCGGGGAGCCGAGAGTCGTCTCGTCGGTGGGGTTCCGTTCGCCGTTCGACTTCGGGACGAGCCGACCGAACGCGAGGCGATGCAATCATTGGCGATCTGCGATCTCAGTGGATTGCAGAAGCTCGGAGTGAAAGGTCGCGACGCGGAAAGCTGGCTGTCCGGTGAAGGTGTCGAAGTGCCCGTCGACATCTTTGAATCGTGCCCGTTTTCCGACGGTGGAGTGACAGTCCGGTTTGGGGCGGACGAGTTTTTCCTGGAAGACGGTGTGGCCAACATGTCGGTCGCATCGCTTGATGAACGGCTGCATTCTCGCAGAGGGCAAGTGTTTCGAGTCGAGCACCAGGAAGCCACGTTCCTGCTTGTGGGACCACAGTCCATCGAAGTCTTGGCGCAGACATGCGGGATAAACTTTCGCGAAGCGCCACCGCGGCAATTGGTCTTCACCCGTGTCGCCGGGGTCAATTGCACCGTCCTGCCGGATTTCGTCGGCGACATCCCAACCCACCGCTTCTGGGTCGAACCCAGCTATGCCCTGTATCTGTGGGAGGTGCTGGTTGAGATCTGTGAAAGTCTGAATGGCAGCGTCGTCGGTGCGGACATCTTTTTCCGGAATTGTCCTCGGTAGCGCTCTCCTCATGTCGCACCAAGACAAGGAAAGCCCGGCTCTGAATAAAAGCCGGCATCTGTGCTTCCGTTCGTTCGCAGGGAGAGATGTGTTTGCGGTGAAGGTCTTGAAGTCAACAAACTCCGACGAACATCAACGGCCGTGATGAACACAAGATTGAGTCGGTTTATAGATCCCCGCGGCCAATCGCTCGCTCGGCCGGACGCAACCGGAGCGTCGAAGGATTGCGGAACAGTGTCATCAAGTCAACCGAAGCCATTAGCGATTCGTTACGCGGCAATAGAGATTGCGAGACGTGCTCGGCGAGTTCACTCTGCAGCCGCTGGATGGAGACCGTCAGGTCATGCTGTAATCGGTTGGCCGCCAATTGCCAGCCGCGCTGCCTTGATCGGTGCAGCCGATGCCAAAGCCTCTCGCTCTGTCGCCAGGCTGCGGTCGGTAGCGGTGAAAGATTGGCCATGGATTGTTGCGAATGCAATTGTTGGTGAATCGCAGCCGCCAGACGTGCGAGTGACTTTGCGTCGTGCGTCATTGCTTAACCGCTCCTTTCCATAAGACCGTCCGTGCAACCGCCGAGTGCAGAGACTCGACGGCTGCCGGACGATTCAGAGTTCGTGGGACGCACGATTCAGTGTGATCGGGACGCGCCTTCGATTTTCGTCGGAGTTATGGAAATCCGATCCGCTTCCTGCAGAACCTGGTCCGCGTGGCAGGGTTGTCGATTGACACGGATGAGATAGTGGCTCGGATCGGCGGACCCGATCTGTTGCTCGAACAGCCCGGTGACCGTCGTTCCTGCGGCGACCTCGACATAGTCGGCGTAGCCTCCGCCATCATTGTTTATGGCAAGTACCTTCATGTTGTTCCTTTTGCTGGTGAATTGGTCGTTTCTGACAAAGGGCGAGTGACATCAATCGGTGGACAGCATCCGTCGGCGGCGACGTTTGCGATGTGGACAGCGCGGCCGTTGTTTGACTTCACGTCGCCCGCGTCTCCATCGAGTGGACGGACCGCGAACGCTGTGGCCGGTGTGGGTCATTGGCCGGAATCGGGGATAGACTCCGCCAGCGTGAGAATTGTCTGCCTGATGTGAACCGGCAGGCTCGGCCAGCGGTCCATCAGTCGGACGAAATCAGGGTCGTTTTCGAGCCAATCCGGTAAGCCAGACGGTAAGACGGGGTTGGCTGTTGACGCAACCTGTGATTTAGTCGTTGGTTGCGAAGTAGTGCTACCGGTTTTCAAGACCGGTGCAACACTGCCGCAACCCGATTCTCCGCAGCATGTTGTAATCCCGCCCGATTCGTGGGTGTACCAGTGGGTGCACCAGAATGCCGAAAACCACCCATTTGACGACGCTGAGCTGCGGACGGTTATTCAGGTTTGGCGTGAAATGCCTGACGTCGTGAAGTCGGGAATTGTTGCGATGACACAAGACATGGCGTGACAGCGACAAGGCATCCAGTGAGTCCGGTATTCTTCATGATTTGACGGGAATCGCGTGTTTTGAATTCGCGTACGGCAATAACGGATTCACTTCCGGCAAGTTACGGTGCGTGTCGAGATGTTCAACAGCCATTCGGAAAAACCAACGTATTTCCGGAATTCGGTTTGGACCGGGTAACTCAGCGCGCTTGCGGCGTGTGATGGCTATACTCATTCCTGGTTATGCCACTAACCCACTGGATTCTCGCGGTTTCGCTTGATGATTCGAAAAAACCTGTCATGGTTGGCCCAATGCGATTTGCATTCGAGCTGATAGCCAATGAAACCAGTGTCCAGTTCAAACTAATTCGCGCATGGTTTTGCTTGATTCCCCTACCGCGATTTCTTGCACCGCGTCTCGAGGCAATCGAAACGGCGTGCGAATGTGGCTGGGATGTGCTCGTTCAGTTCTCCCTGCCGCTATTGGGGATGCTGATTCGGTATGAAGGCCGCGTTCTCGTGGATCCCATTCAGTCTTGATTGCCAACTTCATTGATGTGGGAATGTGCTGCCAAGTATCCGGTGTAGTGCTCTTTGACTCGGTCTGCCGAACTGCCCAATGGATTCTTGACGAACAGTCCTTCCAATGTTCCCTTCACGGACTTGGACCACGGCGCATTCGGAATCCAATCGTACGTTGAACCGGCTGCGAACAAGAGAAGTCGCTGTTGAAGGCGATACTCCGATCGATCGAGCGCCGTAAGATACGGATTCGAAACCGGTTTCCGTGCGGTCAAGTCGCGCGGAGTAACATTCCAACATCGATCTGGCAGCGGGTGCAAATCAACCACTTGCGATAACGAGACAGCAACCGCCGGCACGATCGCCAACGCGATAAGCGTCCAATTGCGGAGACTGCGAGTGATCACTGCCCACCCGGCAACAATCGCGACAATCGCGTGCAACGTAGCCATCAGCACCAGAAACGGCGCATAGATCCAGGGATGGATGCCCACCATCAAGGCTGTGGCTTCCGCATAGGCGGCCCCCGTACCGGCAAGTACCATGATCGGGAAGTAGGCGAATCGCCAGCCGACGTACAAGCAAATCACGTAAGCGATTTTCTGTTTTGTACCGGCCAAGTGCTGCCAAGTTGACGCACTGCCCAACGTCGCGCCAAGCACACTCGCTGTCATGAATGCGGCGAATAGAGGGCTGGTCGATGCCAACGTGAGTTGATCGAGAATCACGCCCACGATCAGCAGCACGAGGCAAGACAAGGATGCCGTGAAAACCAACGTCCGCCGAGTCATGGAATGACGTCCTTTTCACGGAGATCGGGCGCGGCGGCATGAAGTCGTTCTGCCAACAGGTGTAAATTGCAAGTTGGCACGGCAGGAAAAAGATGGTGTTCCAGATGCAGGAACATGTTGAACGTCATCCAGTTTTTCCATTTTCCTGTCGACGTGCGAGCGAAGAGTTCGTGTTGATCGCAATCATGATGTACGGTCCAAACGGCAAAGAATGCGGTCAAACATTCTCCGATCACCATGCAGGCGACATGGTATCGAAGCCAGGCAATGTCGAGAACAACGAAGCTGGCGATCGCGAAAACCGAAAATGCCAACAATTCTGCGACAATCCAAATCCGCTGCTTCCGCTTGGCATATCGCAGCCCATGCCACAGCAACAGGAACGGAAAGATGGGACCGAACAAAACCGCTTGCCAAGCGCGCATTCGGGCGCTCATCGCTTCCGTATCACCGTCCCCCATACAGTATTTGTGATGTCTCAAGTGATTGACTTGCACGGCATGCAGTGACCAGCCCATCAACACGCTCAGAATAAACATGACCCATTCCGTGGCCCACCTCGGAATTCCCAGTGCATAATGATATCCGTTGTGCACAACGCGCAGCCCCGTCAGAAAAAACAGGAACGAAAAGCAGAGTGCCGGAACATAGAACAGGAAGTGCATTCGAGCCGCCCAATGTGCGCACAGCAACGATGCGGCCAACCACGGAGTCACCAAGAGCAATTCCACGACAATTTGCCGTGACGAAGGATTCACCAAGTCGAGCCATTTCACTGCTCGGACGCGTCGGTCGCAAAAGATACCTTGGTCCATAACTGTCTCACCTGCTACGGAATTGCGTAAGCAATTGGTGTGGAGTTGCAATTCTTGGTCTTACTTCTTCCAGTGTGAACCGTCACGACAGGGTGAAGTTAACCTGTATCCGTGCCTTTTTCCACCGATGGCAGCCCAAAAAAACGACCCGTGGACTCCGTACGCTTCAGGGCAACTCAACCATTTCGCGGAACCGGGCTCGACCTGAGGATTCCGACGGGAACGGCCTTCAGCCCGCACGTTTTAACCAAGGTTCTTCGGGACTCACACAGCGCCAATTTGCCAGCCACCCGCCGCACTTCCTCTCCGACGATTACAGTCATGATTCATCGTAGCGCTGGCGGACGAGCATCCAGTACCATCCATGAGCAGTGTGATACGACGGCTATTTGGTGATGTTGCAATTCGGCAGCGCGGCTTTGAGTTGCTCCATGCTGGCGTCCGTGACTTTCGTATCTGTCAGTCGCAGCGTCCGTAGTCCGGTGAGCAATTTGAGTTGTTCCAGGCCGGCATCGCTAACGGCCGTTTTGTCAAGATAGAGGACTCTCAGGGTTTTCATCGTGGTCAGGGACTTGAGTCCGTCATCCGTCAGCATGGTTCCCGCCAGACCGAGCGAAGACAGATTGGGAAGCGACGCAAGCGTCTGAATTCCGTCGTTGCCGATGTGGGTTTCGTTGAGAAACAGGGACCGCAGACCGGTCATGCCGGCCACATGCTTGATTCCCTCATCCGTGATTTGCGCTCGATTCAGATACAGGGCGGTAAGGTGTTCGGCCCCGGCGAGCGGCTCGAGTCCCGCATCCGTCACATCCGTGTAGCCGAGTTTCAGCCTCTGGACGGAAGTGAGCGAAGTCAATTGGTACTTGTCTACCGGCCTGACAGTGGCAGGAGCCGGGGCTGTGGTGAGATCATGGTCTGCTTCAGGAAGTCGAGGGTGTTGATTGTCTGCTGATTTG
>CAUZOL010000159.1:0-14531 GCA_963581435.1 Planctomycetota bacterium
CACCCCAGAAGTCAAGGGGATTAGCGAACACTAAACGAGTTCGCGGAGCGGTTCGATGCCCTGATCGACCATGTAGCGCGGCGTGCCGCCCTGATCGAACTCGCGCACGCTCTTGTAATCGATGCCGGCACTCTTGTAGAGCGTGGCGAAGACTTCCTGGAACTTCACCGGGCGATCCACCGCGTACTCGCCGTAGCGGTTGGTCTTGCCGATGACTTGTCCGGTTTGCATGCCTCCGCCGGCCACCATCGCGCACGAAACTTTCGGCCAATGATCGCGGCTGTTGTTGCGATTGATTTTCGGTGTGCGACCGAACTCGCCCCAAACGACCACCGCCACATCCTGATCGAGACCGCGCTCGTGCAAGTCGGTAATGAGAGCCGACAGACCCTGATCCAGCAGTGGCATTTCCTGCCGCGAACGGGGGAAGTTCAATCCGTCGCCGCCGTGCCAATCCCAGCGACTGTAATTGAGCGAAACGTATCGCGCTCCGGCTTCAATCAATCGCCGCGCGACGCAGAAGTTCTCGATCATCTTCGGTGCACCGTCGCGCTGGAATTTTTCTTCGCTTTTGCCGTAGCGAGCAAGAATTTTTGGGTCTTCTTTCGACAGATCAAGTGCGTCGGCCAATTTCGATGTCGTCAAAATACCGATGGCCTGCTGCGTGTAGATGTCCATACTGTCCATCAAACCGCTGTTGTCGGCTTCGCGGTGGAAGCCGTCCAAGGCCTTCATCAGCCGATTGCGATCACCCAAACGTTCGAGCGAGATTCCCTTGAGAATCATGTGTTCGGCCGAACTGCGTGCTTTGCGACCCACGAGGTTAAACGGGGTGTTGGCGACGCCGAGAAAACCACCGACGCCAGGCTCGCCCCAGGTGCGATTGCCGGTCGGGTACATCAAGGCGACATTCGGCGGCACGGCGCTGTTCACCGGGCCTTGCAATTTTGAGACCCACGAACCTGCCGCCGGCCATCCACCCGGTGGCTTGCGGTCGCCAAACCTGCGGCCTGTCATGCACTGATAGCAATCGTGCCGACCGTCGGCATCGCTGATGGAACGAATGGGGACGAACTTGTCCATCATCTGTGCCATCCGCGGAAACATCTCGCAGATTTCAACGCCCGGCACGTTGGTCGCGATCGGACGGAAGTCGCCACGAATCTCAGCCGGCGCATCGGGTTTCAAATCCCACAGGTCGATGTGAGACGGACCGCCCGGCATGTAGATGTTGATGATTCCCTTATGCGATGAACCGGAACCGGCTTCGGCTTCCGACTGCAACACCTGTGGCAGCGACAACCCGCCCATCGCCATTCCGCCGATTTTCAGAAATCCGCGGCGCGAAAGTCCGTCGCAGAAATCACGTCGGCCAGAACTGTTCCTGCCAAGAATCGTCAACATAAAAGATATCTCCGAACGCTGTTCATCGCAAAACGCGATACAGTGGTCACATAAGTATCAATATTTACAGATATGATAGGGGGTTTCGGCTACCAAGTCAAAGCCGCCTACCTCTGCCAATGGGGTGCACCCGAATGATGTGCGTGGCCCTGGTTCGGGTTATCGGACCAGGGGCTTCTCTTGCTGAAGTCATGATTATCAGCTCTCGTCTCGACTTCGTCGGGGACATTGCGAACAGGTGATAGATTGTTTCATTCGATGTGTGATCGACGGGTATGAAAGTCGTCCGTTGAACTGTTTTGTCCAGTATGGATGACGGCCTGGTCAACGGCATTGAGATGAATTCCAAGAGGGGAACCGTTCACAAAGCGGAAGTCCATTGCTAAAGCAGTGCGCACCGACGATAACCAGCAGCACGACAGCCGCAAACTTCATCGCAACGAAGGAATGCTGCAAACGGGGAGGCAGCGAACCAAGTTCCTCCGGCGACAACCGCTGGCGTCTGTTGTGTTCAACCGCACATGTCGCTTGGGTTCCATTCTCACTCTGAGGGTGGACCATCAATCGGGGGGAGATCTGGGATGCGTGGCACGGTACGGGGCCGACAGCTTGCCAACCGTGCAAGACGTGGTACAAGTAGTCCAAATCGTGACGGCTCGAGTTGGCAGAGACCTGTTGGAAAATGTGGAGATCTGGACACGTGGTGTTGGGAATAAGCCTAAATTTCCAGAGTCTTAAGGACTCTGACGGGATCGTTATCGCCGTTACTGGCATGATGATCGTCTTCGTTGCGTTGGCCATGTTGAGCCTGTTTATTAAGGTACTCCCAAAGGTGTTAGACGTTGTTTCACGGTGGGTGCCTGAAAGCGAATCTTCGCATGGACATTCCGCCGACAGCATCGAACCGGACAGCCATCGTGACGACGACGACGAAATGTTGGCGGCCATCGGTTTCGTTCTGAGGAACAGGCGGCGTGGATAGCGGAGCCGATTGGGAATGGGGCAGCGGCCCGAGCCGGCGCGGCGAAACAGCGAGCCAGAGATAGGAACGCCCGAGGGGCAGCACGGGCACATATTGGCGACGACGGTAATCGAGCGGCCGCGGCTGCCATTCGCGGGAAAACGTAAGGAAAGTTGATGGAGATTTTTACCGAGTTCTTGTCTGACACCGGCTTCGCCCGGATGACGCTGCCCAACGCTGTCATGATCGTCATCGGCATCGTATTTATCAGCCTCGCGATCATTAAGGATTATGAGCCCCTGCTGCTTGTGCCGATTGGATTCGGCGTCATCGTGGGCAATATTCCCTCCAGCGACACGATGCTGCTGGGCGTGTACGATCAAGGCAGCGTGCTGTACTACCTGTATTTCGGAGTAAGCCAGGGGATTTTTCCGCCGCTGATATTTCTCGGTATCGGCGCGATGACCGATTTTTCGACCATGCTGTCGAATCCCAAGTTGGTCCTGTTGGGCGCTGCGGCTCAGATCGGCGTGTTTCTCACTTTTCTGGGCGCGCTGGCGCTGGGATTCGACGTGAAGCAGTCGGCCGCCGTGGGGATCATCGGCGGTGCGGACGGCCCAACGGCGATCTTTCTGGCATCCCAATTGGCACCGGAACTTCTCGGAGCCATTGCGATAGCTGCTTACTCATACATGGCGTTGGTCCCGGTGATCCAGCCACCCATCATGCGACTGCTGACCACGCGCGAGGAGCGTCTGATCCGGATGAAGCCTCCGCAAGAAGTCTCGCGGAGGGAGCGGATCATCTTTCCGATCGTGGCGTTCCTGATCTGCGCGTTGATTGCTCCAGGTGCAATCGTGCTGATTGGCATGATGTTTTTCGGCAACCTGCTGAAGGAGAGCTGCGTGACGGAACGGCTGGCGAACACGGCCCGGACGGCGATGATCGACATTGTGACCATCCTGCTGGGATTTTGCGTGGGCGCCAGCACAGCGGCCGACCAGTTTCTAAAATCGGAGTCACTGCAGATTTTCGGCTTGGGGGCACTCTCCTTCTGCATCGCGACGGCCGGGGGAGTTCTGTTCGCTAAGCTGATGAATCTGTTTCTGACGGAGAAGATCAATCCGCTGGTGGGGGCGGCCGGTGTCTCGGCCGTGCCCGATTCGGCGCGCGTGGTGCAAATGGTTGGTCAGCAGGAGGATCCGCACAACTTTCTGCTGATGCATGCGATGGCGCCGAACGTGGCGGGGGTGATCGGCTCCGCCGTGGCAGCGGGCGTGCTGTGGTCGGTGTTGACCTAGAATTGTGGCAAATTAATCGAGGGCGCCGGGGCAACCATTGGATTGACCTGACGACCGGCGTCCGGCTCAGAGAACTTGTGATTGAGGTATGTTGTGACGACCAAAGTTCAGTTCATGTGTACGGCATTCCGCGACGGATTTCAGTCCGTGTACGGGGCACGCGTCTGCACGCCCGACTTTCTACCGGCGCTGGAAGCGGCCCGCGATGCGGGTATCGATTACTTCGAGGCGGGCGGTGGAGCGCGGTTCCAGTCGCTGTACTTCTACTGCAACGAAGACGCCTTTGCGATGATGGATTCCTTCCGGGCGACGGCAGGACCGGATGCCAACCTGCAAACGCTGGCCCGCGGTGTGAATGTGGTGGGGCTCGAATCTCAGTCGAGCGACATTGTCCGCCTGCACGCCAAGCTCTTCAAAAAGCATGGGATCACGACAATCCGCAATTTCGACGCGCTCAACGACGTCGATAACCTGATCTTCAGCGGACGGAGTATCGCCGAGGCGGGGCTGAAACACCAGATCTGCGTGACGCTGATGGAACTGCCGCCCGGCTGTTCCGGTGCGCACGACGCCGACTTCTATGAAATGACGCTGCGGAAGATCCTCGACGCAGACATCCCGTTCGACTCGGTCTGCTTCAAGGATGCTTCGGGGACGGCTGTGCCGTCGAAAGTGTTCGAGACAATCAAGCGGGCGCGGGCGATGCTGCCGGAAGGGACGTTCATTCATTTTCACACCCACGAGACGGCCGGCATCAGCGTGGCTGCGAATATGGCGGCCCTGGACGCTGGGGCGAACGCCATCGATTTGTCGATGGCGCCGTGCTCGGGCGGGACGTGTCAGCCGGACATCCTGGTGATGTGGCACGCGCTGCGTGGCTCAAAATACGCCCTCGACATTGACATCGACAAAATCCGTGAAGCGGAAGAGGTCTTCAAGGAATGCATGCAGGAGTACTTCCTGCCGCCGGAAGCGACGGCTGTCGAGCCGCTGATTCCGTGGAGCCCGATGCCGGGCGGCGCGTTGACCGCCAACACGCAGATGCTGCGTGACAACGGGATCATGGAAAAGTATCCCGAGATCATCAAGGCGATGCGCGACGTCGTCGAGCGAGGAGGATTCGGCACGTCGGTCACTCCCGTCTCGCAGTTCTATTTTCAGCAGGCGTTCAACAATGTGATGTTCGGCCCGTGGCAGAAGATTGTGGAGAGCTACGGCAAGATGGTGCTGGGCTACTTCGGGAAGACGCCGGTTGCGCCGGATCCGGAAATCGTCAAGCTCGCGTCCGAGCAGTTGGGACTGGAGCCAACGAAGCGGATTCCGCTGGAGTTGAACGACGAGGATCCGTCGAAAGGAGTCGATGCCGCGCGGAAGATGCTGGAGGCCGAAGGGCTTGAGACCACCGACGAGAACATCTTTATCACGGCCACGTGCCAGCAGAAGGGAATCGACTTTCTTCAAGGGAACGCGGAACTCGGTGTTCGCAAGGTGGCCCCCGAGTCGAAGCAGAATGCGGCCGCCGCTGCCGAGTCCAAGCCGGCCGCGAATTCGACTGAACCGGCCGAATACAATGTGACCGTGAACGGCAAAGACTATTTCATGGCCTTTGAAGGGAGCATGGTGACTGTTAACGGCAAGGTCTTCCAGGTCCACATGCACGACGAAGTCACGACAGGGACCGGGCAGTCAGCCTCCGCCGTGGCGGAAGGCGTTGAGATTCAGGCCCAGATGCCGGGCGTTGTGCAGAGCCTGTCGGTGAAGGTTGGGGATCGCGTGACAGCCGGGCAGACGGTGCTGGTGCTGGAAGCAATGAAGATGCAGGTGCAAATCGGCGCTCCGGCCGCCGGTCGCGTGCAGTCATTCAGCGTGCAACCGGGCAACCAGGTCACAACTGGGCAGGTTCTCGCACACCTCGAGGCGACGTAACGACGCGGCTGGGGGGAATCCGCCTTCTGTCGGCCGCGACATTCTGAAGTTTCCTGACCGAGTTTTCGGCAGTTCAGTCTGGCCGACCAACGAAAAAAGCCGAGGCACTTAGCCTCGGCTTTTTTCGTGAACCACAGGAACGCGACTTTCGCTACTCTGCGGCTAAAAGTGGCGGGGGCAGGACTCGAACAGGACGCGAGTTCCCCGCAGGAAACAGCCAATTCCAAAACAGGCGGTGCGGAATCCGGTGCAGTCGGTGCACGAAACGGCGTGATTGACCCAGCGTTGGCGTCGGTCATCGATGCCTGGACGACTCTCCCTCAGACGGTACCCGCCTGCATCGCGTCATGCCATCGACGATGAAGCTGGCAAACTCTGCTTTGGGGTGCGAAGAGTAGTCGCCCAAGCGGGAAATCAATAAGATCGGACACCATCGGGACGGCTGACGGGTTTTTCGGCCACGCCCACGCCCTCGCAAGAGCGCACCGCCGGGGATACCGACGTTCAATGTCCCGCAGCGGCGACGTGCTGGCTTCGTTTTCCCCCTTGGAGCACGTGCGACCGTCGCCTCGCAGACTTTGCGTATCTTGCCGAGATTGCCGGTTGACTCTTGAATATCCGGTCACAGCGTGTTTCACTGCACGCTTGGGATGACAGTTGACGATGCTGGACGTCTGGCTTTGCTGTGGGCGTATCGGCGTGATGAATCAACCAGACCGAAATTGGAGAAGCGACATGAAGATTCTGCTCACGATTGCCGTTCTTGTTGCCTCGGTGGGGCAGGTGCAGGCGGGGTTTATTGTGAACGGTGGATTTGAGACAGGCGACCTTTCGGGAGGGTGGATTGGAAATGGCGGAGGAACTGGTCCAGATTGGACAGTTACTTCAGAACGACCGAATACTGGAATTTACAGTGCCTACGGTAATAACACATCAGTTGCTCTGAAGTATGTGTTTTCTTCATTATCCGTCGATGACATTTCATCTTTCAGTTACTCATTGTTCATGGATCGAGAAGGCGAACGAACTGGCGGGAGGGGATTGAGGAATATCATCATTCTGTATACAGACGGTTTTCAAGAATCGCACGACCTAAATTTGGCAATGGATCAATGGCACACGGTCAACATGCTACCCTTTCTTGCGTCGGGGAAATCGCTCGATAATATCAGATGGTCCGGGTCTTTCTCTGCTCCTCTTCCATCCGAAACTTGGTACGATGATTTTTCGCTCACAACGACATCCCCTGTCCCCGAACCATCCAGCCTCGTCCTACTCGCAACAGGTGCGATCGGTCTGATTGGTTACCGACGACGGAAGCGGAAGATGGTGGCATAACAAAGACAATCTGTGGGCCGACACCGAACCCGCTGGCGTTGCTGGCGGTTTTTTCGTTTGATTTGATGGCAGACATACAGCAGTATGGGGGCTGGGCTGTTTTGCGGGTTGCCGTTGTGCTTGCTACCGGAAGGCCAATTCTTATGTTGTTCCGAATCACGTGCGCGAATTGCGGCAAGTCGCTGAAAGCGCGTGCTGAGTTCGTCGGGAAGAAAGTGCGCTGTCCGCAATGCGGTCATCGGGATGTTCTCCGAAAGCCGAGCGGGCTGTCGGACGATGCGGACGACGTTGGACTGGCACCCATCGACGAACGCGAAGAGAAGGAGCGATTGGATAAAGAGCGGGCTGCCGACCGGGAATTTGAGAACGACGGAACGTTCGATTTGGCTGACAGGGACGAGTAGTCGATAGTGTGTGCCGAGAAAGTCGCATCCGCCTCCACCACCGTCCTGAGCACGGATGCCACAAAGGTACGTGCGGCGGTCTGGCTCACTATGTGTGCCTGTCGGACAAACAGTGCCCTGGGATATGCGGCCTCTTCATCACCATCGTCTGGATCGGGAGTCTTGTCAGAATTCCACCAACGTTTGCAGAACCACTCGTAGTCCTGATCCGCACCGTTCCATATAAAGTCAATCAGTCTGCTGGAAAGGTCTTTGAGCCGGTAACCTTTGTCGGTTCTCAACCGCCAGATCGTTCGTCGATCTGTGTAAAAAAACCAGTCCTTTGCCTCGAAACCCGTCTCCCATTCGACCTCGACCGTCCTGCCGTCGCCTCGATTGGCAACCACCGTGCCAACAGCCTTGATCGGCATCTTCGAGACGGTGTTCCCGCGTGCGTCAAACGGCAGATTCTTCTTCTGGGTTGCGGACGATTTGATGGCGATTTGATCGCCTACTTTGATGGATCGAACTTCATCAAGGTACTTGTCCCTGTAGCCGTTCTGCCAGACCCCTTCACTCAGGAATCGCTCTGTCTGACCGGGCGGGTCTGAGCTGCTCCAGTATGCTCCCACAAGCCAAAAGTTGTTTTCGGCCGGCAACTCACCACCGGAGCCCCCAGTCGACTTCCCATCGTCGGTATTCGTTGAATGCCAGGCGTCATACGAGACGTCAGGCAGCGGCTTGCCTTTTGCCACAACTGACTTGACGGTCTTAATGTAGAACTCAGCGGAAAGGCCCTGTGGCGGCAACTTAATATCGAGGTACGTGCGATTGACGTTGTCCAGATTCAAAAACGTATCTGGACGAATCCAGAACAGCCCCATTGTGAGGTTGGTAGAGACGCCCCAAACATCCAGTGCTGAATCGAACGCTTTGGCAAACTCGGGATTATCAAGCGGGTTGTCACACAGCGCCAGACGGAACACGTTCCACAATGTTGCAACATCGCCGCGTCCGCGCTTCGCTTGATATGCAATGAACCACGAACGTTGATTGTTGACGACTGGAATACCATTAAAGTCTTCGGGGAGTGGATTGGATGCTCCCAGCATCTTTTTGACCTCGGTGAGGATTGCCAGTCGCTCTTTCGGACGGGTCTGTCGATTGAATGAGCCGAGGAACGTGAATGGATCAATCTCCTTGATTAAGAATTTCGCTCCATCCTTGTCTTTGTCATTCAGCGGTGTGACTTTAATCCCGTCGGTTCTCAGCTTGTCGAGACACGCGATAAGCTCGGCTTGGCGGTCTTCCCAATCAACAAGCAGACCTGCCAGCTCTTTGTAGAGCGGAATCCATGTGAATGTACTTTGCATATCGCTCGTGTTCCGAACTCATGATGTTGGCAGCGTCTCTGTGGTGAAGCGAATTGTATAGCCAACAGTTCGTTCAATCACGCCGCACGTGGTTAGAAATAGTTCAATAGACCACCGAGCCGTGTTCGGCACAAGCATCCCGTTATGTTGGCGGCTGCGAAGACGCGGGAATTGTTGAAGGGGCAGAGGAAACGATGGCATCCGTCCAAGACGCTGCTGGGCGTTGAAGCTGGTCACACCATCGTCCACCGTCGCCGTCAGTACGTGGTGACCGCGGTGAGGCCATACCGGTCGTCTCGGTGCAGAGACGAGACGAGTCATCCACCGTGGAAGCGTGACCGGATGTGACGGGGATGAGCGATCTGTCCCAAAAACCGGGACATGTCCGAATTCCAGACGATGGTCTAATTTAGACCAAGGAATCAGAATCGCTAATCGACGTAACCCACACCGGATGGCGCGTACGGAGTCCGCTAAAACGGTCCTTTTTCCGTGTGTCCGCGATTCGACGAGTTTCGCGGACAGAATCGAGTAGAATCCGTGTGTTGCCTGCCGCCGATCAGTTTTGAAGCTGATCGAACGTTGTCAATCCTGACCGAAATGACGCGCCGCCTGGCGTTCGGCACGATTAGCTCACTTCGCCAACCATTCCTTCAACCGCAGCACGTAGACCGTGCCGTTGCCGTTGGCGGTGACGAGGTGGCGACCGTCGGGGATGGGTGGGATCTACACGCACTGGTAATCGCCGGATTTCACGTCCTACGATTTCTTGCCCTACGGGATTCGAGGAAAACCGCCTCAGCTTCTTCACGATTTGATTCTGGTAACCAAATCAGCTATGCGAGCAGCGGCTGGATGACGCGGGCGCCGGTCACTTCGGGATCGCTGAGGCGTTCGAGGCGGCCGTTGTGTTTGTAGGTCAACCGAGTGTGATCGATGCCGAGCTGACCGAGAATGGTGGCATGCAGGTCGGGGACACTCACGCGGTTCTCGATCGCCGCGTAACCGAATTCGTCCGTCGCTCCGTAGACGGAGCCGCGCCTGAATCCACCTCCGGCCAGAAACAGGCTGAAAGCATGCCGGTTGTGATCGCGGCCGTTGGAACCTTCGGTGATTGGCAAGCGGCCGAATTCACCGGTCCACATCACGACGGTCTCTTCCAACAGACCGCGTTGTTTCAAGTCCTTAATGAGGGCGGCACTGGGCTGATCGACTTGTGAGCAGATCGTTTGCATGCCCCCTTTGAGGTTGCCGTGATGGTCCCACGGCTGAAACGAAGGCTTGTGCGGCGGGAAAATCTGCACGAAGCGAACGCCCGCTTCCACCAACCGGCGGGCCATCAAACATCGCAAGCCATAACCGGCGGTGGTGGGGTTGTCCAAGCCGTAAAGGTCGCGGGTTGTTTTCGATTCCTTGGAAATGTCGAGGATGTCGCCGGCGGCCAGTTGCATGCGGGCGGCGAGTTCAAAATTTTGAATGCGGGCCTCCAGTTCCGATTCGCGGGGGTGAAGCCGACGGTGTTCTTCGTTTAACTCGGCGAGCAACCGCAGGCTGCGGGATCGAGCGCGACCGGACAGTGCTGGAGGCGTCTTCAGATGATGGACGGCGTTGCCGGACGAACTGAATTCGGTTCCCTGAAAGATCGCCGGCAGCCAGCCGTTCGACCAGACCATTTTTCCGGAAGTGTTGTACCCGGCTGGATCGCGCAGCACGATGTAGCCGGGCAGGTTCCGGCTTTCGGAACCAAGCGCATAGCAGATCCATGAGCCCATGGCAGGACGCCCCGGAAACGTCTTTCCGGTCTGCATCATATTGATTGCGAACGGGTGGTTGTTGTTCTCGGTGAACATGGAGCGAACCAGACAGATGTCGTCGGCGATCGAGCCGATATGTGGAATTGTCTCGCCCAACTCCATGCCGCATTCACCCCGCTTGTGGAATCGAAACGGAGATTTCAAAAGCACGTTTTTGTTGCCGAGTTGGAACGTTTCCACCTTCCCGGGATGCGGCTGGCCGTCGCGTTTGGTGAGTTCCGGCTTCGGATCGAAGACGTCCATCTGCGAGACGCCGCCGTTTTGAAACAACTGAATGATGGCCTTCGCCCTGCCGGGAACATGTGCGGATCGCGGCTTCAGGTCGCTTGGCTCCGACCGAGAGACGGCGGCTTCCAACTGACCGGTTTCGTCGAGCAAACCCGCCAGCGCGAGGCCACCAAACCCCAAACCGGTTTTCTGCAGAATCTGTCGGCGTGAATACAGCGGAAACATGGTGTATCCCTTATTCGACGTAAAGGAACTCATTCGTAGACAAGAGCATGTGGCACAAGTCGGCCAGGGCTTTTCTTGGTTCCGGTTTGCCGGACGATTTGTCGCCGGCGTGAAGTGTTGTCTGCTCATCGAGGTAAGCGCGGCATTTTCTAATTTCGGACGCGGTCGGTTGTCTGGAGAGTGCCAGGCGGTAGGCCGTCTCGATTTGCCGCGCGGGCTCATCGCCGGACGTCTTCAGAACACGTTCGGCCAGATGGGCTGCGTTTTCGATTACGAATGGCCCGTTGAGAAACGTGAACGACTGGAGGACGGTGGCGGAATTGGCTCGCTTTGTGCAATTGATCGGCATGATCGGAGCGTCGAAGACCTCCAGGAACTTCAATGGATAGACGCGCCTCGCCAGCAGATAGATGCTGCGTCGCCGGTGGCTGGTGGGCGTTGCTCCTTTCACGACCATCGAGAGACCATCGGAGGGTTTGGTGATCATCACCGGCGGGCCGCCGGCTGTGCGGTCGAGTTTGCCGCTGACCGCCAGGATCGCATCGCGGACGATTTCCGCTTCCAAACGTTTGAGGTTCATTCGCCACAGCAGCTTGTTCTCCGGATCGACGCGTTCCGATCCCGCGCCTGGGTCTTGCGGGCGTCGTGACGATTGGCGGTAGACGGTCGATGTCATAATCTGTTTGTGCAAGCGTTTGAGACTCCAACCGTGTTCCATGAAGTCAACCGCCAGCCAATCGAGCAGTTCCGGATGTGTCGCTCCGGCACCGGAGTGTCCGAAGTTTCCCGGTGTCGCAACTATTCCCACGCTGAAATGATGATGCCAGGCGCGGTTGACGATCACCCGCGCGGTGAGCGGATGCTCGCGGCTGGTCATCCAGCGAGCCAACGCCAACCGGCGACCGCTGGAACCCTGTCGCGTGTCGGGCGGACGGTTGGCGATCAAATTGTTCGGCGTGCTGAGCACTTCCAGAAATCCCGGCTCAAGCGAGATGCCGGGCGTCTTGTAGTTTCCGCGCCGCATCAGCCTCGCTTGCGGCGATTGACCGACGTCCCACAGGGCTTGAATTCTTCCATAACTTCTCTTCGACCCATTGAGCTTTGCAATCCGCGATTTCAGTTCGTCCGCCTTCTTCTTGTTCTTCGACTTTTCGGCGGATTTCAGTTCTTTCTGCAGCCCGGCCGTTTCGCCATCGATCGTCTTATTGAGTTGGTCGATGGTTTGACGCTCAGCCGGTGAAACATCGGCCAGCCAGCGCTGCTGAGGCTTCAGCCAGTCGTTCACGTTGTAGGCAGATTCAAAGCACGACATCAGGCGAAAATAATCACGCTGGGAGATTGGGTCGTATTTGTGGTTGTGACAGCGACTGCATTCCATCGTCAGTCCAAGCAGACTGGTGGAAACAGTCTGCATCAAGTCGAACAACACATCGTACCGCTGCTTGACGCCGTACTGCGGTTCGCTGGTGGGGTCTTCGATGTTTCGCAGGAAACTGGTGGCGACCAACAGGTCACGTATTTCGGGGGTGAAGGTCTCCGCTGATTTCCAGTCGGCCAGTTCGTCACCGGCGAGTTGTTCGGTGATGAAGCGGTCCCAAGGTTTGTCGGCATTGAACGCGCGAATCACATAGTCACGGTATCGCGACATGCCCTCGTTGAGATAGATGGTGGCCAGATCCCCGTCGAACAGCCGAACGTCAACAAAACCGGCTGCGTCCAGCCAATGACGACCCCACCTCTCGCCGTAATGCGGAGATTCCAGCAGCCTTTGCAGCAGGCGTTCGTACGCATCGGGGCGCGTGTCGTTAAGGAACGCATCGATCTCTGCCGGTGTTGGGGGCAGGCCAATCAAATCGAAATACGCCCTCCGCAGCAGCGTCACGCGATCAACATCCGGCGAAAAACTCAACCCTTTGGTTGCAAGTTTTTCCAATACAAACCGATCAATGGGAGAACGGACTCGATCGATCTGCTGAACTTTCGGCAACGCTCGTTTGATAGGTTTATTAAAAGCCCAGAACTTTCGATCTTCGGCGCTGACAAATGAGCGGGGACTTATCTTTCCCACTTTCTCCTCTGCCGGTGTGCCGGCCTTGATCCAGCGGCGCAGCAGAGCAAGCTGATCGGGACTGAGTTTCTCATTTTCATCGGGTGGCATTTCACCCCTTGAGATCAGATCAATCAGATAGCTGCGCTCGGGATGACCGCGGACGATGGCCGGTCCGTTGTCTCCCCCGCGTAACATTGCCGCCAATGTCCGTAGGTCAAGTTGCGATTCCTGTGTTTCCGCACCGTGACATTCATGACAGCTCCGAGCGAGAATCGGCAAGATGTCCTTTTCGAACGACGGCGGTGGTGGGAACTTCGCGTTCCGGACGGTCAACGTGACGTCGAACCGTGTTCCGTCGCCGTGATGGACTGTTCCGGTTCCGTCGGCAATCGCATCGACGATGAAATACAGGAACTCGCCGGGCTGGATCTTCTGATTCTTGATGTGAAAAACGCCGCGCTGTGTCGTGCTGCCAAAATCAGATTTTCCGGAAGCCAGCAAGAGTGGTTGGAAGCCTTTCATCGGATTCGGTGACGGGCCGCGCTCCAGATACCAGGCAATTTGTGAGTTGACCCCGCAGCAATTCTGGGCATGCTCGAAGACGCCTTCAATTTCCAAAACGCCCGCGACCGGTGAGCGCCAGCCAACGATTATCGCGTGGTCTGGTCCGGGGGCGATCGTGATGTCGCCCGGCTTGAACTGAAGGCCCACGTCATAGGGAGCAGTGACCCGAGCCACGAGGGGCGCCAAGCGTTGTTTGCCGGCTCGGTAGGCCCAGCCATCCAACGGCGCCCCGAACAAATTGCCGCCCTGCTCGGTCAGCAGAACGTATTTCCCGTCCCGTAACCACTGCCGCGTTGCAATCGGTCCGTCGGCATTGGTGGTCCGCAGAAAAAACCACGTCGGCTGCCCGAGGCGGTCGCTGTTGGGATTCTCCCTTTGCTTTCCCGAGCGAAAGTCCTCGCGGAACGTCCACGTCAAAACCTTCGAAGCAGTCGGCTCCGCGGCCGTCAGACTTCCGAGAGCGAACGCCAATAAGACTGCGGTGATCCCTATTCGATAGAGAGAAGAATAAAGCTGCCCCATTTCGGTCCTCTCCGCCTTTGTCAATCAGAGGAGTCGCCGAGTAGAGTTCGTCGAATTCATTTCGATCAGGAATCTCGAATTCCCTGCCACGGTTGCTCACGCTCGCCCGACGACTGGATTCGATTATAGCAACACGCAAATTCTGAGAGAAACGCAACTCACTCTCAGTCGATTCTCGGCGGCTCAATTAACAGAATCTCACGCTCAATGGCTCAGCGGTTGCACGGCTTCGATGTCTCGCAAAACGTTGGTTAAAACGTGCACGATGAAGGCCATCCCTGTCGGATTCATCCGGTCGAGCCCGAGTCCGCTAAAACGGTGGTTGATCGGGATAGGGGGGCGCCTCGCGGCGCCACCCCTCCCACACCACCGGGCATACGGATCACGTACCACGGCGGTTCGATCGGGTTATGCTTCGGAAGGAACAGCGAGTCGGGGTAGA
>CAUZOL010000160.1:0-14449 GCA_963581435.1 Planctomycetota bacterium
GAATACATTGAAGTGTTCTACAACCGAGAACGCCTGCACTCAACATTGGACTACCAGAGCCCGGAACAGTTTGAGCAGGCGGTATAATACTAACGGAGTGTCCACAAAGTTTGGGGAAGTTCAAACCATCGCATCTTCAGACAACATCAACTATATCAATAAGGAGTCGGCGACGGCACAGCAGGCGGGACTGTATCAAATCGCTGCAGCAAGAGATGCAATCGAAGCAGATTTCATGCAAGGACGGATCCGATTCTTCGCTGATTCGAGCAGGATTCAAATCAATTCGTGCACAGGATCACGGTGATCGACCAGATATTGCGGGCGACCGGCTGGGTCGGTAACTGTGGTATTGGCCGGGTCGATCCCCAGTTGACGATACAGCGTGGCGAAGACATTCTGGTAATGCACCGGGCGGTCTTTCGGCACTTCGCCTAACCGGTTGGTTGAACCGATCACCTGACCTGTCCGCATGCCGCCTCCGGCTAACAATCCGCAGGAGACGCGCGGCCAATGGTCGCGACCGGCGCTCTTATTGATCTTCGGAGTTCGGCCGAATTCGCCCCAGGCAACAACGCTCACGTCGTCTTGTAATCCTCGGTCGTGAATGTCCTGGACAAGCGCGGTGATTCCCTGATCGAGTTTCGCCAATTGGGTTGGCAGCCGGCTGAAATTCGCGCCATGCCGATCCCAACTGCCGAATGACAGCGTGACACACCGCACACCGGCTTCAATCAATCGTCGGGCCATCAGAAACTGGTCCATCCAATGCGGGCCGGCATCTTCACCGAAGGCGGGCGACGAACTTCCGCGACCATACCGATCGCGCAGGCTCTTGTCTTCCTTGTCGAGGTCAAGCGCTTCAACCAATTTGCTCGACGTCAGCAGACCGAATGCACGCTCAGTGAAGGCGTCCATTCCTTCGACAATTCCCGATGCGTCCGCGTCGCGCCGAAATCGATCGACGCTCGACAACAATGCCTTGCGGTCCGACAGTCGATCCACGGTGATGCCGTTGAGTCGCATGTTCGCCATCGCTTCGCCGTCCGGCTGAATTGGCGCGTGCGCCAATCCGAGAAATCCCGGCACACCCGGATTGGAATACGGTGCATGGCGGGTTTTGGTTGTCAGCCCGACAAAGGGCGGCACAGCTCGATCAACCGGCCCCTGAATCTTCGAGAGAAACGAACCGAGCGAAGGATGCCCCGATTGCCTTTTGCCGCCTCCGATTGGGTACCCACTCAGGCAAAGATCAGAAGCATGCTGATCGGGACAGCCGTGGAGCGAACGGATGATGGCGAACTTGTCCATCATCTTCGCCAGCCGTGGCATGTGCTGGCAGATTTCGATGCCGGGGACGTTCGTCGCGATTGGTTTGAAGTCGCCGCGAATCTCCTTGGGAGCCTTCATTTTCAAATCGTACATGTCCTGATGGGACGGCCCACCGGACAGGTAGATCATGATGACGCCCTTGTGCGACAGTCCTTTGCCGTCCTTCGCCGATGAAGACTGTGACTCCGCCTTCAAGACTTGCGGTAGCGACATTCCACCCAATGCCAACCCGCCGATTTTGAGGAATTGGCGTCGTGAGGCGCCATCACAAAATCGCTGCTTCTTGCCGACGATTGTGAGCATACAATTTCTCCCAGGCCAGTTCACCGCGATCGATATCTTTCGACCCGCTGTGTTACCGTCAATGTATCTCAATTCCCCGTGCAGAGACAACCCGTAGGCTGTGTTCCACAATGCCACGGCAAACCGCCCGCGGGAATTGAAATGTATTGTATTGTCAATCAAAGCCGCTTACAGAGACTTCAAACTCGTGCGGCGATCACTTGTCGCTTTCCAGACTCTTCAACCAAAGCCGATAGTCGTTCTGTTTCGATTCGCCGGAATCCTTCTGGGGTGCGAACTTCTTGCGGAATTTGAGAATTTGGTCCGATGTGAGTCCCCGCGCTCTCCACCAGTTGCTGCCGGTGAAATCGGTGTTTCGCAAATTGGCCTCGGTGAAGTTTGTCAGCGCGACCTGAGAATTGCGAAGTACGGCCGATTCGAGGTTCGCTCCGGAAAGATTTGCACCGGTCAAATCCGCGCCGGTCATGTCGGTCATCAGCAGGTTGGCGTCCGATAGGTCGGCCAGCACAAACACGGCTTTTGTGGCAGTCGCTTGCTCCAGGATGGCCGCCTGCAGGTTCGCCTTTCGGAAGGTGGCCGATTCGAGCTGAGCCTGAAAGAAAATCGTCTCAACGAGTTCGGCCTCCGAAAGGTCGGCGTCTTGCAGATCGGCCAGGTGAAGATTGCAATTGGACAAGTCAGAATAGACCAACTGCGAGCCAGCCAGTTCTGCCGCTTCGAGATCGGCCCATCGGAGTTCGAAGCCGCTGAGATCGACTCCCTTGAGTTCGAGTTGTTTCAGTTGGGCGCTGCGCCACTCTTTGTTGCCCAATTCGACCAGTTTGAGGAAAGCCCGCGTTCGCTCTGCGGGCGTCTCCCGGCCTTGGCAGATCAGCCAGAACAATTGCTCCTTTTCTGATGATTCGATTCGGTCGGAATTCGCTGACATCGACCAAATCTGTATACCGAGGATCCCCAGTAATGCGAACACACCAACCCACAACGGCACGCTGGTACGCGGCGCGAGGAACGACTGGCGATGCTGAGCCTCTTCTAGTGCGGCAACGCGCTCAGGTAGACTGGAATTCTCACTCATGTTACTTTCCAACGATAGCTCTGCCGCAACAGTACGGTATCGGGAGTACTGCGCGGTCTCGGCGACACTTCTCTTCAAAATAGTCTCGAATCCGCCATTTAGACAAGTTGAAGCCCGATTCGCAATGGCACGCGCAGCAGGTGATCGTTGATGACTGACCGTTCATTCAAGAATGCCGACAAAGGGGAACATTCATCGGCGCGGGGCTCAACCAATGGTCGGCGGCGATGGAGATTCCGGCTGGTGGCGATTGCGTTCGGGTTCTTGCCGTTCGTTCTTCTTGAGACGGCGCTTTCGGTGTTCGACATCGGCGCTACGGAATCTGACAGCGACCCGCTGGTCGGTTTCAGCCATCTGACGCCGTTGTTTGAACGTGACGTTGACGACGCTGTTGTTCGGACGGCGCGATCGCGGCGACTGTTTTTCGGTGCGCAGGAGTTCGCCGCAAAGAAACCGGCGGACGGATTCCGCGTGTTTTGTCTGGGCGGTTCGACCGTCCGGGGACGGCCTTACGAGACCGACACCGCATTCGCCAAATGGCTGGAACTGGAACTGGCCGACTGTGACCCCACGCGACACTACGAAGTCGTCAACTGTGGCGGTCTGTCGTACGCCAGTTATCGGCTCACGCGGATTCTGGAAGAAGTACTTCGCTACGAACCGGACTTAATCGTCATCGCCACAGGACACAACGAGTTTCTGGAAGACCGGACATACAATTCCATCAAGACCCGCTCGGCCGCGCGGGTCTGGATTGAGGAACGTCTTTACACGCTGCGAACCGTGCAAATCGTCTCGCGATTGTCGAACGGCGGCAACAAGTCGGGAGAAGACAATTCGGGCCGAACGGTCTTGCCCGACGCGGTGAAAACACGGCTCGACGAGGCGAGCGGTTACGCTTCCTATCATCGCGATGAAAAATGGCGTTCGGGTGTCGTCGCGCATTTCGAGCAATCGGTACGCAACATGGTTGACATGTGTCGGCAGCAAGGCGTTCCGGTCATGCTGGTAGGTCTCGGCTCGAATTTGAGGGACACACCGCCGTTCAAGTCGGAACATCGATCGGGCGAGTCCAACGGCAAGCCGAAACTTACGGCCGACGAAGAACGCCGCTGGCAGGCGGCATTCGATGAAGCCACAAAAATGGAATCGGGCGACCTGCAGCGATCCATCGAATTGTACCGACAAGCCGAAGCGATCGATGCCGAACATGCACTGTTGCTGTTTCGCATGGGCCGCTGTCTCGAACGGCTCGGCCGGTCGCATGAAGCAAGAGAGTATTACATTCGCGCGAAAGATCAGGACGTCTGCCCGCTGCGAATGCTTGAGGGCATGGACGGAATTCTCAAGGCTGTTGCCCGCGAAACCGATACGCCGTTGATTGATGCACGGCGGCTATTCGAGGAACAGAGTGTCGACCAGATTCCCGGCAACGATTGGTACACCGACCATGTTCATCCGACGCTCGCCGCTCATCAACAAATTGCGGAGGCAATCAGCGCAGAAATGCGACGGCTGAGCCTGCCGGATACGATGCCGGCCTGGTCCGAAACACAGCGACGCTCCGTTTACCGGCGGCACTTCGATCGGCTGGGACCGGTCTATCTGGCCAACGGTCGGCAACGGATTGACTGGCTGGAAAACTGGGCTCGGCGTCAGCGGCTTCACGGTGAAACCCAGCCGAACAATCCCGGAGCTCACCTGCGGCACGGTTACAAGCAACTTGATTTCGGTGAGGTTGAACAGGCGTGGGAGTACTTCCATGCGGCGCTTGGTGGTGATGCAAAGAATGCCTCCAGGCTACTCAAATATGCATTGATACTCTTTCAACAGGGCCGCGCCGCCGCAGCCGCGGACTTGATCGAACGTCTGCGGAAACACTCCTCTGCAGTCGCACTGGGGCTGGAACTCGACATGGCGGCGCTCGTACTCGCCCTCGAACTGGGCAACGTCAATCGGGCGAAGGAGATTTACAACGCCGGCGGTCTGCAGTGGAACAGTTTGACACCCGAAGCAAATGCCTGGCTGAAAGCAATGCCCGATGCCCTCGACCGCTGTCGAGACAAGCCCGTTTCGACGAAATGAGAGAGCATGCCGCGGTGAGGCTCCCCCTGTTGTTCGGCTCTGCATCCGGTCAGTACCCTAGAGGTGGTTTCAAAACCCTGTTTTCATCGTAGCCACGCTCGCCAGAGCGTGGATTCGTCGAGCGTTGCCCACCGTCTGGCGACGGTGGCTACGGTTTTGAAACCACCCGTAGTGTGTGTCAAGCCGTCAGGCGCGGACGCACCGTGATTCGCCGGACAGCACGTCATCGCGGTGCGTCTGCCGCTTCGCTCTGACGCACCCTATCTGGCTGGCAACCCTACAGCTTACGCGTGGCCCATTCTGGCGCAGGTTTGGGGTCTGGTTCCAGATCGGTGAAATCAGCAATCATGTTTTCGCTATCTTTTGTACGCCGAAAGAGTTGCCCGCCTCGCGTGAATACGATGTGGCCCTTAAAATCCCGACCGCACCAATCCGAATCGAGTACATCCTCGGTTGACCGATGACAATCCGTTGCTGCCTCGACAGTCTGCAGACCGCCCAAGGGAAAGTCTGGATGTGGCGAGCCCAAAACGCCGCGCAACGCTATCGAGCGATTGTCCGTAAAGCGGCCGCCGCCGTATGTCGTCCCCTGTGGCCACAGGGTAAGGGCCTCAAGCCACGGAGTGCGGCTTACGGCCGTCCAGGCGTGAGTAAATGCAGTTCCACCACGACTGCTTTGATGGACGAAATAGAGGAAAAGCCGACCGTCGGGTGAAAGGTCGCACTTGTCTTCGTCGATACGCCCTTTGATCCAAGCGCCATGGCAAAACGTGTCGCGGCGAGTTCGCCATTCGATTAGGTGGTACCAGCGAGAAGGACCACGACGCAGAATGATTGCAACCGGTTCCGAGCGAGCCTGGATCACAAAGAGCTTTGTCATGACATCTAACGACCAAGCTAACCTGCCCGGTGCTGCCGGGCATAGGAAACAGATTCTACCAAAAACCCCGCCCGGCAGCACCGGGTCAGGTTGAGCGCCTTGTTATACGGCGTTTCCGGTGGAGGTGGAAGTTGTGACAAGATTGCGCGACGACGCCCACCCACGAATATAATCTCGAATTTCTTCGACACGGCCAAATTCATCAATAGTTCCATCACGAATTCCAATCAACGAATCGTGATCCAATACGCGACCAACCAAATTCATCGTGTCCGTTTGTGTTTCCTGATCGTCATATCCCGGGTTCAGCCAATGAGCGAATACGAAGAAGTCGTTTGTGATGAAGTAGTCAAGCGAGTCGAAAACGTCATTGCGATATTGCAGGGAGCAAAGAACGATTCGTGGATTGCCTTGGATGATGTCGCCAACATAAGTTTCACGTTCTTCAGGTGAGCCGCTGACCAAGAATACGGATACGTGTTCACCGTTGCCGAGATCGAGTTGCCGTTCAACTGAACCCGTCCGAACGGTCCTGCCAAAGAGAGTATTCCAGGTGCGGCTTTTGCCGGAGTTGCGGTTTCCAACGACGGTTACGAGTAAGCGATCCATGATTTCAAGCCGTATAACTATGGTTTATCAGGACTACTTCCGAATAACGTGCGGACGTTATTCGGAAACAAATTCGTCGAAATCCGCCGGACTGCGGACGGCTCGTTCGCCACGATTCAGAACGTGCGTGTCGATCATTGTCGTCCGAACGTCTTTGTGGCCCAACAGTCGCGCAGGCCGCTGGAGCCGGATGTGCGTCTACTACACACATGGCTACAGTGCAAAAGTAGAACCCGGCGGTGCGGTGGTTTCAAGTCACTCTAAACAGAAATGTTCTGTACGAGTGTGTGCGGATCGACCGGTCCACCGAGTATCCAGCACACGGCGGGTGAGCCGGCCGACGACATGGCACATGCGTGGCTGTGGGCGGTGCTTCACTACGACGCCCGGGATCCGGCCGCTTGTGGTTCGTCACGCAGCTGCGAGCGCAACCTTGCGTTGTTCTGGTGAGTAGGCAGCCGTCGCAGCATGAGTCGATGTGAGGTTGAACATGGGAAGCCGAGTGATTGGGCGTTGGCGTGTCAAGAAAAGTTGTCAGCTCACGAAAGAGAAGCAAATCTTCTTCTATTCAGATGCGGCCTCATCACGATCCCCTCCGCTTTTCGGCTCGGCATTCTCAAACAATTTCAAACAGGCACAGGAAGAGACGGAACATCAAGGTCCTAGTTTTTTCGATCTCCGGCAGCTGCCTGGCGAATCAAGCAATGGGTTCGCTTGGTTCGGCTTCCTGAATGATCGCACTTTCCCTCGGCACCGAAAGGTGAAACAATCCAGCAGTGCTGATTGCCGCGGCATGCTGGAGTTTTCTGCGCGAATTCTCGAAACTTCAGATAGTCGATGTCAGAGCGAACCTGCTAAACTCCCGTCGATGACTGCCGCCCTGTCAGCGTTAACGAGTGGGGTTCCCAATGCGAACGACCTACATCCTGTGTCTCGTGTGCTTGCTGCTTATTCTGTGGGGAATTGGTGCTGGCGTGTTTTCCTCTGCTGTCGAGTCGGCTGAGAAGCGGCCGGAGGACAAGCTGCGGCGACCGGTGGCAATCGTTGCAGACGGCGGTCGAATTCTGGTTGCCAATCGTCGCAGTGGAACGATCTCGGTGATTCAGTCGTCCACAGAACAAGTTATCGCCGAGTATCCGGTCGCCACGCGCATTGCCGACATGATTGCGATCCCCCACAGCGACGCCTTGATTGTGTTGGACGACGGGAGAAATCGGCTGTTGAAGGTGTCTCTGGGCGACGCCGACGTCGCGATTGATTCCGTCGCCAAAGTACCAAAGTCTGCCGTCAAACTCGCTGTCTCTGAATCTCGGCGGCGAGTTTTCGTCAATTCGAAGTGGTCGCGCGAGTTGACTGCGATCGATTTTGCTGACGGATTTGAGCGGGCAGCACACAGCCGAACGATTGAGCTTCCCTTTGCATCCCACGAAATGTTGTTGGTGGATCGAGATCGTATTCTGCTGGTTGCCGATGCGTTTGGCGGTCGGATTGGCGTCGTGGACGCAGTCAATGTGAAGCTGCTCGGCATCCGCAGGTTGGACGGCCACAACATTCGTGGCCTGGCTGTCAGTTCCAATGGCAAAGAACTCTTTGTCGCCCATCAGCAGTTCGATTCCGCGGGACGAGCCGACTACGAGGAGCTGCACTGGGGAAGGTTGGTTACCAACGCGGTGCAGGTGTTCAAGACGCAAACTTTCATCGACAACAACTTTGCCGACATGGATGCCAGCGCAACGACGCGCGGTTGGCTCGATCGTTTCGGCGGCATTGGTGGCGCGAGTGGAGATCCCGATGCCGTCGTGACGGATGGTCATGATCTAATGGCCGTTTGTCTGTCCGGCAGTGGTGAAGTGGCGATTCGTTCTGGCGGATTGGTGAGACGGATCACCGTCGGTCGACGCCCCACGGCGATGGCGATTGGTAACGGTCGGTTGTTCGTCGCCAATCGGTTCGACGATTCTGTATCAGTCATTGCGCCCAAGACGGGCCAAGTTGTGCAGACGATTTCGTTGGGAAAGAGACCGCAACTCTCTGCCATTGATCGCGGCGAACTACTGTTTTTCGATGCACGACTCTCTCACGATCACTGGATGAGTTGCCACAGTTGTCACACCGATGGTCACAGCACGGGACTTCTCGTCGATACGCTGGGCGACGGCGATTACGGTGCCCCGAAACGCGTTCCCTCTCTGTTGGGAACTCGCAACACGGGGCCGTGGGCCTGGAACGGAAGCATGGCATCGCTGCCCGATCAAATTCAAAAATCGGTGACAACAACAATGCACGGTGATCGATTGACGGACAGCCAGGCGAAGGATCTTGCCAGTTATCTGGAAAGCCTGCCCGCTCCTCCGCCGACACATCGACAGACAGTTGAACAAGTCCGTCGCGGTCGCGATGTCTTCAAATCACGCGGTTGCGTGCGATGCCATACACTGCCGACACTTACTGCAACCGAGACTTTCGATGTCGGCCTGTCCGACGAGCGGGGTCGCCGCACATTCAATCCGCCATCGCTGCACGGCGTCAGCCAACGCGACAGGCTATTTCACGACGGCCGCGCGGCCGGTCTGAAAGATGTCATACTCCGTTTTCGTCACCAACTTGATAAACCGCTGAGCGAAGAGGAATCGGAATCGCTGCTGGCATTCCTTCGAAGTTTGTAGCCGGACCGGGTGATGGTTTTCAGCGCGGATGATCGAACGATATTTAGCCGATTGATCCCTGGGGCCGCAGCCCGAGGGCTTTGAGACGAGACAATAACTATTTTAGTCTTGATTTTCGCCCGAATGCCGGCAGCCCAGGAATCGTTGGACGGTTCGGTCCGGCAGGACATCTTCGCGGTTTGCAACCACTTCAAAATCCGGGAAGAGCGTTACCAGTTCGCTCGGTGACAGAGTGAACTTCGGGTTACTGATATGACTATCCGGTCGCTCAATTTGGGCGGCGGCAAATGTCTCGTAGATCAACCAGCCGCCCGGGCGCAATGTGGCTCGTACAATCGGCGGCACCGTTTCGCGATCCAGAAAGCGAAATACAACAACAAGGTCATACTCACCGGGACTCGGGGTCCAGTCGTCGAGATCCGCTTCAATCCAGCCGACTTCAACTTTGTTGGCAGTCGCGCATTGGCGGGCAAGTTCCAATCCGTTGGCCGAAATATCGACAGCGTCGCTCTGGCATCCCTGCTGAGCCAGCCAGATGGTGTTGTGTCCGAGGCCGCATGCAATGTCGAGAGTTCTCGTGCATGGCTGCGATTCACCGCTCGCTTCTTCAATCAGCCGCAGGGCTTCAACCAGCCACTCGTCGGGTTGAACGGCCGACTGCGGTTTGCTCTTCGCGTGCTTCGTATTCCATCGGTCTCGATCACTCGCCGACATGGGTGTCTTCCTTACTGGTGCTGCGTCAAGATTATGAATCGCGGTAAGCGGCTCAAATCGTAACCCGAAGCGTAAGCGAGGGATGGCGAGAATTGCCGATTCGTCCTCGCTGACGCTTCGGGTAACTATGCCTCAGCTCCACGCTAAAAAGAAAAACGTGACAAAGCACTTGTCGCTCTTGTTCTGTTGTCGTTTGATGCCAAATCGGTTGCGATCGAGAGTTGAATCATGTCATCGAAATCACAACAGAGATCCCAATCAGCACGGCACCAATCAGTCGCATGACCATCGTCCGATGACTCGCCCCAGAGCCGGATGTGTTGACGTGTCGCGCGAGAAGCCAGGTCAGCAGCACTCCCCACAGACCTCGCAGCGAGTACACGATATTCACTCGTTTCGCATCTCCAAACAATCCCAACGTGACGGTCATTCCGATCGCTTGAACCGACATGAGTACAGCACCGATCAATAATAGTCGAAGGACACCCAACCGCCGGATGTCGGCCGGTCGATCGGCCAGCGGGATGAATGCCAGCGAAAACAGCGCCGCGAACGCGAATGCGATTGGCAGAAAATACCCCGCTCCCCAATTGGGGGCCCACCGTTGAATCAGCAGATCGAACAGCGTCATCGAACAGGCGGCCAGCAGAGCATAACCAACGGAAGCCACGATTCGTGAACGATCGACAGTCGCATCGCGGGCTTGCACGAATGCAATGCCAACGACGGCGATGGCGGCGGCAATCCAGATCTCCGGCGACAACTCCTCATTGACAAAGAAACGAGAAGCCGCCGGCACAATGAGCACTTTGATCCCCAGTACCGGCGCCGCGATTGAGACGTCTCCGTGTGCGACGGCGAGAAATGTCAGCAGTTGGCCTGCGAGAAACAATCCACCAATGATCGCCGGTTGCCACAACAGGGAAGCAGGCTGCATCGTGCCGCCCATTAACGTCAATGACGGAAATATCAACGCCGAACACCAGCAGACAAGGATGATGGAAGTCCACGTCGATGCACCGCGTTCGTGGGTACGCTTGAGGCACAACAAGCCAAAAATCACCACAATACTGGAACAGAATGGAAGCAGAAGATGAATCGGCTCAGCCCTTTCCGGAGCGAAAAGTTGGAGTGTGTCCTCAGATGTTGGCAGGCGGCGCTCGATTCAGCAACTCCATATCGACCTGCAGTGGGCATCCATTGCGATTGGTCCCGTTTGCTGTGCCTGGCAGAAAGAGTCATCGTGCAAACCCTTGCTTGCGCGGCGGGCTGGTAATTCGCAACGTCGAAAAGGTGAACAGGCCGTATTTCGGGTTGCCCTTTGCTGCGAACGGTTAATAATACGGCTTGCGTTGGGGAGGCTCTCCTTTGGTTTCGGCGTGGTAACTTATTTCTGCGAAGGCCGTCGGTGTATGGCGACAGTGAAATACGATGCAGTGAATTACGATGCCGTCTTGATTATTGGGTTTGGCGGCCCTGAGCGACGCGAAGACGTGATACCGTTTCTTGAGAACGTGCTTCGGGGCCGCAATGTTCCACATGAACGAATGCTCGCCGTCGCCGAACACTACTATCAATTCGGCGGCAAGAGCCCCATCAACGATCAGGTGCGGGAACTCATCGGCGCGCTGCGAATCGAATTGGATCGGCGTGAGATCGATTTGCCCATCGAATGGGGAAACCGCAACTGGCACCCGATGCTGACCGATACCGTGCAGGAAATGGCCGATGCCGGGAAACGCCGGGCAATAGGTTTGGTGTTGGCGGCGTACAGTTCGTATTCAAGCTGCCGACAATATCGCGAAAACGTTGGAGCGGCCGTCGAACAAGTCGGCGCGAGTGCACCGGTGATCGATAAGATTCGCGCTTTTTACAATCATCCCGGTTTCATCGCGGCAAACACCGATCACCTTCGCCGGGCCGTCGAGCAATTTTCGCCGGAACGGCGTGGCAACGTGCACGTGGCCTATACAGCGCACAGCATTCCGGCATCGATGGCGAACAGTTGCGATTATGAGCAACAACTGCTTGAAACCTGCCGGCTGGTTTCGGAGTCGGCGGGCATCTCTTCTGAGCATTGGAAGCTGGTATATCAGAGCCGCAGCGGCCGACCGCAGGACCCGTGGCTTGAACCCGACATTTGCGATCATCTGCGCGAGCTGAACGAACAGGGCGTGCATGAGGTTGTTGTGCACCCCATCGGGTTTCTGTCCGATCATCTTGAAGTGTTGTACGATCTCGACGATGAAGCGAAACGGGCTGCGGACGACATGGGGATGCAAATGGTGCGTGCAACGACGGTCGGAACGCACCCTGCATTTGTCGGCATGCTCGGCGAATTGATTGCCGAACGGCTGTCCGAATCGAGCGAGCGCCGCGCCATCGGCCGATATGCAGCCAGCCCGGATACTTGCCCCCTCGACTGCTGCCCGGCGCCGATTCGGCGACCGCCACAACCTTAACCGTAGGAACATCGATGTCTCGCGACACAGAATCCGGCCACGCGGAATCCGATCACACCGCTGCGGCGGTTGATCGGCATGTTCCATTGTTGGAGCTTCTCGAAATCCGCCCGTCTCATGTCGATGCCGGCAAGGCCGTGTTTGAAATGACGGTCGATGAGCGCCATCTTCGCACTTTGGGAATTCTGCACGGCGGCGTGGCTGCAACACTCCTTGATACTTGCATGGGGTTTGCAGCCGTCACCGTTGCTCCAGAGAATCATCATGTGGTCACGGTACAGTTGAACGTCAATTTCATTCGGCCTGCGTGGGAAAACGAACGTCTGAAAGCAACGGGAGAAGTTCGTCATTCGGGACGAATGACGGCTGTCACAGCTGGCGAAATCCACTCGGCAGAAGGGACGCTCATCGCCTCCGCAACCGCGACATTCATGTTTCTCCCCAAGCCGCCACCCGGCGAAAATATCGCGAGGCAACCCGATTGACGCGCGAATGCGTCTCGGGGATTGCATCTGAGAGGCGACGCGACCGCCAAACTCACGTCAGACGGAGACGGTCGGTTGTATATGGCCGATGTCCGCGCGGTTGTCCATCGTGGGAGCCGGCGCATCCATTCGGCTGATGGAGATTTTCGGCGGCGCTTCAATTCCGAGACGCACGCGACCGTTCCCGACTTTCACCAGCCTGACCGTGATGTTGTCGGAAATTGTGATCGCTTCTCCAAGTTTTCGGCTCAAGACCAGCATCATTTACCTCCCTGTTTGTTGTGTTGATCGACGTTGCACCGATTGCGGCTGTTCGTGCTTTCCTACCTATGCGATTGACGGCAGTTTGCTGATCATTCGGATCAAAATCAGCGAAATTGTCCATGCGAACCACGACCTGGCGTATCCTGCTGCCAGATTTGAGTGGTCGGCGGACAATGGAATTTTCTCCCGAAAAAAGGGACAAAAGACCATCTCTACGGTTAGTATACGAGTGGCCAGTTTTGTGTCAATCGAAAACTCCCAATACCTGCAGTACGAAATTGACATTCATTGTGTTTGAGGCTTCGGCGCGGGGTTGTAGGTATTGACACAAGCTAACCGCTCCCCGTAACTTCCGTCCGCGTTCGTCTGGCAATTCGCTGTACGCAACAAAACCTTAGATTATTTGAGCGGTCACGAGAAACGACGATGGAATCCGAAACCACGTCTGTCACGCCTGATTTTTCCGAGATGACCGACTTACCCCGTCATCCGGTCGAAGTGTCGCACCGCCTGCGACTGTTGTGGATTGGCGCTCAGGAACCGAGTTGGATTGGTTTGGCGCTGCGGCTCGATGCGGACGGATGTCTCGAACCGCGATTTCGCTGGGCATCGACTCCAAGCGAAGCATTGACCGTGCTACGGGACGAGAACTTCGATTGCGTAATCCTCAGCGATTCGACAACGACGCGGTCACCCGCCCCGCTCGACGAATCGGAGTTGCTGCTCCAGGCGGTTCGAGGCAGTGGCTACAGCGATTCGGTCATTTTCATTACCTCGCGAATCAACGATCAGCGCGACTCGCGTCTTTGTGCGCTCGACTGCGATGTGTTGGTGACACCGAATTCGTGCGATTCACCGGCATTATTGCCGTTGATTCGACGGGCTGTCTCAAACGCAGAACGAATTCGCGAGAATCATCGTCTGTCGGTGGTCCATCAACGGCGGCTCGTTCGGGAGCGAAATGAAGCGGAACATCTGCTTCAGCAGCAGCGGTCGTTCATCGAAACTCTGGAAGGTCCACCAACGCAGGACATTGCAGACGGCAGACACTCAGACGGTGAGTCGAATCGTCCGTCAACAAGCGGATTGTCGGCAGAGGGACGGCTGATCGAATTGCCGGATGAAACCAAACAGTTTTATCACGAGTTGTTGCGAACCTATGTCATTATGGGATCGGGCAGTTTGGCATCGGAAATTGCAGGCTTTGCCAAATTGGTGGCGACGGCAGGCGTAACTCCTCGCCGGACGTTGCAATTTCATCTGGATCGCGTGGAATCGCTGGTGCGCGATCTCGGTAGCCGCAGTGCACGTCACGTGATGGCGAGAGCCGATCTGTTGGCGCTGGAACTAATGGTTCACGTCGGCGAAGAATACCAGAAGTGCGCCAAAGCGAGCGATTGAGTCGCTCCATGGTTTGCCCGTCCAGCGCCGAAACTCCAAATGTCGAGTAGGTCCTGCAATAATTTGTGGCGACTGGCTCGAAAAATGCGGCTGAGTTGGCCTGCACGGTTGGCGGCGTTCTCGCGTTCCGGATTTCACTCAAATAACAAGTTTGCGTCTGTTTTTTGATGGCC